>JBKJZO010000063.1:0-9926 GCA_046715235.1 Mycobacteriales bacterium
CGTGATGATGCGGTCGGCCTCGCCCAGCTTCTGGGTGCGCAGGACGACGGCCTCGTCGCGGTACAGGGTCACGTCGCCCATTCTCCCCTCACGGCCGCGATATTGGCTGGCCGCCACGCGTCGCAAGGGCTAGGAACGAGGCGTGGACGTATCCGAATGGGACTACCGCAACTCCCCGCTGTCCGAGCGCGAGGCCTGGTACGCCATATACGCCGAGGTGTACGC
The DNA here is from genome assembly GCA_046715235.1 of Mycobacteriales bacterium. Lineage (GTDB taxonomy): Bacteria > Actinomycetota > Actinomycetes > BP-191 > BP-191 > JBKJZO01. The sequence goes on from JBKJZO010000063.1 coordinate 226, forward strand.
CGAGGACCTGCCGGGTGAGGAGGTCCAGCCGCTCGCCGCTGCGTGGAACTGGGTGGTCGGCGTACCGGCCAGGCGCGTGATCCGGATCTGGCGCGCCGTCGACGAAGGCCGCGTCGTCGGCTGGCTGGAAATGCGGCGCGATTCACTCGGCGAGAACCAGCATCGTGCCGAGATCGACGTGGAGGTGGCGGCCGATTCACGACGTCGCGGTGTCGGGACGGCACTGCTGCGAGCCGCTGTCGAGGGGGCGCAGGCCGCCAGCTGCACCGTCCTCGGCTTCGAACCGGTCGACGAGGCGACGGGACTGGCGTTCCTCGCGCGGTACGACGTCCGCTCCTGTTTGTCTGACACCCGCAGTTTGCTGGAGATCGCGCTTGTCGACCGCGACGACATCGCGGCGTGTGCGGTGCGACCACCTGGGGCGTCGGCGTACTCACTGGTGTCGTGGGACGGGGAGGTGCCGGACGAGTGGCTCGAGCAGTTCGCGCGGGTGAGCACGGTCATGAACACCGCGCCCATGGGTGACATGAGCTGGAACGACGAGCTAGCGGACACCGAGAAGGTGCGGGCCTGGCAACGCGCGATGATCGCCAATGGCGACCAACTCTGGACGATCTGCGCGCGGCACGACGAGACCGGCGAGCTCGTCGGGCTCACTGAGGTCAGTCATCTAGGGCAATGGCCGGGTCACACGCTCCAGCACAACACCGCAGTCGACCCCGCGCACCGGGGGCACGGCATCGGCCTCTGGATGAAAGCCGCGCTGCTGGAGCGGATCCTCGATGAGCGGCCCGACATCCGGATCATCGAGACGTGGAACGCAACGGAGAACGAGCACATGCTGCGGGTCAACCGCCGGCTCGGGTTCCGCCCGACCAAGGTCACTGCCGAGCTGGAGGTCGACGTCGACGTAGCGGTGAAGCGCCTCGCCGGCTAGCTCGCGTTAGCCTCCCGCCCTACTGCGCCCACCCTCACTCCGTCGCTCAGTTGATCAACTTGTCGAAATCACTGGACTGAAGCGAGCGTGAGAAGAACCAAGGATCTCGACAACATGATCATCGCGGCCAAGCAACGGCAGGGCGACGGGGTGGCTAGCTCTGCTGCCGCAGGAGCGCGGCGTACAGCGTCAGGCCCGGGCCGAAAGCCATCGCGACGACGTACTCGCCGTCCGGCAGGGGTGCGCGACGCATGATCTCGTCGAGAACGATCAGCACGGTGGCACTCGAGCAGTTGCCGTAGTCGCGCAGCACGCGGCGAGATGACTCAAGCGCGTCAGGTCGGAGGCCGAGACGGTTTTCGACCACGTCGAGGATGCGCGGCCCGCCGGGGTGCACTGCCCAGCCGCGTACGTCGTCGCGGCGCAGATCGTGGGTGGCGAGCAGCCGGTCGACCAGGCCTTCGACCTGGCCGGCGAGCACGTCCGGCACCCGTGACGACAGGCCCATCCGGAAGCCGAGATCGGTGATGTCCCAGCTCATCTTCTCGGCATGGCTGGTGTCGGTGACAGACGCGACGTCGACCAGCCGTAGCCCGGGCGCGCCGGGGCGGCAGACGAGCGCCACAGCGGCGTCGGAGAACAGCGAGTGGCTCAGGATCTGCTCGGTGTCGTCGACGGCAGGTTGCAGGTGCAGGCTGACGAGCTCTTCGCAGAGCAGTACGCCGGTCAGGCCGCGCAGGTTGGCGGCGTCGCTAACAGCGGCGAGACCAGGGAGCGCGGCGTAGCAGCCCATGTGACCGATCATCAGCCGCTGCAGCGAGTCGGGCATGCCGAGGTCGCGCGCGAGCATGATGTCGAGCCCGGGAGTGGCGTAGCCGGTGCACGACACGACCGCGAAGAAATCGACGTCGTTCGCCTGGATGCCGGCACTGTCGAGTGCCGCGGACACCGACTCCTTGCCGAGGGGCAGCGCTTCGGTGACGTAGCGCTCCATGCGTTGCGCGGTAGACCACTGCGAGACGTCCTCGATCGTCGGGTCGACGACCCCGTGCCGCGTGGTGACGCCGGATGCGAGCCAGGCGTGCGCGGCGACCCGGCTGCCGGCGTACGCCTTGTTGAAGTAGCCGTCCCACAAGGACTTCTGGCTGCGCGCCGCGGGGGTGGCGATGCCGAATCCGCCGAAGGTCGCTACCACCGCGCCACCTCGGCATCGTCGGGGTCGAGCCCCTGCGCGGCGAGGCCCAGCCAGTCGGCGCAGACATCGCTCGTAGCCGGTTGCAGGGCGCCGCAGCGGGCATCGCGGTAGAGCCGCTCGAGCGGCTCGCCGCGTCGCGTCGCGCCGGTGCCACAGGCTTCGAGCATGCTCGCCGCGACCTCCATCGCCGTCTCGCCGGCGAGCAGTTTGGCCCGGTAGACCCAGCGGTTGGCCTCCGGTGTTGCCGGTTGTTCGTCGACGACCCGGCCCGCGTGCTCGACGGCCAACCACGCGGCCGCGACCTTCGCGTCGGCGCGACCGATGCGCGCGCGCACAGCCGGCAGCCGTCGTACCGAATCCTTGCGGGTGAGGTAGTCGATGGCCGCGTCGAGGGCGGCCTGCGCGACGCCGGCGTAGACCGCGGCGTAGGACGCCACCAACCACTGCGGCATGTACTGCGCGATCACGACGGCCATGCCCTCGACGCCGCCGATGAGCGCGTCGCGCGGTACGTCAACGTCGAGATGGACGTCGTGGCTGGACGTCGCGCGCATGCCAAGCGAATCCCAGGTCTGCTCGACGACGACACCCTCGCCGGCCGGCACGAGGAACTGCGAGACCTTGTCGCCGCTGCGTGCTGCGACGAGGTACGCGTCGGCGTGGCCTGCGCCCGAGCAGAAGCTCTTGTCGCCTTTGATGTGCCAGCCGTCAGCGGTGCGCTGGTACGTCGTCGCTAACTGCGACAGCCGCGAGCCGACCCCGCGCTCGCTCATCGCGACGGCGAAGAACGCGCCATTGGCGGCGCGGGCGAGCACCTCGTTGCGATGCTCGAAGAACCCCTCCCCCGCGCCGAACGCTTCCGCGACGTCGTCGGGGATGCCCGCCAGCGCGCCGGTGACCGACGCATGCATGTTGAAGATCAGGGCGGTCGCGCCGTTGCCACGGCCGAGCTCGCGGGCGACCTGCAGGTAGCCGCCGAACGAAACCCCCATGCCACCAAGGGATTCAGGCACCATCAGGCCGAAAAGCCCGGCCGCGCGGATGTCGTCGAAGTCCTCTTTCGTGAACGCACCCTCGCGGTCGTACGCCGACGCGCGCGCCGCCATCGCGGGCGCGATCTCGCGAGCGAGGCCGACGGCGTCCGTCACGCGCGCTTGACCCCCACTCCCTGGTAGACGACCGCGGTCGAGCCGGTCGGCTTCATCCTCACGTCATCTGCTGCTCCCCGCAGCCAGCGGAGGTAATCGTGCGCCGACGGCCGCAGGCCCCGGGTCGCAAGGTCGATGCCGTGGTGATCGCACAGGGTGCGCAGCCGGGAGGCGGAGACGAACAACCGCCGGTCGTGGATGCGCGGTGGTGGACCGCCTTTGAGCCGCTCCCCGATCAGAACGATCACGACGTACGCGGGGAGGCCGCTGCTGACGGTGTCGCAGACGAGTTTTCCGCCCGGCTTGAGCACCCGGGCGATCTCCGCGATGACTCTCGGCAGGTTGTCGACGTGCTCGAAGATCTCCCCCGCGACGACTATGTCTGCCGACGCTGATGGGAGGGGCAGCCGCTGCACGTCGGCGCGCACCGGCACTACACCGTGCCGCTTCGCCTCCAGCAGTGCGCTGTGCGTGATGTCCAACCCGACGTGCAGGTAGCCCTTGGGCACGTGCGGCGCTGTCAGCCCGCCGCCGCAGGCGAGGTCGAGCAGCACCGCGCCGTCGTACGCCGGTGGCGGGATCAGCTCCGCCCTCGCCTTGGCGAGCCAGTGCAGCGCGGCAAAGCTGCCACGCGGCTCCCACCACTGGTCGACGAGGTCGTCATACTGCGCGAGCGCGTTGCGCGGCCGGACCGGGAGGGGGGCTGGAGTCACCCGAGCAGCTTCCCTCACCAATCTCATGATCGCGACTTCGAGCAGTCAGAACGCCACGACCGCTGCGACGCCGCCCCCCAACCCAGCTTGTCGTTCAGTGGGCCCTACAGGCGATGCAGGGCTTGCCCGGTCACTTCGGCAATCAGCTCAAAGTCCTTGTCGCAGTGCAGGACCGTCAGTCCGGCTGTTTCGGCCATGGCAGCGACCAGGAGATCGGCGACGCTGGGGGCACGGTGTTGGCCCGCCGTGGCCAGCAACCCTTGGATCTCGTATGCGCGCCGGGTCACGCTTCCCGGCGTGTCCCACTCGACGATCATTCGTGACAACGGGGTGCTGCCAAGCAGACGACCATGGTCGGCGCCGTTGCGGGCTGAGTAGCCGATCTCAAGGAGGGTGACCGCACACACGTGCACCAGACCTTGGTCGACGCGACCAGACCACGTTGGCTCATCGGGATGAACCGGCAATCGGACCAGCGCCGACTTGTCGATGAGCCAAGCCTCAGTCACGACCAGGCCCCACGCATGACCTCCTCATCGGCCAGGTCGGCGGCTAGTACATGCAGCTGCCTCCAGTCGTCCCGCGTCAGCGGCTGTCTAACGCCACCGGCCACTCGGTCGGCCTCGGCAGCTAGCGTGCGGCGCAGGTACTCCACGCGTGAGACGCCGGCACGGGCGGCGGCCGCGTCGAGCTCTGCAAGCGTCTCCTCCGGTACGTCGCGGATGAGGATGTCGGCCACCTCGAGTTCACCTACCGATCTGATATCGCTCTTCCAGAAATGATAGCACTGGCCCCAGGAAGGGAGTGTGCCTGGCGATCGACGAGCGGGACGAGGTTCCCACACCCGTCCAAGACGGGTGGCGGTGGGTCAAAGGTTGAGTCGAGTCGTCAGAAGCCGAGGCGGCGGAGTTGCTTGGGGTCGCGCTGCCAGTCCTTTGCGACCTTCACGCGCAGGTCCAGATAAACCGGCGTGCCGAGCAATGCCTCGATCTGCTTGCGCGCCGCCGTACCGACCGCTTTGAGTCGCTCGCCCCCACGCCCGATTACGATCGCCTTCTGCGAGTCGCGCTCGATGAACAGGTTGGCGTGGATCTCGAGCAGCTTGCCGTCCTTGCGCTCGAACATCTCCTCGACAACGACCGCGATCGAGTGCGGCAGCTCGTCGCGTACGCCGTCGAGCGCCGCCTCCCGGATCAGCTCCCCCACCATCACCTGCTCAGGCTCGTCGGTCAGCTCGCCGGCCGGATAGAGCATTGGCCCGGGGGGCAAATGCGCGACGAGTACGTCGGCTACGACGTCCATCTGGTACGCCGACACGGCCGACACGGGAACCAGGTCGTCCCAGTCGGCGAGCTGCGAGAGCGCCAGCAGCTGCGCGCCGATCGCGTCGTGTTCGGCGAGGTCGGTTTTGGTGACGATCGCGACCTTGCGGGTCTTGAGCTTCGCCACCTCCTCAACGATGAACCGGTCGCCGGGGCCGACCTTCTGATCGGCGGGCACGCAGACGCCGACGACGTCGACCTCGCTCCACGTCGCGCGCACGATGTCGTTGAGGCGCTGGCCGAGCACAGTGCGCGGCTGGTGCAGACCGGGGGTGTCGATCAGCACCAGCTGTGCGTCCGCCCGGTGCACGATGCCGCGCACGGCGTGCCGAGTGGTCTGCGGCCGGTCGGACGTGATGGCGACCTTCTGCCCGACGAGCGCGTTCGTCAGGGTCGACTTGCCGGCGTTGGGCCGGCCGACGAAGCAGGCGAACCCGGAGCGGAACTCCGGTTCGGTCACAGCATTCCCGCGAGCTCGGCGGCCGTCGTACGCCGGATCAGCGTGCCGTCGTCGGCCGCGAGCAGCACGACGGTCTCGGCGCCGAACTCCATCAGCACTGCGCCGTCGACCGTCGGCGGCCTGGTCCACCGCTCACCGACTACGGCAACGACCTCGAACTCGCGCGCGCCGCTCGCGACCGCGGCGGCGACCGCCGCGTGCAGGGCCGAGAGCGTCAACGGCGTCTCGGCATGCTCGACCGTCGCCGCAGCGTACGTGCGGCCGCTGGTGTCGCGCACCGAGGCACCCTGCGCGGTGCCGGTGTACGGCGCGTAGGCGCGGGTGCGCGCCGTGCGCGCCAGCGTGAGCATCTTCTGGTCCTCCGGGTCGAGTGCCGGGGCGTCACCCATCGGTGGCTTCCTCTTCGCGTCGGATCAGGATCGTGCCGATCTGGTTGCGTCGGCCCTTCGCGCTCTCCGCGACAAACGCCAGGCCTTGCATCGCAATCGCGGCACCCGGAATGGGCACTCGGCCGAGCACGCTGGCCATCAGACCGCCGACGGTGTCGACGTCGTCGGTGGGCAGGTCGACGTCGAAGAGCTCGTTGACCTCGTCGACGGGCAGTCGCGACGTGACGCGCCACGTTGTCTGGTCGAGCTGCTCTATCGGCGGCGTCTCGTGGTCGTGCTCGTCGGCGATCTCACCGACGATCTCCTCGAGGATGTCCTCGATCGTCACCAGGCCCGCGGTGCCGCCGTACTCATCGATGACGATCGCGACATGTACCTGGCTCGCCTGCATCTGCTGCAGCAATTCGTCGACCGGCTTGGAGTCGGGCACGAAGGTCGCCGGCCGCATCGCGTGGACGACGTCGAGCTGATCCTTGCCCTCCTGGGTCGCGCGAACGAGGTCCTTGAGATACGCGACTCCGAGTACGTCGTCGGCGTTCTCGCCGATCACCGGGATGCGGCTGAAACCGCTGCGCATCGCGAGCGTCAGCGCCTGGCGGATCGTCTTGTCGCTCTCGATGAACACGATGTCCGGCCGCGGCACCATGACCTCGCGGGCCAACGTGTCACCGAGCTCGAACACCGAATGGATCATCTTGCGCTCGGACGTCTCGATGACCTGGCCCTGCTCCGCCAGGTCGACGAGGTCGCGCAGCTCGGCTTCGGTGGAGAACGGACCGCTCGCGAAGCCCCTGCCCGGCGTGATCGCGTTGCCGATCGCGATGAGCAGCTTGGGCAGCGGGCCGAAGACGCGGGTGAGCAATATGGTCATGCCCGCGGTGCGCAGGCCGATCGCGTAGGGGTGCTGTACGCCGAGAGTGCGCGGCGCGACGCCGACGATGACGTAGGAGACAGCGGTCATCACAGCCGTCGCGATGACAATCGACCAGTTGCCCTCACCCATCCCGCGCACGATCAAGGTCGTCGCGATCGCCGTCGCGCCGAGCTCGAACACCTTGCGCAGCAGGAGAAGCAGGTTGACGTGGCGGGGCGGTTCCTCCGCGATCATCACCAACTTGTGTGACCCGCGTACGCCGTCGCGCTCCAGTTTGTGCGCGTGCACCTTCGACACGCGAGACATCGCCGTTTCGATCGCAGCGAGTACCCCGGCAATGGCCACGAACAGCAGGGCGATGCCGAGGGAGAGCTGACTGCCTAAGTCGTTCACCCGGTCGTCGCTCCCGCGTTGCGCCACGAAGCGAGCAGACGAGCCTGCTCGCGGAACATCGCCTGCTCCTCCTCTGGCTCGGCGTGGTCGAACCCGAGTAGATGCAGGATGCCGTGGGTGCACAGCGTGTCGAGTTCGTCGGTCATCGTGTGACCGACCGATCTCGCCTGCGCTGTCGCGACTTCGGGGCACAGCACGACGTCGCCTAGCAACGTCGGCGGCGCGGATTCGTCGTCGTCATCGTGGGGCCGGTCGTCGAGCTCGTCCTGCGGAAACGCCATCACATCGGTCGGCCCCGACTCGTCCATCCAGCGCACGTGCAGCTGTTCCATGGTGCCGACGTCGACGAGGAGCACCGACAACTCGGCCAGGGCGGCGACGCCGAGTTCGCGCAGCACGTACGTCGAGAGATCGACGAGACGCTGCTCGTCGACGACGGTGCCGCTCTCATTGGCGACGAAGATGGCCACGTAGATCCCGTCAGTGGCGGGGACGCCGGTTGCCAGCGCTCCCGGTCGAGCGCGGTGCCGTCGTCTCGGCGTCGAACCGCGCGTACGCGTCGACGATGTCGGACACCAGCCGGTGGCGTACGACGTCGCCACTCGTCAGGATCGTGAAGTTGACGTCCTGTATGCCGTCGAGGATCTCCCTGACGACGCGCAGGCCGCTGCGCGTGCCGGCCGGTAGGTCGACCTGCGTCACGTCGCCGGTCACCACCATCTTGGCGCCGAAGCCCAGGCGGGTCAGGAACATCTTCATCTGCTCGGGCGAGGTGTTCTGCGCCTCGTCGAGAATGATGAACGCGTCATTAAGTGAGCGGCCACGCATATATGCCAGCGGCGCGACCTCGATGGTGCCGGCGGCGATGAGCCGCGGGATCGACTCCGGATCGATCATGTCGTGCAGTGCGTCGTACAACGGGCGCAGGTAGGGGTCGATCTTCTCGCTGAGCGTGCCGGGCAGGAAGCCCAGCCGCTCCCCCGCCTCGACAGCCGGCCGCGTCAAGATGATGCGGTTGACCGACTTCGATTGCAGGGCCTGCACGGCCTTGGCGACAGCGAGGTAGGTCTTGCCAGTGCCGGCAGGACCGATGCCGAACACGATCGTGTGCTCGTCGATCGCGTCGACGTACCGCTTCTGGTTGAGAGTCTTGGGCCGGATCGTGCGGCCGCGCGACGACAGGATGTTGTGCGTCAGCACCTCGACCGGACGCTCGTCGGAGCGCTGCGAGAGCATCGCGACCGTGCGGTCGACGGTCTCGCCCGTCAGCTCATCGCCCTTGTCGAGCAGCTCGATCAGCTCTTCGAACAGCCGCGCGGCCTGAGCGTTTTCCTCAGGCTCGCCGGTGATGGTGATCTCGTTGCCGCGCACATGGATGTCGGAGCGGAACGCGCGCTCGATCAGCGTCAGCAGTTCGTCACGCTGGCCGAGCAGGCTCACCATCGAATGCGCACCGGGCACGACGATCCGTGTTTGTGCCTTGTCTGGTTGCGCCAAAGCGCTTCTCGCGCCTGCTTTCCTCACTCGACGACAGTGCAGAGATCGTACCCGCGGCGCCGCGGTGCTACTCGGGGCGAGCCTTGCTGACGCTCAGCCGAGCGCGCTCAGCCGCCGCCCGCCGAGGACGTGCGCGTGCACGTGAAAGACCGACTGCCCGGCTTCCGCGCCGTTGTTGAACACGAGTCGGTAGCCGGCGCCGACGCCCTCGGCCGCGGCGACAGCCGCACCTTCGCGTATGACGTCGGCGACCAGCTCAGGATCGGCGGCGAGAAGTTCGTTCAGGTCGGCGAAATGCGCCTTCGGTACGACGATCACGTGCGTCGGCGCCGCGGGCGCGATGTCGCGAAACGCAAGCACGCGCTCGCTCTCGCTGACGCGGTCGCTAGGGATCGCGCCGGCGACGATCCCGCAGAACAGGCAGTCGCTCACGCGGGGCCTCGGGGCCGGGTGAAGTAGAGGCCGGCGATGCCGCCGAGGCCGAGCAGCCCGGCGCCCACCACGCCCAGCAGGATGATGTTGAAACCCTTGCCGGAGGTCCTTGTCGCGGCGGCCGGCGTCGCACTGGGGGTCTCGGCCTCCTCGGCCGTCGTCGCCAGATCCTCGACGATCTCCTCGTCTGGCGGCAACGTGAACGAGCTGACCGCAGGCTCGACCGGTTCGACGGTGACCACGGGCTCCTCGATGAGGGCTGTCGTCGGCGTCGGGGTTGCCCACTTAGGGGGGGTCTTTTTCGGCGGCGCGGGCGCCGTTGGGGTGGCCGTCGGCGGTGG
>JBKJZO010000064.1:0-6178 GCA_046715235.1 Mycobacteriales bacterium
CGGCGGCTGGAATCCCTGGGACGACGGCTGGGACGACGGATCAGCTGGCGTACGCGAGCCACGCCGACCTCGGCCGACGCTCCCGGCACTGGCCGTAGCGCTCGACGAGCCGGACTGACAACGCGAACGGTTGGTCAGACCAGCGCGATCTCGTGATGCAGCGGTCGATCGGTGAGCGGTGGACCGGCGTACCCGCCTCCGGGCGCTGTGACGAATCCCTCGACGTCGGTGTGCTGGGCCAACAGCCCCGACAGCGCACCCGACAGCGGGTCGTCCACGGCCAGCCCGATGTTGAAGAACGAAAAGCCGTGTCCTCGATGCTCGTTGTACGCCGTGATCAGCAGCGACCGGAGCACGTCCGCTCGGTCCCCTGGCACGCAGACGTTGACCGCGTTCAGGCTCCGGATGAAGCCCCCCGCTCGCGGCAGGCGCGCGGCTCGAAACGCCGGCCCAATCATGTTGAAGGCGGCCCGAAACGCTGCGATCGACCGCGGGTACGACGTCACCTGCATCTGCTTGAAGGACCCCTGATCCCACATTCCGACGAATCCGATCAGCCGGCCGCCCGGTTCCCTGGCGAGCAGATAGCTGGATGCCTCCAGCCCGGGCGCGGCAGCGATCCATGCCGCGAACGAGTCGCCGTCGTGGACCGGCGCAAACTGTCGTAGCGGCGCGACCCGCTGCCACAGGGCAGCCATCTCCTCCAGGTCAGCATGACTGGCACGTGTGACCCGAATGCCCTCGGGACTGCCGGTACGCCGACGCCACAACAAGCTCACTGAGTGCGCGCGAATCGTCCCCACCTTGTCGACCTTCAGCTGCGCGCGACCCCCGGCCAGCTGCCGTTCCATGGCGCGGTTGCCGGCGAGAACGGTGAGAAACGTCGGCACCTGCGGGCCGCCGACCTCCAGGCAGACCTGACGGGCGTACGACGACAGCGCGTCAGCGACACCCCTGCCCCGATGCGCTGGATGCACTTTGAGGTCGCTGACGTACATGGTGCGACCGGGCCGGCCGTGCAGGAAGGTCTGGCGATCAGCTACCGCGACACAGCCGATCGGGACACCGCCCAGGTCGTCGACGACGCCGACTCGCCAGCCATCGCCCTCGAGCCGGTTGAGGGCGAAGAAGTCGGGCTGCCGCTGCATGCACAAGCCGATGTCGCCCACCATCGGGCACGCAGCTGTGAGAGCGAGCAGCGCCGCGTTGTCGTCGCTGGTCGCGTCGCGCGGCTGATGCTGATCGGTCATGCGGCCGCGTGGGCGACGCGGCAGATGACGAACCGGCGCTGCACCGCGCTGCGATCCTGCGCGATGAGGCGTTCCCCGAGTTCGGCGTCCTCGGTCAAGATGCCCGTCCAACGCGACGGCAGATCGGTCCAGCCCACGAAGTTGCGGAACACCAGTCGCGCGCCCGGTCGCGCCGTACGGACGATCTCGGTCAGCAGATCGTCGATCTGCTCAGGCGTGAGCCACTCACAGATGTTCGACAGGGCAAAGCCGTCGAGCGAGGCGTCGGCGCACGTCTTCAGGTAGTCCCCGAACGAGCCGTCAACCAACGTCAGCCGCGTTTGGGCGCCGGCCAACGCGGGGGTGCTAACTGACTCGAGATACGGCGGCAGACCGCCAGGAACTTCCTGCGGGTAGAAACCCGTAAGCATCTGGTGCACGAAGTAGTTGGTTGCGATCGGAACGTTGGTGAGCGCGTGGGCGGCAAGGCCGTAGAAGTGCCTGGCGAAACTCGGATTCTCGACGTGCTCGAAGAACGCTGGGGCATAGGTCTTGCGGAAAACCACCCGGTTGAGCAGGGCGGTAAAAAGCAGGCGCCACCGGCGCGAATCCCACTCCCGCTCGTACAGGGCACGCTGCTCCTCCAGCGACTGGCAGGCCAGCAGGCGGCGCACGCGTGACGGTGGGTGGATCGCGGTGCGCACCACGCGCATGACAACGCCGATGAAGCGTTCACTCACGCCGGAGGCGATCACCCCTGACTCGATCTGTTTGCGACGCGCATCCCAATAGCCACGCGCGCCGGGCGTCAGGCGCATGCGCAGCTGCAGGTACGTCGAGCGGCGCCAGGCGGGCGATGCTGGCCAACCGCCGAGGAACCGCGTCGCGTCGGTCCCGCTCAGCGTCGAGACTGCGGAGAGTTTGAGCTCAACGATGTTGTTCTGACTCGTGTTGAGGTCAACCGCAACGACGTGCCCGGCGCCCGCGGCGAGGAGCGACAAGGCCGTGCACCCGCCGGAGCTCACGACCACGACGGAGTCGTCAGGGCCAGCCGCGAGGGCATCGATCTCAAGGCTGGGATCTTCGCGAACCTGCGCGAAGAAGAGTCGGTCCTCGACCGCTCCCGGCAAGCTGACACGGTGATGTCCGGCCTCGTTTGGCATACGCGGATGGTACGCACCGGTCACACTGCTCAGGTGTCGACGCAACGGGGAGCCACCGGGCAAGTCACGGCATTCGCCGATTCCGCCGCATTCATAGGCTCATTGCTGGCGCTAAACGCCAGCGACGACCGCGCGCGGCGGGTCGCGCTCGCGATGCGCTCGACGGAGGGATGGCATGAGCTGACCTACGCGGCGCTCGATGCCCAGTCTGACTCGGTCTGCCAGATGCTTGCCCGCGCCGGGGTCGGAGCCGGCGACCGGGTGGTGCTCAGCGACGAGTCCTCACCGGAGTGGGTCGCCGTCCTGCTCGGAATCTGGCGGGCCGGGGCTATTGCCGTGCCAGTTGACCCCAAATCCACGGACGCCGAACGACGCGCGATCACGGATCGATGCACGCCACAGTTCGTCATCACTGACGCCGTTGCGGCGGCGCGCGACGCGCTCGGCGGTGATTCTGGCACGGGCGGCGTCGCGTGCTCGATGTCTGACCCGGCACTGATTGTCTGGACGTCCGGAACCACCGGGAAGCCGAAAGGCGTGACCCTGACCTTCGGGAACATCGCCTACGACGTCTCGGCCGCCGTTCTGGCCCAGCAGCTCGCACCGACCGATCGCTGGCTTTCCGTGCTGCCGCTGCATCACATGCTCGAGTTGTCCTGCGCGGTGCTGTGCTGCCTCACAGTCGGAGCCGAGCTGTCGTTCGCGAAGACTCTGATGCCGGGCGAAATCGTCGCTCTGATGCAGGAGCGCGGGACGACACACATGATGACCGTGCCCATGCTGCTTCGACTGCTTCGCCCGGCGATCGGCCAGGCGGGCGTCGCGCCCCACGCGCTGTTCGTCGGTGGTGCGCCGCTCCCAGCCGGCACGATCGAGTCGTACGCCGCCATCGGCATCCCGGTGTACCAGGGATACGGCCTCTCCGAGACCTCGCCGCTCGTTACGGCGAACTCACCGGATCACGACCGCCCGGGATCTGTTGGTCGTGCGCTGCCCGGGACGCAGATCCGCGTCGATGAGCTAGGCGAACTCCATGTGCGTTCGCCTGCGGTGATGGCCGGCTATTGGGAGGACAACGCGCTCACGAGCAGCGTCGTCAAAGACGGCTGGTTCGCGACCGGCGACCTGGGCTTCATAGACACCGACGGCTTCGCCTATGTGACCGGCCGCGCGAAGAACCTGATCGTTCTGGAGAGCGGTAAGAACGTGCAGCCCGAGGAAGTCGAGACCGCGCTCCATGCGAGCTCGATGTTTGCCGAAGTCTGTGTCGTGGGCGTACGCGCGAAAGGTGATTCTGGGTCCGGCGCAGAGGAAGTCTGCGCCGTCGTCGTACCGACGTCTGCGCTGTCGCACGATGACGCGGCAGCAGAGGTTGCGCGCGCGACGGGGACCCTGAGCGGATACAAGCGACCGACGTTGGTGATCGTGTCGGAGACCGAACTGCCGAAGTCCGCGAAGCGGTCGATCCTGCGACGCGACGTGGCGGCGGCCGCCATGGAGCGGTTGGCGGCCCGATGACCGAGCAGGTGTACGTCGACGCGTTCAGCTACGCGCTCGGCAGCTGCCCTGCGACCGTGGAGCAGAGCGTCGCCGCCGGGCGCACGCTGACGAATGCAGAGGGTCTGCTGGCAGCGGGTTTCCGCAAACACCACGTCTGTGCCACGGAGGAGACGGCGTACGACCTGGCGCGCGCTGCAGCGCGCGGCATGGGCGGCGCCCTCTCGGGCATCGACGCGATCGTCTACGCAACCTGCATCCCGCAGAACGGCAACATCGGGCTGGCCGCCGCGTTCGAGACGACGCGCGACGTGAAGCACCTCATGGACTACCCGGCGAGCCGGTTACAGGCCGACCTTGGCCTCGACCACGCCATCGTCTTCGGGCTCAACCAGCAGGCGTGCACCAGCATGTTGGGGTCGGTTCGACTTGCGGGTGCGCTGATCGCCGCGGAGCCCGACATACACCGGGTGCTGTGCATCTCTGCCGACCGTTTCCCCGAAGGGTCCCTTTACGAGCAGGCCTACAGCCTGATCTCGGACGGCGCCGCTGCTTGCGTCGTTTCGCGCGATGCGGCCGCATACCGGCTCGTCGCCGCTCACCAGATCACCAACGGAGCCATGGTCGCGGCCGACGACGACGAGACCGTCGGCGCCTACTTCTCGTACACCCACCGACTGGTCAGCGAGATCCTGGTCAAGGCTCGGCTGACCGCCGCCGACCTCGACTGGATCGTGCCGCAAAACACCAATGGCAAGGCGTGGCAGGTGTTGTCGCGCTTGCTCGGCGTCGACGAGGGCAGGGTGCATGCGCCGTCACTGCCTGACGTCGCGCATGTGATCAGTGCTGACAACATCGTCAACATGGCCTATCTCGAGAAGGACGGGCGGGTGCGATCGGGCGAGCGGCTCCTGCTCGTCATGGCCGGCTACGGGATGAACTGGCAGGCGCTCATCCTCGAGAAGACCTGACATGGCTGATCTGGTCGAGACAGCCCGCCGGCTCAGTGAGCTGTCGCGCCGCGACTACCGCACCCCGTACGACGGCATCGACTGGCCCGACCAGGTCGACCGGCGGCAATGGTTCACCAGCCCGGAGCTGATCTCCCTGTACGGGACTCCCGTTTGGGAATCGCTGACCGATGACGCGCGCATGGAGCTCAGTTTTTGGGAAGCGGTCAACTTCTGCAGTCTGAACATCCACGGCGAGAAGGCCCTGATGCAGGGCCTGGCCAGCCGGCTCTACGCCCCCCAGCCGGGCGAGGTCAGCGAGTATCTGCATCACTTCCTCGACGAGGAGAACAAACACAGCATCTGGTTTGGCCGCTTCTGCCTGCAGTACGCCGGCCGGATCTATCCCGACCGCAAAGTCGTCTTCCCGCGTGAGTACGCCGACGGCGAGGACGACTTCCTGTTCTTCGCGAAGGTGGCGATCTTCGAGGAGATCGTCGACCGCTACAACGTCGCCATGGGCGAAGACGAGCGGCTCGTCCCGGTGGCGCGAAGGATCAACGCGAACCACCACGCAGATGAGACGCGGCACCTGGCCTTCGGCCGCACACTGGTCGAGCAGTTGTGGCAGCAGTACGCCCCGACCTGGTCGCCCGGGACGATCGATGGCATCCGCTCGTATCTGACTGCGTACCTCGTATCAACCTGGCGCGAGTACTACAACGCCGAGGTGTATCGGGACGCAGGCATCGCCGGGCCCGTCGCGGTTTCGAGACAGGCATGGGATCACGACGTGACCCGCACGCATCGGGTCCAGATGACCAGCCGGTGTCTGCGCTTCCTGGGCGAGACCGGAATCCACCCAACCATGGAGGAAGCGCTGTGACTGTCGAAGACGAGACAGAAGTGCGAGACGCATTGCGCAGCTGGGTGCACGAACACTCTGCTGTGCCCATCGGGCCGGACTTCACCGACGCAACCCCGCTCATCGCGTCGCGCTTCCTGACCTCGCTCCAAGTCACGGACCTGCTTCTGCACATAGAGGAACTGCGCGGCGAGCCCCTTGACGTCGGGCAGCTTCGGCCGGGCGTCTTTCGTGACATCGACGCCATCTACGCGACGTTCTTCGCTGCGGCAGCGCGCTGATGACTCAGGCGCCCATCCTGCCGGACGGCCTGCACTGGGACGGCGCGGGAAACGCCACGCTGCACGGCGCTCTCCTGCGCTTGTCGGATCGCCTCGACGAGGTGTTCGTCGACATGGCCACCAGGTGGCAGGCCACCGAACTGCGGTTCCCGACGTTGATCGCCGCTGCCGAGCTCGAGCGCATCGACTACTT
>JBKJZO010000065.1:0-23478 GCA_046715235.1 Mycobacteriales bacterium
TACCAGCCCAGCGGTCGACCCACCGGGAAGCCCGGCAAACGCGGCAAACGCCCCCGACTAGTGTCAGCGATGTCCTGACACATCTGTCAGGCATGTCCCGAGACAGCACAACCCCTATAGGGCAACGCACGTCACACGCCTGATCAACTTCGAGCCTGAGACGGGGCGCGGGTGGGTCAGTGAGGGCGGTGGGCCGTCAGGGGGTCAGGAGGGCGAGGTCGTCGCGGTGGACGACCTCGCGCTCGTACGCCGGGCCGAGTTCGGCAGCGAGGTCCTTCGTCGACCGGCCGAGCAGGGATGGCAACTCGTCCGAGCCGTAGTTGACGAAGCCGCGGGCCACAGCGTGACCTGACGTGTCGACGAGGTCGACAGGGTCGCCGGCAACGAAACTGCCCTCGACTCCGGTGATCCCGGCGGGCAGCAGGGAGAGCCGGCGCTCGACGACTGCTCGCACCGCACCCTCATCGAGGCACAGCCGGCCCGCCGGGGTCGCCGCGTGCGCGAGCCACAACAACCGGGCGGCCGTGCGGGTCTCTGCCGCGTGAAAGAGCGTGCCGACGTCCTCACCGGCGAGCAGCCGGCGCGCATCGGCCGCGCCGCCGACCAAGGTTACGACGCCGCTCGCCATTGCGATTCGGGCGGCGTCGACCTTGCTGGCCATGCCGCCGGAGCCGTACATCGACCCCGCGGCGCCGAGCGCCACACCCGTGAGCTCGTCGACGGACGCGACCTCGGCGATCCGGCGGCCCTTGCCGCTGCGCGGATCGGCGTCGTAGAGCGCGTCGACGTCGGAGAGGAGCACGAGCAGATCGGCGGCGACGAGGTTGGCGACCAGCGCCGCCAGCCGGTCGTTGTCACCGAACTTGATCTCGGCAGTCGCGACCGCGTCGTTCTCGTTGACGATCGGTACGGCGCCGAGCGCGAGCAGTCGCTCGAGGGTGCGCTTGGCGTTGAGGTAGTGCGCCCGGCGTACAACGTCCTCCGCCGACAGCAGCACCTGCCCAGCCGTGACGCCGTGCCGCGCGAATGCCTCGGCGTAGCGATGCACGAGCAGGCCCTGGCCGACGGACGCGGCCGCCTGCAGCGTCGCGAGGTCGCGGGGCTTGCGCTCGAATCCCAACGGCCGCAACCCGGCCGCGATCGCGCCGGAGGAGACGAGAACGACCTCGTGCCCGCTCGACCGCAGCTCGAACATCGCCTCGGCGAGCGCGTCGACGCGCGACCCGTCGAGGTGACCGTCGGCACCCGTGAGGGACGAGGACCCGATCTTGACGACGATCCGGCGCGCGGCAAGTACAGACGCGCGCGGAGCCGCTGTCATCGCCCCTCCAACCTCGTGTCCTGACCCCGCCTGGTGGAGCGGAAATCGCCGTCGTCGCCGGTGGGCTCCCAGTCGAACTCCCAGTCGCCGATGCGCACCGCGGCGCCAGGTTCGGCGCCCATCGCGAGCAGCTTCGCCTCGATTCCTATCGCGGCGAGCCGGTCAGCGAGGTAACCCACGGCCTCGTCGTTGTCGAAATTCGTCTGGCGCACCCACCGCTCCGGCTTGTCGCCGCGTACGACGAACACGCCGTCCTCGACGTCGATGTGGAACGTGGGTTCGTTCACGGCGCGGGGACGCAGCACGATCCGGGTCGCGTCCGGCGGCGGCGCGGCGGCGCGCGCCCCGGCGACCAGGTCAGACAGCGCGTACCGCAGCTCCTGCAGGCCTTCATGCGTCGCCGCCGACACCGGCAGCACCTTCAGCCCTCGCTCCTCGAGCGATGCCCGCACCATCTCGGCGAGCTCGCGCCCATCAGGGACGTCAATCTTGTTGAGTACGACGACGCGGGGCCGGTCCTCCAGCCCGCCGTACGCCGCCAGCTCGACCTCGAGCGCGTCGAGGTCGCTGACCGGGTCACGGTCGGGCTCGATCGTTGCGGTGTCGATGACGTGAACGAGGATCTTCGTGCGCTCGATGTGTCGCAGGAACTGCAGGCCGAGGCCCTTGCCTGCCGACGCCCCGGGGATGAGGCCGGGCACGTCGGCGATGGTGAAGATGACATCGCCGACGGTCACGACCCCGAGGTTGGGCACCAATGTGGTGAACGGGTAGTCGGCGATCTTCGGCTTTGCTGCCGACAGCACCGAAATGAGCGACGACTTGCCCGCACTCGGGAAGCCAACGAGGCCGACGTCGGCGACCGTTTTGAGCTCGAGCGAGACATCGCGCGTGATGCCGGGTTCGCCCAGCTCGGCAAAGCCTGGCGCCTTCCGTTTGGGTGTCGCGAGCGACGCGTTGCCCAGGCCGCCCCGGCCGCCCTTCGCCAGCGGATAGACCGTGCCGGGCCCGACGAGGTCAGCGAGCACCTTGCCGTCGGCCGACTTCACGACGGTGCCGTCGGGCACTTTGAGTACGAGGTCCGTCCCGGCCGCACCGTTGCGCCAGTTGCCGGCGCCCGGCTTGCCGCTGGTCGCCTTCTGATGCGGATGGAAATGGAAGTCGATGAGGGTCGTGACGTTGGGGTCGACCTCGACGATCACGTCGCCGCCGCGCCCGCCGTCGCCGCCGTCAGGGCCGCCCAGCGGCTTGAACTTCTCGCGGTGCACCGACGTGCAGCCGTGACCGCCGTCGCCCGCGGCGACATGCAGCACGACCTGGTCGACGAAGTTCACCGCTGTGCTCCTGTCGGATAAGCAAAGAGGGCGGACCGGAAACCGGCCCACCCTCGACACGTTAGGTCTGACTCGAGGCTAACCGACTGCCTCTGCCGGCACGACGCTGACGGTCTTACGCCCGCGCTTGACGTGGAACTTGACCGCGCCGTCGCTGAGCGCGAACAAAGTGTCGTCGCCGCCGCGGCCGACCAGCTCACCGGGGTGGAAGTGGGTGCCGCGCTGGCGCACGATGATGCCGCCGCTGCGGATGGCCTGGCCGCCGTAGACCTTGACGCCGAGGTATTGCGCGTTGGAGTCGCGGCCGTTGCGGCTGGACGACGCGCCCTTCTTGTGTGCCATGTCGCTAGCTCTTCTTCCCGGTCGAGATGCCCGTGACTCGCAGCTGGGTCAGCGGCTGGCGGTGACCCTGACGCTTGCGGTAGCCGGTCTTGTTCTTGAACTTGAGGATCTTGATCTTGGGGCCCTTGGTATGCGCGACGACCTCAGCCGTTACGGAGACCTTCTTGAGCTGGTCGGCGCCGCTCGTGACGGTCTCGCCGTCGACCAGGAACAGCGCGGGCAGGCTGACCTCTGCGCCGACCTCGCCGTCGACCTTCTCGGTCTCGAACACGTCACCTTCGGCGACCTTGTGCTGCTTGCCGCCGCTACGGACGATCGCGTACACCGGGAACTCCTGACCTGCACTTGGGCGTGAATGAACGGGCGCGTCGAAGTCGCACCGAACCGACAGAGTACGTAGCGGGGTTCCCGCGGGTCAAGCTGAGCAGCGTGCGCTGACCCGGCGGCTACCAGGCGACGCCGCTCACGCCGTCAGCAATCTTGCGCGGCTCACCGACAAGATCCCAGATCCAGGCAGGACCTTCGACGTACGGCGAGTAGACGACCTGCTTGCCGTCCGGAGCGACATCCAGGTGGGCGATCCCCCCGGGGATGCCGGGCTGCTTGCGGAGTTCGGTCACCCTTCCCGTCGAGCTGTCCCGCGCCAGGAAGCGAATCGTCTCGTCCGTATTGAGGCAGCAGTTCATCGCGATGATCAGCCGGTTGCCGACGTACGCGAGCGAGCGCGCGTCCTCACCACCAGGCAGCCTGACACCGGTGTCGACCATGGTCAGGTCCTTGAGTGACGACGCCTTGTCGAGGTCGAGCAGCGAGACCACCGTGCCGTCGCCCGGCCCTTGCTCGATCATCACCAGGCGGTTGACCCCAGGCACCCAGGTCAGGCTGCTGTATCCGCTCGGCTCGGTGTCGGTCGGCTGCGGGTACCGCTTCTCGGCACCGCTGGACACGTCGCGCACCACCAGGGCAACCGCCGTACAGGGGCCGTTCTTGGCCGCGTAGTCCAGGTAGGCCAACTGCCGGCCATCGGGACTGAACGTCAGCCCGCCCCACTCGCCGAGCACAGTCGTCTTCCCGGTGGCGATGTCCAGGACCGTGGCCTGATCGCCACTGCAGCCGGTGGTCTTCTCCCCCGTCGAGCTGATGTAGAGCGACGCGCGGTCGGGGGACCATTCCAGGTCGGTGATCTGCCAGCCCGGCAGGGCTGTGGAGGTCCCAATCTCCTCCCCCGTCGGAGAACGGAAGACGATGCGATCACCGGTCGGTTCACGTACGCCGACCGCGATGGCATCGGCGTACTCCTGGCTGGCCGTGGGTACGTCGGACGGGCTCGCTGAAGCCGCCGCGCTGCTGCTCGGCGCGGGCGCGACGCTCGGCTCGGCCGGAGTCGTCGGAGCCACGCTTCCTTCGGGCCGCAGCGGAGCAGGATCGTCGCCGTCATTGAGCACGAACACCGCGACGGCGATCGCTGGCACGGCCAGCGTTGCCGCGGCGATCTGGATGAACTGCGGGCGCCGCCCGGCACGCACCCGGTCGCGGATCAGCCCGTAGGCCTCCGGCGAGGTCGTCGCAGTTTCGGCTTTGGCGTGGAAAGCCGCGGTGAGCTGGTCGTCGATGTTCATCGGGAAGCCTCCAGCTTCTTGCCGAGGGTTGCGATCGCACGGTGCGAATGCGACTTCACCGTGCCGACCGAGAGGCCGAGTGTGTCGGCGGTCTCGATCTCGCTGCATTCGGCGTAGTACCGGAGCACCAGGACCTGGCGCTGCCGCTCCGGCAATGTCCGTACGGCATCGAGCAGCTCTCGGTGGCTCTCGCTCAGCACCGCGTGCTGCTCGGCCGACGGGACGTGCTGGCCGATCTCGTGCTTCGCGAACGCGCGGGACGTACGCAGCCGGCGCAACCGAGAGCGGCCACCGTTGACGACGCAGGCACGCAGGTAGGGAACGGCAGCCTCGGGCTCGCGCAGCCGCCTCCAGTTGCGATGCAGTTTCACGAAGGCGTCCTGTACGAGGTCCTCGGCGGCGGCGTTGTCGTCGGCCAGCAGGATCGCCAGCCGGACAAGTCGCGCGTAGTGGGCGCGGTAGAGGTCTGCCAGCGCTTCATCAGCGGTCATGCAGCGGGTCCGGTCTGAGAGAGTGAGCCCTTGGGTCATGTGGTTCATGCACAGAGGACGTCTGAGCGGGCAGCGGGTTTACATCAGGCGATAGAAAGTTTTGCCTCAGGACGCCGAGACGGGCGCATCCGAGGTCGCGGCGGCGCCGCCATCGGCTTTGGAGCGGCCGCGACCCCCGCGGCTGCCTCGCCTGCGCTTTGGCTGGGCGCCCTCGGCAGGACCCTCCGGCGCCGCCGGGTCCGGAACAGCACCGTCGGCGTCCGCCGGAAGCTCGCCATTCGCGGCCGGGTCGGGCACTAGATCGGGCAGCGGAGCGGCCGCCCAGGCCCAGTCGTCTTCGGTGTCCTCGGTCACGCTGGCCGGTGCCGGTTTTCTCGCCATTGCGCCGTTGGCCGGCGCGTTGGCCGGCGCCGCGGTCGGCGTCTCGGACGGCGAAGCCGCGCGTACGCCGATCGTCGCCGCTGCGACGTCGAGGATCGACGTCCTTGGCTTGGCGGGCGCCTTCGACTTTGGCTCGCGGCGCGCGCGCGCCGGCTGCGGCGTCGCCGTACCGGATCCCGGTGCGCCGCCGAGCATCTCGACGTGCACCTTGATGCCGCGACCGCTGCAGTGCTCGCAGGTCTCCGAGAACGCCTCGATGAGTCCCTGGCTGATCCGCTTGCGTGTCATCTGCAGCAGTCCGAGCGAGGTGATCTCGGCGACCTGGTGCTTGGTGCGGTCGCGCCCGAGGCACTCCTTGAGCCGGCGCATGACCAGCTCGCGGTTGCTCTCGAGCACCATGTCGATGAAGTCGACGACGATGATGCCGCCAATGTCACGCAGCCGCAGCTGCCGGATGATCTCCTCGGCGGCCTCGAGGTTGTTCTTGGTGACGGTCTCCTCGAGGTTGCCGCCCTTGCCGGTGAACTTGCCGGTGTTGACGTCGACGACGGTCATCGCCTCTGTGCGGTCGATGACCAGCGAGCCGCCGGAGGGCAGCCACACCTTGCGGTCCATGGCCTTGAGCAGCTGCTCGTTGACGCGGTGCTGGTCGAACAGCGGTGTCGGCTCGACCCACTTCTCCAGCCGCGGCATGAGGTCGGGCGCGAGGTATTCGAGGTAGTCGCTGATCGTCTCGTAGTCGCCCGCACCGCTCACGATGAGCTTGGCGAAGTCCTCGTTGAAGTTGTCGCGGATCACGCGGATGACGAGGTCGGGCTCGCCGTGCAGCAGAGCCGGCGCCTTCGCCTTCTTGGCCGTCTTCTCGATGACGTCCCACTGGGCCTTGAGCCGGGTCAGGTCGGCGGCGAGGTCTTCCTCGCTCGCCCCCTCGGCGGCGGTGCGGACGATGATGCCCGCGCCTTCGGGCTTGAGCGTCTTGAGGATGCCCTTGAGCCGGGTGCGCTCGTTGTCGGGCAGCTTGCGGCTGATGCCGGTCATCGAGCCCTCGGGCACGTAGACCATGTAGCGGCCTGGGAGGCTGACCTGACTCGTCAGGCGCGCGCCCTTCTGGCCGATCGGGTCCTTGGTGACCTGGACGACGATCTCCTGGCCGCTCTTGAGAGCCTGCTCGATCCGGGGCGCCCGGCCTTCGAGCGCGCTGGTGTCGTAGTTGACCTCGCCGGCATAGAGGACGGCGTTGCGGCCCTTGCCGATGTCGACGAACGCCGCCTCCATCGAGGGCAGCACGTTCTGCACCCGCCCGAAATAGACGTTGCCGGCGTACGACGTCGCCTGCGCTTTGGTCACGTAGTGCTCGACCAGCACGCCGTCCTCGAGCACAGCGATCTGGGTGCGATCGTCGTGCTCCTGGACCAGCATCACCCGGTCGACGGCCTCACGGCGCGCCAGGAACTCAGCCTCGGTGATGACCGGGGGACGCCGGCGCGACTGCTCGCGTCCTTCGCGTCGGCGGATCTTCTTGGCCTCGAGACGCGTCGAGCCGGACAGGCCGCGCACCTCGTCGCTGCGGGGCTCGCGGACGCGGGTCACCGTGCGCGGCGGGTCGTCGCCCGCTGCGTCGTCTCCCCCGCCACCGCGGCGGCGCCGGCGACGGCGGCGGGTGCTTGGCCCGTCCTCGGACTCATCGCCATCGGCGGCCGGACCGGCCGCGTCGTCGGTCGCTGCCTCGGCTGCATCAGCGGGCTGCTCAGCGGTGCCCTCGGCACCCTCGCGCCCGCGACCACGGCCTCGGCGACCGCGGCGGCGTCGGGGGCTCTTGGCTGCCTCGGCGTCATCCCCGCCTTCGACGGCGTCCGGCTGCGAGGACTCCGACCCGGGACCGTCGACCGCCACGGCGCGCTGCACGACGACCTCGTCGGCCACCACGATGCGCGGAGCGCGGGTACGGCGGCGCGGCGCGGCTTCGGTCGCGTCGCCCGCGTGGGCCGGCGTCGCCGGCGCGGCAAAGCCGACCTCGGGCGGCTGGAACATGACGATCGGGGGCGCCTTCCGGGCGCGCTTCACGGGCGCTACGGGTTCGTTGTCGCCGTCGCCGGACAGCGCGGGCGGCGCCGTGACCGGTTTGTCCTCGGGCACGGTCGGCGCCACCGCCTTGCGCGGCGTGCGCTTACGGGGGGTCTTGGTGGCCGGCTCGGCGCCGTCGGCCGGCGCGGCCATCGCGGCACCGGCGTGTTCGGCGGGGGCAGCTTGGGCGGTCACTGCCGTCTCTGCGGCTACGGCCTTCTTGCGGGGGGCCCGCTTGCGGGGCGCCTTGGCGACAGCGTCGCCGGCACTCGAAGTGGGGTCAGTAGTGATGTCGTCATCGGGCACGTGTACCTCCGTGCTCCCGGGCGCGATCTGACGCAGCCGCTCAGGAGCGTGTCGTGTGTCACCGGGCGCGCTGAGCGCTCGGAAGTCTTAGACCGGCGAGGCCGCGGAACCGTGGTCGATCGTCGCCGCCTTGTCATCGGCAAGCGGATCGATCATGCGGCCGGTGTCGTCGAGCACGCCCTGCGCGAGCCGAGTTGCCTCGGCCGGCGCGGTGGGTTCGAGCCCCGCCACCAGTCGCAGTCCCGACAAGACGTCGTCGGGTCGTACAGCAGGCGTCAGGTGCCGTACGACGAGGTGAAGTATCGCACAAGGCGTCCCGGCGGCGGTCTCACCACTGCGCGTGTCGACCGCGACGAGTGCGGCGCGGGCATCGAGCTGGCGCCGGCCGTCCTTGGTGATCCGCTCGACCATGACCGATTCGGCGGCGAGCAATGTCGACGCAGCAGCGGCCGCGTCGGACTCGCTCACGCCGGGCAGCCGCAACTCCCACTCCGAGGTGTCGATGCGGTCGGCAAGCGATCCGCCGGGCGATTCGACGCACTCAAGGACGTCGATGCCCGGGGGCAGGCTCTCGTCGAGCGCCCGGCGTACCGCTTCGGGCTCGCAGCGCTGCGCCAGGCCGATCTCGAGGTACTCGGCCTCGCTGGCAACCCCGGTCGGTACGGCGCCGACGTACGAGATCTTTGGGTGCGGCGAGAAGCCGGCCGAGTAGGCCATCGGCACCCGGGCGCGCCGCAGGGCACGCTCGAACGCGCGGGCGAAGTCGCGGTGGCTGATGAAACGAAGGCGGCCGCGCTTGGTGAACCGCAGGCGCAGCTTCTGCACGGTCGGCGGCGGCGGCGGTCCTTCGGGCTGGCGCGCCACTATCGCGGGGTGAGGGGCGGCGTCGCCAGCAGCGGCAGCATCGTCTTGCCGGTCGGGCCGATCTGGATCTCGGTGTTCATGCCGGGGCAGACACCGCAGTCGTAGCAGGGAGACCAGCGGCAGTCATCGAGCTCCTCAGCTTTGAGCGCCTCCTGCCAGTCGGACCAGAGCCACTCCTTCTCGAGGCCCGAGTCGAGGTGGTCCCACGGCAGGACTTCGGACTCGGCGCGTTCGCGCGTGGTGTACCAGTCGACGTCGATGCCGACCTGCGCAGCCGACTCGACCCAGCGCTGGTAGCTGAAGTGCTCGCTCCACCCGTCGAAGCGGCCGCCGTTCTCCCACACCGTTTTGATGACGGCGCCGACGCGGCGGTCACCGCGGGAGAGCAGTCCCTCGATCGTGCCGGGCTTGCCGTCGTGGTAGCGGTAGCCGATCGACCGGTCGCGGCCGATGGCGTCCTTGAGCAGGCGCAGCCGCTTGTCCGTCGTCTCGTGATCGAGCTGGCTCGCCCACTGGAACGGCGTGTGCGGCTTGGGCACGAACCCGCCGATCGACACCGTGCAGCGGATGTCCTTGTGGCCGGTGGCGGCGCGACCGGCTTTGACGACAGCCTTCGCGAGTACGGCGATCTGCAGCACGTCGTCGTCGGTCTCGGTCGGCAGCCCGCACATGAAGTAGAGCTTCACGTGCCGCCAGCCGCCGACGTACGCCGTCGTGACCGTCCGGATCAGGTCTTCTTCCGTGACGGTCTTGTTGATGACCTTACGGAGCCGCTCGCTGCCGCCCTCGGGCGCGAACGTGAGCCCGCTGCGACGG
This sequence comes from Mycobacteriales bacterium, assembly GCA_046715235.1. Taxonomy (GTDB): domain Bacteria; phylum Actinomycetota; class Actinomycetes; order BP-191; family BP-191; genus JBKJZO01. Next base: position 9,539 of record JBKJZO010000065.1, read on the forward strand.
CCGTTGCGCGACAGCTCGTCGGCGAGCGTCACGTTGAACGCGTCGACGCGCGTGCTCGGCAGTGACAGCGAAACCTGGTCGTCGGCGTACCGGTCGGCCAGGCCCTTGGCGATCCCGGCGATCTCGCTGTGGTCGGCGCTCGAAAGGCTGAGCAGGCCGACCTCCTCGAAGCCGGTCGCGTTGAGCCCGCGCTCGACCATCTCGCCGATGCCGGTGATGCTGCGCTCGCGCACCGGCCTGGTGATCATGCCGGCCTGGCAGAAGCGGCAGCCGCGGGTGCAGCCGCGGAAGATCTCGACGCTCATGCGCTCGTGCACCGTCTCGGCCAGCGGCACCAGCGGCTGCTTCGGGTAGGGCCACTTGTCGAGGTCCATCACCGTGCGCTTCTGCACCCGGAACGGAACGCCGTGGCGGTTGGGCACGACGCGCTTGATGCGGCCGTCGTCGAGGTATTCGACGTCGTAGAAGCGCGGCACGTAGATGCCCTGCAGCTGTGCGAGGTCCAGCAACAGCTGCTCGCGACCGCCGGGCCGGCCCGCGGCTTTCCACGCGCGGACGACCTCGGTCATCTCGAGCACTGCCTCTTCGCCGTCGCCCAGGACGGCGACGTCGATGAAGTCGGCGATCGGCTCCGGGTTGAAGGCGGCATGGCCGCCCGCGACAACGACCGGGTCGTCGATCGTGCGGTGCCGCGCATCGATGGGGATGCCGGCGAGGTCGAGCGTGCCGAGCATGTTCGTGTAGCCGAGCTCGGTCGAGAAGCTGATGCCGAGCAGGTCGAACGCCCTGACCGGCCGGTGCGAATCGACCGTGAACGCGGGGATGCCCGCGTCGCGCATCAGGTTTTCGAGATCGGGCCACACGGCGTACGCGCGCTCGGCGAGTGTCGCCGGCACCTCGTTGAGGACCTCGTAAAGGATCATCACGCCCTGGTTGGGCAGGCCCACCTCGTAGGCGTCGGGGTAGAGCAACGCCCACCGCACGTCAGCGGAATCCCAGTCCTTCAGCTGCGCGTTGAGCTCGCCGCCGACGTACTGCACCGGCTTCTGCACGCGCGGGAGCAGCGGCTCAAGCTGGGGAAACAGGGATTCCAGGGGGACCATCAGCCTTCCATCGGGACGGAGGCGTCCTCGGAAGCTCTAGGGTACCCGCCGCGAGTCTGCAGCTACCGATGTGCGCCTGCGGAGGCGCCCCGCGAACAGCAGCAGGAGACCCCCGAGCACTGCCGACCCGACGGCGAACATGCCCGCGAATATGGCAAGTAGAGCTGAACCGAACCCGCACCAGTCCTCGCACGTCGCCATTCGGTCGAGCCGCGCGGAGCCGAGTGTGCCGCCGACGACCCACGGCACAGCTGCGGCCGCGAGGATCACGCACGCCCAGCCTGACACCACGACCGACCTGACGGCGAAGGTGCTGGTCGGCAACGTCTCGTGCCGACGGCGATAGCTCATGCGCACGAGCGCGGCAAGGCCGGTGATGACCGCGATCGGCGCTGCGAGAAACACGATCGTGCCGGCCGCGCTGTCGAACCCGTTGTAGGTCCCACCCGGCTGCTCGGCGGAGGCGCTGGAGATCACACCCACGACGGCACCGAGACCAACCGTCACCCACGCGATCAGCGTCTTCATGGCCATGCGTGCACGTCAGAGGGGAAGAGCGACTCCACGGTCAAGCGAACCCTTCGATGGACTACGCGAGGGTACCGGCCCCCTGGAACCACTCCCACCGCCGGTTCGGGTCTTCTGGTCCGCGGTTTTCCGCCGACGACGAGACCGGAACCGAGATTGACCGCCGTCGCCGATCTCAGAGCATCGGCAAGACCGCGGTCGAGAGGATCCGACGGCCGCTACTTCTCCCGAACATTCAGCGTCTGCTGTAACCAGGCTTGCGTCGCTGCAGAGGTCTGTGGTGCCAGGCTGAGGGCGAAGGCCAGGTACGCGCCGCGCCCATCGCTGTGGAGCGGCTTCGTCGGGCGGAGGTGGGCGGGGATCTCGTGGTCGTGTCCCACGACCAGCATGACTGCGTACCTAACAAAGAGGTCCGTAGAGATGCGTTTCGACTGCCACGCCGGAATCAATCGATCCCCATCAAAGGACGGCACCGTCGCAGCGGCGGTGCGCGTTCTTGTGGGCAGAGGGAACGGGCTGTATGAGTGCAGACCACTTGGCCGCGTCGGTGCGGGAACCTCGACTACGTGCTCCGGCTCAGCGGACGCATCAGCATTTGTAGTTCGTTCCGGTTCGGTTCCGCCGCAACCCACCATCGACAAAATCAGGACACTTGCGACGACTGCACGGGATAGGCGCCGATGGCCTGGCACTACGGAGCCCGCAGCTGACTCTCGTCCAGGTGGAAGCGCTGGAGCTGGCAAACCGGCGGACCGAACTGAGCGGTTCTGCCATCGGCCGCCACCGCGAGAAGGAATCCGGTCGCATCGCAGCCCTTTGCGTCGTCGACCCTGGCCACTGTTGCGTGCACGACAGCCAGTGGCGCGAGATTCTCAGCGACGACGTACGGCGCATCCGCATCCCCGAAATGGCCGAAAGTGACTTTGACTGAGGACTCCGACTCGTTGCGCAGAGAGACCTTGTCCTTCGGTTGGCACCCGGCGGACATGCTCATCAACACCAAAACGATGATGAGTTTTCGTGAATTGGAGCACCATCGAGTGCGCGGCTTAGCTTCGCTCGGGCTGAGTAACACTCCCGATCATACCATCCAGACAACACCGTTCGTGAGCCGCTGGCGATCGCTATTGGGCAGGGCCGGAGCGGCCGCAGGGGGCGTGTAGCTGATCTGAACCCCAGTGGAGTACACGTGACCGGGCGTGCAGAGGTAGGTGCAACCGACAACGGCACCACCCGCTGCCACGTCCTCGACGCTCAACCGGAACGAGACTGCTCCAGACGCCAGCTTCCACGACCCTGCCCCCGCGCTCGCTCCCGGGTCCCAGCGCCAGAGAACGCCAGTGCCAGAGATCGTGCCAACCGTTGAGCTACCGCTAGCGGCCTTCGAGTAATCCGTGACGCTGCCCGCGAGTAGCCACCCCTTCGGCGTAACTAGCACCACGGCACCATTGACTCGTGAGCCCTTCCTCCGCGCGTAGAACGCGAAGTCGACACGCTCTGCGGCTTGCGTTGGCAGCGTGTACTGACCCGCGCCAGCAGCAAGCAGCCCGCTCGCCGTGACAACGACAACTCCAGTGGCCGAGAACGCTGAGCATTGGCTCGTCTCGGCGCCGGAAACGGAGACTCGGTAGACCCCCTCTGACCAGCGCGCCGCGGTGAGGGTCGGCGCGATGGCGGAGCCTGTGTCGCTGGAAACGCCGACTCCCAACGAGAATGGCGTCAGCGCGCCGGAAACCGGGTGACGGTCCAATGAAAACGAAACCCTCCGACCCTCGACGCACGTAGCAGCACTCGCGGTCAAGCTCGCAGCAGGCGTGACCGATCCGCCCGTCGGAAGGATTCGGCTACCGGTGTATGCAGCCGTCGTCGTACCGCTGATCGTTATGTGCTGCGTGCAGGTCCCGCGGTTGCCGCTTGAATCGGTGGCCGTCCACGTGACCGTTGTCGTTCCAGCTGGGAACATAGCCGGCGCGTCGTTGGCAACGGCGGGCTCAGCGTCGACGACATCATTGACCGCGGGCGCGACGAGGGTGGACCCGCCGGCACTCGCGCAGACGATAGACGGCGGGGTCGTGTCGACGACCGTCACCTGCTGCGATGCCTGGACGTCGGTGTAGCCGTCCGATGCCGTCCATTGCACGGTGGTTACACCGAGCGGGAGCAATGCGGGTTGATCGTTGGTGAGACTGACGACATTCCCATCGGGATCCGATGCTGTCACTCCGGCAGCATCGCCGGAGAAGCCGCCGGCCACGTTTCCCTCGACGGTCCGGTCGACCACGACTATTTCCGCTGGGCGGTTAAGAGTGACCCGCTGCACGCATTCCCCGCTGTTGCCGCTTGCATCAGCGGCTGCCCAGGTGACATCCGTCGTTCCGGAGGGGAAGGATGCCGGTGCGTTGTTAGAAAGGGAAGGCCTTGGGTCGACTACGTCGGTGACGGTCGGGTCGCCCAGGACGACCGCGGTTGACGACGCAACAAGGTTCGGGGGACAGGTGATCGCCGGCGCAGTCGTGTCTTCGACAGTCACCCGCTGCGTCGCTGTCACGTCCCCTCCGTTGGCGTCCACGGCGCGCCATTGCACATCGTTTGCGCCAAGTGGCAGGAACGCCGGTTGGTCATTCGTGAGAGTCACCGCGTCGCCGTCAGGATCAGTTGACGTGACGCCTTCCGGGTTTCCGGCGAAGCCTCCCGCCGCGTTCCCTTCGACTGTCCTGTCCCGGACGACGAGCTCAGGTGGGCGGTTACACACCAGGACGAGCTCCAAGCCGGTCACTGCAGGGGGAATCGTCAAGATCTTCGAGCGGACTGTGTCCGTGCCGTCGACCGCGAGGCAGCCTGGTTTCGATGCCTCGACCCGGTAGAAGCCGGCGACGACGTCCCAGCCGAAGTGCCCGCTGCTTCCGGTCGTCACCGGGTTGTTCCGGTTGGCTGGGGACATGAGGTCTGAACCATCCGGGACGAGACTGAATGGCCCGGCCGCGGTATCCGACCGCAGCAGCCGGACGGTTGCGCCGGACACTGGCTCTCCGTTGGGAGTCACGATGGTCCCGGAGGGATCGATGTAGACCCAGAAGCTGGTCGCTTCAACCGTTCCGTCGGGGCACAGGATGGTGATCGAGATTTCGACGTACCCGTGGTTGGGATAGAACGGCCCCAGCGTCGCGCTGTACACCCCAGGATCTACTTCTACCATCGGGCCGGTGGCTAAGACGGCACCCGTCGTGTGCATCACAACTCGATAGGAGCCCGCTCCCCCGGTACAACCCGCCGTCCGGAGCACAAGGGGATCTTCCCAGTAGACGACAGGGATACCTGCCGGGTCTCCGAAACTGGGTGTGATGGTCGTGTCGGAATCTGCGTCGACCAACCTCGAGAGCGCGATGTCCACCGTTGTAATCGACTCGGGCGACACCGTAATCCCGTTGACGGCCCGAGGCACCGCGTCCAAGCCGACGGGCGGGAACGCGATCACGTAGTACGTGCCGGCATTGAGACCGAGGGCGTCATAGGTGCCATCGGCGCCCGTGCGCGTCATGAAGACGCAAGCGCCTTCGCGTTCAGTCTGGCATATCTGAACTGGTGCCCCGATGGCGGGCTCCCCGTCCACGGTGACGGTGCCTCTCATGCCTGACTGAGTGGGCGTCGCGCCGTTGTTGACGTGGAACACGTAGCGCCCAGGCGTATCGAGAGCGCCGACATTGTTTGCGATCAACGAGTGGGGTCCACCGTCAAGGAACTGACCGGTCTGCATCGAATAGGGGTGCATGTACGCGTGGGCCGGGTTTCCCGTGCCGGCCGTGAAGCCCACAGCCGCCGGAGTGCCGCCGTAGCCGCTGTCCCCGCCGGACGCGTCGCCGGTCTCCCAACCGACGTGGTTGTAGTTGAAGATGATGTCAAAGTCCCCGGGGCCGACGTCCGAGCGATCGACCAGCAGAAGCTGGAAGCTGTTCAGCTTGTCCGTGTGCTCCCGGTAGTAACCGACCCTGTCCCAGTTCACGCAAAATGCGGGTCGCCCTTGATAGGTGACAGAGCCGAAGCTAAAGCTGGCTTCGCCCGAGGCTTCGGCGCTCGTCTCGAGCGAAACCGTCCGGAGCAGGGCATTGTTTGTCGAACCGGACTCAGTACCCCCGACGTCTGCGAAGAACGGGGCGATCATCGGAGGAGTAGACGCATCAATCGCAAAGGGTGTGTATTCCCGCGAGGGCTCGTTGAACGTCACGTTGCCGTTGTCGTTGACATACAGATATGTGTATGTCCTTCCGTAGAAGTTTATCGGAAACGGGAGGTCGACGGCTGGTGATGACTCGTCGTTGTTAAGCTCCCGCGTTGTGGCCATGCATCCTGCCGCGCTCACTATGGCGCGCGCGTGCGATATTAATCGCGCCGTCCATGTTACCGGGAGCCAGTCGGTGGCGGTACGCGAATCCGGGTTGAGGTCGACCCGAGTGATGACCAGCGACGCGAAGACGTCCGACTCCGTGACCGGCAGTGTCAGATTGCCGTTAGGGTCGACTGTTGCGGTTCTCTCGTCGGATGACGGATACACCGTCTCGCCTTCATAGCGATCCCAGGTTGTCAGCGAATACCTCAACGAACCTCCGCCGCCGACTTTGACCTGTATTGATCCGCTTCGGCCCGCCTCGCCTGGCAACACGAAGTCCACATACAGCGCGCCGCCCGGCTGGAGCTCTGTCGGGTGATCCGGTTGGGATTTCGGCGCCAGTGGCCCCGTCGGCGGGATTTCGGCCTCGGAGACGACCTGCCCCCAACCAAGGCGTTGAACGTTGTGAGCGGGCCGATTCGCCGCCGCCGCAAAATCTGGACCGGGGTCATCGCCCTTCGAATGATTTGAATCGTTCAGCACGGCTGGCCACAGGTATTGCGCGTCGGTGTCCACATAGCCGCGCTCGTAGTTTGAGCGCGCGAACTCCAACATTGTGTCACTAACATCCAGTCCGTACCCAATACTCAGCACGTTCTGAATGGCGGTCAAAGGTAGCTCCTGAAGTTCCCAGGTGTGCCTGACCGCGTCAACGTCCGCAGTGATTTCCGTGAGAAAGACGGGGAAGGGGAACGTCGAATACTGGCGCCGGGCGCCGAATCCGTCCCACGCGTTCAGGGCACGGTTTGGCGCATCATAGAATGCCGCCAAGCTATTCGCGTACTCACCTTCCTCGCCCGGGAAAACAGTCGCGCCGTAGTCGTCGCTGTAGCTGATGTGCGCCGCCCACTCGGCTGTGCTTTCCATCCACCAATTGATCGAGCTCAGGTCCTGCAACAACATCTCGTTGCTGATGTATGTGTACTGGAAAGCGTGGAACAGCTCGTGCCGTGGCAGATAGTTGTAGCTTGACGGTTCCGATGGCAGCAAGATAACGGCCTGGTTGCCCTCGCCGATCCCACCAAAAGGGAACGTCAGTCCGGCGTTGTCGTTGTCATCGAAGCCGACGAAGATATCGAGTGGCCGTGAGTGATGCGCGACGTAGCGCAAGGCGACATAAGCGTCGTATGAAGTCTCGAAAGCCTCGGCCATTGTGTCGATACCGTCGGTGATATTGTTGTTGTTATCGTCGACAAATGGCACCCCCGGGAAAAGGACGCGGTCACCGTCTGTGATTTTTTCGTTGTAGTAAATGTTGAAGCGCGGAGTGGAGTGCACGCATTGAAAGTCGTGCAGGTAAAAGGTCCAATCCTGGTCACAGTTATTCGTCGCCCCTGCGACGGCAGAGGCCGAGAAGCCTTTCGCCGAACCGCCGGGTGCCTGGGCGGAAACCGGTTTCGCGGTCAGTTTGTCCACCAGCCATGCGCGCGTCTCCGGCGAGGCTTGAGGCGCAAAAGAGAGAGCGTGCGCGAGGTAGAGTCCGGCTCCTTCACCAAGCGGCTTCGTGGGGCGCAGGTCCGCGGGGATAGTGCCCGGCGCCAACACTGACGACACCGAGTATCTCAGCATCTGGTCGACCGACAGTTTTTTGGCTCGCCACGCCGGCAGCACCCGGTCGCCGGTGAAGGAGTGCGGCGGGCCAGTCTTCGGCTTCGGCTTCGGCTTCGGCTTCGGGACGGGCCGATACTTGTGAGGCCTGGAGGGCTTCGCCACGGCCTTCGACTTCGCTCGGCGCTCGGGCGCGTCGTCCTTGGTTGCGGAACGCTTGTGGTCGTCTGCGGACGGCAAGGCCTCTGCCGCTTGCGCGGGTGCCGCGGTGGCCATGCCCAGGCCTGTTCCGGAACAGAACCAGGACAGCCAGAAAGTGTGCGATGACGCGGCGCATTGCGCCCCCCAAATTCCCCCGGATCAGGACATGCGCCTGAGTCCTCGTGGAGTGTCACAGGGCTACTACTGGCCAGCAAGCAGTTCCGCGAAAGAGCCGGAAATGGAGCTTTTGATGGGTGTATCCAGCGTCGCGAGGCGAAATGTCCGGCTTCTGCATCCGTAACGCCGGCGACGTCCGGAGGCTCGGATCGTGCGGTTCATCGCACGGGTCTGCTCATAGACCGCAGACCCGGGTGGTCGAGCTGCGCAGCCGCATTGGTGATTGGGAAGGTGACCTGATCGTCGGGCGGATGAGCCAGTCCGCGATCGGCGCAGCCCCTCTCGTGCAGCTGGTGCACCTGCCGAACGAGGTACAGCGCGGAACGTTCCGCGTGGCTGAAACCAGCCCTCGCAACCTCCCGGAGCATGCGCGGTTCGCCCTGACCTGGGATCAGGGGCCGGAGATGTGCATCACCGCCAGGCTCGCCAGCCGTCGCGCTGCTCGGCCCGCCCGGTGCGCAGCTTTCGTGTCAGAGTGTCCACATCGAGCTGCCGCTTGCGGCCGCGCCTACCCATCGCCCCCCTTGCTTTGGCAGGAGTGTCGCGACAAGCTCTGGAACCCTCGCACCGACCAAGAGACCCGAGCGCGAAAGGATGGGGGTCGGGAGCCGGGTTAGTCGCGGCTGCGCATGTGGACGTTCTGGAGCAGACCGACTGCGAGCATGTTGGCGAACATCGACGAGCCGCCGTACGAGACGAACGGCAACGGCAGCCCGGTGACCGGCATGATGCCCATCGTCATGCCGATGTTCACGAACGCCTGGAACGAGAACCAGGAGACAACGCCCGCGGCGACCATCACCCCGAAGCTGTCGCCGGCGTTCCACGCGATGCGCAAACCACGCCAGATGACGACAAGGACTAGGAGCAGCACCACCCCCGCTCCGACGAAGCCGAGTTCCTCGCCCGCGACCGTGAAAATGAAGTCGGTCTGCTGCTCGGGCACATAGGCGCCCTTGGTCTGCACACCGTTGAACAGGCCGAGTCCCCACACGCCGCCGCTGCCGATGGCGATCTTCGCCTGGTAGGTCTGCAACCCGGCCCCGCTTGTGCTCACGCTCTTGCTGTCGAAGGCGACGGTCAACCGCTCCTTCTGGTACTCCGCCAGCGCGTCGAAATGCAGGATGCCCCAGCCCGCCAGGACGCCGACCACGACCAGGCCCATCAGCCACCGCCGCGGCGCCCCGGACACCGCGATCATGCCGAGCAGCGTGAAGATAAAAACCATCGTCGTGCCGAAGTCCGGCTGCAGCATGATCAGGGCCATCGGTACGGCGGCGAGCGCGAGTACGACGAGGACGTCGACGTCGCGCGGATCGGCCTCGTTGTCGCGTTTCTCGGCCAGGATCATCGCGACACCGAGTACGAGTGCCACCTTGGCGAACTCAGCCGGCTGGATCTGGAACCCGCCTGGCACGTCTATCCACGATCGCTGGCCCTTGTGGATCGATCCGAGGAACGTGAGCACCGCGATCAGACCCGCGCACGATGCGACATAGATGACCGGGGCGTACGCGCGGAGCAGGCTGTAGTTGAAACTCGACGCGATCGCCGCGAGAACCAGTCCGATCACCAGGTTGAGCAGATGCCGTTTGAGGAATCCGTCCTCGAACTTCACCCGCGTAGCCGACCAGATCAACAACGATCCAATGATCCCGAGTGCAACGACGGCGAAGGTGAGCACCCAGTCCATTCGCCGCAGTATCGAGTTGCGGGCAAAAGCCTTGCTGCGCAACGAGTCCCGGCTGGTCAGCGACACCGGCGAGGCGCGGGGAGTGGACAGCTCGCTCACTCGAGCCCACCTCCCCGCCGGCCGGGGAGGTCAGCCGCAGGCATGCCGATCGGAGTTGGCGCGGTCGCCGGCGTCGGCGTCGGCGTCGGCGTACTCGCCGGCCTGATCGTCACCTTGGTGTACGGGTCGAACACCCGGCCGTCGCGCAGAATGGTCGGCAACTTCTCGGGAAGCGCACCATCGCGCAGAGCGGCCTCGCGACCCTCGAGTCCGTAGATGGTGTCCCAAATCTCGCGTAGGGCGGGCGCTGCGGCAGTGCCGCCCGGGCCGGCCTCTTCGAGAGCCACCACGACGACATAGCGTGGGTCGGCGACCGGTCCGAACGACGAGAACCACGAGGTCGTGTGCTTGTTGGACACCTCGGCAGTGCCGGTCTTGCCGCCGACAGCGAGCTCACTGAACGGAAACGCCTCGAAACGCTCGTCGCAGGCCACCGTCGCGTCCGCCATACCGAAAGCGCACCGTGCGGTGCCGGTCTTCGGCACGTCGGCCAGCGCGTTCTTCATGTAGTCAAGGATCTCCTGAGGGAGTCCCAGCTTGGACGTCACCTTCGGCTTGATCTCGGACTTCTTGGCACCCCCCGGCGCGACGATGGCTCGCGCGATGTGCGGCTCCATGACATTGCCGCCGTTGACCAGGGCGGCGTACGACACCGCGAGCTGCAGCGGTGTCGTAAGCACATAGCCCTGACCGACCGCGAGGTTGGCGTGGTCACCGCCGCGGTACTTCGATCCGTTCTGGCACAAGTCGGTGAAGAGCTTGCCCGCTTTGGATTCTGGCGGGTTCGCCTTCGCCTGCTTGCAGTTGTAGGGGTGAAGTCGTGTATTGAGGTCGGCGATGAACTTGCGCGTCGGCACCGCGCCATTGCCTTCGGACGGAAGGTCGATACCGGTCTTGCGGCCGAAGCCGAAGCGCAGCGCCATCTTCTGCACGAACTCGTTGGGTTGCAGGTTGGCTGCGATCCGCGCTTCGTCGATCTTCCAGTCCTCGTAAGCCAACTTGTAGTACGACGTGTCGCAAGACTTCACGAGCACGTCCTTCCAGGTGAGCAGTCCTTCCTCGCCGAGACCCTCGAAGTTGCTCTTGGCGTCAGAGCCGACCAGGAACGTGCCGGGGCACTCCTGAAGATCGCCCAGACTTCCGCCGCTAGTCAGTCGCGCCGCGGTCGACACGTGCTTGAACGTCGAACCCGGAGCGAACTCGCCCTGGACCGCCCGAGAGAACAGGGGCCTGGTCTTCTCGTCGAAGAGCTCCTTGTACTCCGGCGAATCGATGGCAATGCCTTGGAGGAACTTCATCGGGTCGAACGTCGGGTAGCTCGCCATCGCGACAACGCGGCCGGTCTTCGCCTCGAGTACGACGGCAGCACCTGAGGGCGCCGTGAAGTGCTTGCCTTTGATCTCGTCGGAGCAGTCGACGCAGTCGTCGACCGTCTCACGCGCCTTGAGGATCGCCCGCTTGAGGATGTCCTCGACGCTGGCCTGCACGCTCATGTCGAGGCTGAGGATCAGGTCGGAACCGGGCTTCGGATCGGTGGAGTCGACAACGCGCGTAACGGCGCCGGCCCTGTTGATCTCAACCGTGTCGCGACCGCGCTCACCGCGTAGCTGCAGGTCGTACTGCAACTCGAGCCCAGCCTTGCCGATCAGGTCACCCGCTTCGTAGTCGTGCTGTTGGTAGTACGGCTTGGTGACGTCATCGTTGATCGGCTGGATGTAGCCGAGCAGGTGGGCGGCCAACTCGTGCCGGGGGTACTCGCGGACGGGCACCAGCATCGCGTCGATCCCGGGGAAGTCCTCGGCGTGTTCCTCGATGAGGAACGCCACCCGCTGGCTGACGTCCCGCTTGATGGGGATCGGCTGGAACGGGGAGCCATTCCAGCACTTGCCCTTGACCCCGCGATTCTCCGGCTTGGGATTCTTCCGGTCGCAGGTGACGACCGCGTCGGCGATGTCAGCCTCGGGCATCTGCAGGAGGCCGCTGAGGCGCTTCACCATGTCCGCGCGCTTGGCCTTGTCCCGCGGCACTTCGCGAGCACTCGCGGTGACGACGAACTTCGTGACGTTCTTGGCTAGTTCCTTGCCCTGCGCGTCGAGGATGCGCCCACGCGGCGCGGGTGTGACGATCTGCTCGTAGCTCTGCCGCTGCGCCTGCGCGACGTACTGCGCGCTGTTCATCACCTGAAGGAACCACAGCCGCGACGCCAGCGTCAGGAACAACGAGAGGACGAGCAGCTGCAGCACCAGTAGGCGCAGGCGTGAGCGGTCACTCACTCCGGACCTCCCCAGGCGGTCACCACTCGCGAACCGTCGGGTCGACGCGCCGGTTGAGGGCGCTGACAGCGGCGAAGACGAACGGGGTTAGAAGGGCATCGTACAAGGCGATTCTGGGCACATCGGCCGCGAGCGAACCCCACGAGATGCGCGGATCACCGAGCAGTTTGAGTACGGCGGCGAGAAGGATCGTGGTCAGAGCGGTGGCCCCAGCGACCATCACCATGGGGGTGGTGGCCGAGTCGCGGTCGTAGTAGTCACGGACGGTGCCGGCGCCCCACCCGGCTAGACAGAAGGCCAGCGCGCTCACTCCGAGCACATGGTCGCTGAGCAGATCGACGAGAAAGCCGGCGCCGAAGCCCGTAACCACGCCCGCTAGCGGGCCGTCGTACAGCGCAATGCACAGGACGACGACCAGCACGAGATCCGGGCGCGGACCGAGGAAGGTCATGCGGGCGAACACAGATGCCTGCAGCGCAAGCGCGGTGATCACCCCCAGGATCGCGAGCAGGATGCGGCTGCCGCTCATGGCACCGGGGTCAGCACGGGCCCCGGGTTGGTCTCGATGTAGGAGCTGAGGCAGGGCACGGGAGTGGGCTCCGGCCCCGGCACCTTCGCGGTCTCCGTCGCGGTAGGCGTCGCGGAGCCCTGATCCGTAGGTGGCTCGGCACTCTTCTCCGGGCACGGCTTGAGCTCTTCCGGCGTCGGCGTGGGCCGGGGGTTGGGCGGCACGAGAACGTCGGGGTCGACCTTGGAATTCTGCTTCTGAGTCACCACGACACTGACGAGGTCGAGCGTGCTGAAGTTGACGAAGGGCTTGACGATGACGGTGCGTGAGACCGCTCCCGGGCTCGCGCGCGTCTCCTTGACCAGGCCGATCGGTACGCCGGGCGCATACATCGTGCCGAGCGTTACCACTGGCTGGCCGACGTGGACGTCCGCGGTGGCGTTGGGCATCTCGAAGCGCAGGTCGCCGGTGCCTTTGCCGTAGACCAGTCCCGTGTCGCGCGTGTAGGACAGCCGCGCGCCCACCCTTGACTGCGCGTCGATCAACAGCAACACGTCGGAGGTGGACGCCGACGCCCTGATCACCCGGCCGACCAGACCGTCGACATTCATCACGGTCATGCGTTCGCGGACGCCGTCGTCGGTGCCGGCGCTGATGGTGACCGTCGACGTGAAGTTGGAGGGACCGGCGCCGACGACGTGCGCGGTGACCGTGCGGTATTGCCCGGCGTCGACGACCTTGAGCAGCTTCTTCATGTCCTCGACCTGGCGCTCCAGGTCGGCGTTGCGCCTGGCCTGCCCCAGCACCTCGGCCCGCTCCGCCTTGAGCTTCTTGAGGTCCCTGTCGAGATGACGCACGTTCCCGAGTGTCGACAGCGCGTTGCCGACGGGTCGCACCACGGACGCCACGCCGCGCTCGATCGGCCCGAAGAAGCTGCCCGCGGCTCGGCGCACCCCGCGGAACGGCGAGTTGTCGCCGCCGCGGTAGTCGATGGTGATCAGCGTGAACGACGTGAGGATCATCAGCCCGAGAAGTTGCCGCACCCGTCGCTGGTCACGGAACATTGGCAAGCCTGTCGGGTACGGCGGACCTGGCGGCCCGCGCGCGTAGCGTTGTCAGTGGCGCGGCGACGAGATGAGCACCGACCGCAGTGCCTCGAAGTCCTCGACGCACTTGCCGGAGCCGATCGCGACGCTGTGCAGCGGGTTGTCGGCGATGTGGATTGGCATCCCCGTCTCGTGCTTGAGCCGCTCGTCGAGGCCGCGGAGCAATGCGCCACCGCCAGTGAGCACGATGCCGCGGTCCATGATGTCGCCGGAGAGCTCGGGCGGGCACTTGTCGAGTGTCGTCTTCACCGCGTCGATGATCGCGTTGACCGGCTCCTCGATCGCCTTCCTGATCTCCTCGGCGCTGACCACGATGGTCT
>JBKJZO010000066.1:0-6279 GCA_046715235.1 Mycobacteriales bacterium
CGATAAAGGAAGTTGAAAAGTGATTACCGAATCAACCGTCATCAAAGTCACCGGGCAGACGCCTGGGGAGAACTACGACGTCGTTGTGGGCCGCGGCCTGCTGGCCAGCCTGCCCGGGCTCCTGGGCGAGCGCGTCAAGCGTGTCCTCGTCATCCACCCGCGCGCACTGCGCCTCACCGGCGACACCGTCAGGGAAGAACTCGCCGCGGCAGGCTTCACCGCCCTCACGGCCGAGATCCCGGACGCCGAGGAGGGCAAGCACATCGAGGTGGCTTCCTTCTGCTGGCAGGTGCTGGGACAGAATGACTTCACCCGCTCCGACGCTGTCGTCGCCGTCGGCGGCGGGGCGGTCACCGACCTGGCGGGGTTCGTCGCCGCGACCTGCTGCGCGGGGTGCGCGTCGTGCACGTGCCGACCACCGTGCTCGCGATGGTCGATGCGGCGATCGGCGGCAAGACCGGCGTCAACACGGCGGCGGGCAAGAACCTCGTCGGCTCCTTCCACCAGCCAGCGGGGGTGCTGTGCGATCTCGACACCCTCGGCACCCTTCCCCGCGCGGACTTCGTCGCCGGCATGGCCGAGATCGTCAAGGCCGGTTTCATCGCCGACCCGCTGATCCTCGATGCCCTGGCCCGCGGCGACGGAGCCGACGACGGATCGCTCCTGCAGGAGCTGGTCGTGCGCTCCATCAAGGTCAAGGCCGATGTCGTCGCCACAGACCCGAAGGAAGCGGGCCGCCGCGAGATCCTCAACTACGGTCACACGCTCGCGCACGCCATCGAGCGCGACGCCGGCTACGGCACCTGGCGGCACGGCGACGCGGTCAGTGTCGGCTTGTGCTTCGCAGCGGAGTTGAGCCGCTTAGCCGGCCGCCTCGATGCCGAGACCGCTGCGCGCCACAGCACCTTGCTGACCGGCCTGGGCCTCCCGACGCGGTACGCCGCCGACGCGTGGCCGCGGCTGCGCAACGCCATGCGGGTCGACAAGAAGGCGCGCGGGAGCAAGCTGCGCTTCGTCGTCCTCGAAGGCGTGGGCCGGCCGACGGTCATCGACGACCCACCCGACGAACTTCTCGAAGCTGCCTATGCGGAGGTCAGTGAATGAAGCCGGTGTTCATCCTCAACGGACCCAACCTCGGCCGGCTCGGGAAGCGCGAGCCCGAGGTCTACGGCACGACGACGTACGCCGAGCTTGTCGCTCTCCTGGAGCAGGAAGCGGCCGGCCTCGGTCTGCCCGTCGATGTTCGCCAGACCGACGACGAAGCGACGCTGATCGGCTGGCTGCACGAGGCCGCGGACACCGCCGCGGCCGTGATCCTCAACCCCGCCGCGTTCACGCACTACTCGATCGCCGTACGCGATGCCGCTGCGATGCTCGGCGTACCGTTGGTCGAGGTGCATCTCACCAACATCGCGAGCCGGGAGCAGTTTCGCCGGCACAGCGTGATCTCCGACCTGGCGCTCGGCACGATCGCCGGCTTCGGAGTCGACTCCTACCGACTCGCGCTCCAGGCTGTTGCGCGCATCAGCGCGCAGGCCACCGATGCCTGAACAGCACGCCGCCCGGCGCGACCGGCTCGTCGGCGCGATGGCCGAACGTGATCTGCCGGCTCTGCTGATCACGCAGCTGGTCAACGTCCGCTACCTGTGCGGATTCACCGGTTCCAACGCCGCGCTGCTGGTCACCCCCGACTCGGCGGTTCTCGCTACCGACGGCCGGTACGTCACGCAGTCGGCGCGGGAGGCGCCCGATGTCGAGCGCACGATCGTTCGCGGTGTTGCCTCCGGCCTGGTCGAGGAGACGGTGCGCCGCAACATCGGCCGGCTCGGCTTCGAAGCACACGACGTCACCGTCGAGATGCATGCGGCGCTGACGACGGCGGCGGAGGACGTCGAGTTCGTTTCCTCAGGTCGGCTGGTCGAGCGCCTGCGCGCGGTGAAGGACGAAGGCGAGATTGCCGCGCTCAGGGAGGCGTGCGCGATCGGCGACCGTGCCTTTGCCCGGTTGCTGCCGGGCATCCGGGCCGGCCGCACCGAACGCGAGCTCGCATTCGAGCTGGAGGACCTCATGCGCGATGAGGGCGGTGACGGACCGTCGTTCGAAACCATCATCGCCACCGGTCCGCACAGCGCGATCCCGCACCACCGCCCGACCACCCGCGCAGTCGCGCAGGGTGATTTCGTCAAGTTCGACTTCGGCTCACTGTCGAGCGGCTACCACGCCGACATGACGCGCACAGTCGTGGTCGGCGAACCGTCCGACTGGCAGCGCGAGATCTACGACGTCGTACGCCGATCGCAGCAGGCCGGCGTCGACTCGCTCGGCGTCGGAGTGGCGACGGGGGAGCCGGACGCCGCCTCGCGCGCGGTCGTCGACGAGGCCGGTTTCGGCGAGCACTTCACCCATGCGCTCGGTCACGGCGTCGGTCTCGAGATCCACGAGGCGCCGACCCTGGCGCACGGCGGCTCCGATAGACTCGCCCACCTGATGCCGGTAACCGTCGAGCCGGGGATCTACCTCGAAGGCCGCGGCGGCGTCCGCATCGAAGACACGCTCGTCGTCCGCGACACCGGGACCGAGCTGCTGACCGAGACGACGAAGGACCTGCTGGTCCTCTAGCGCACGCATGTTTGGAGGACCACCTATGGCCACGACCAACGATCTCAAGAACGGCATGACCCTCGACATCGAGGGCCAGTTGTGGAACGTCATCGAGTTCCAGCACGTCAAGCCCGGCAAGGGCGGTGCGTTCGTCCGCACGACCCTCAAGAACGTCAAGACCGGCAAGGTCGTCGACAAGACGTTCAACGCGGGTGTGAAGGTCGACGTCGCGACCGTCGACAAGCGCGAGATGCAATACCTCTACCAAGACGGCGCCGACTACGTCTTCATGGACAGCGAGACCTACGACCAGATCCACGTGCCGGCCGAAGCCGTGGGCGACGCGCGCAACTACCTGCTCGAGAACATGACCGGTGTGGTTCAGATGCACGAGGGCGTTGCGCTGTCCGTCGAGCTGCCGGCGAGTGTGGAGCTGACCATCGCGCACACCGATCCAGGACTGCAGGGTGACCGTTCCACCGGCGGCACCAAGCCGGCAGAGCTGGAGACCGGCGCGACGATCAACGTGCCGTTGTTCATCACGACCGGCGAGAAGATCAAGGTCGACACTCGCACCGGCGCCTACCTCTCGCGGACGAAGGGCTAGGCCCGAGCGAGGTGGGTGCTCGCAGTAAAGCGCGCAAGAGGGCGCTCGACGTCCTCTACGAATCCGACATGCGCGGGACCGATCCCGTCGAGACACTCGCGACCCGGCTCGCGCAGGCCGATCCGCCCATCCCCGAGTACGCCGCCCTGCTGGTCGAGGGCGCGGTCGCGCACCGTGATCGCATCGACGAGCTGCTGGCGACCTACGCGCTCGGCTGGACGATTCAGCGCATGCCGGTGGTCGATCGCACCGCGTTGCGGCTCGGAGTTTTCGAACTGCTCTGGCGCGACGACGTACCAGACGCTGTCGTCGTCAACGAGTGGGTCGAGCTGGTCGGCAACCTGTCGACCGACGACTCGCCGAAGTTCGTCAACGGGCTGCTGTCACGGATTCTCGAGCTCAAACCGCAACTCATCTGACCCGACCGCGGCGAACACAAAACGGAACCGCAGCGCCCCCCCGGTGCTGCGGTTCCGTCGTGGAGATGGAGAAAGCTACACGAGCTCTTCCATCGCCCTTCGGGCGTCTGCCCCCAGTACGCCCCAGTGAATAAGCTGTTCGGTGAGCTGTGACGGCGACTCGTCGTAGATGACAGCCAACGAGCGCAGGTCCTCGTGCCGGATCGACAGCACGCGACCGTTGTAGTCGCCGCGCTGGCTCTGGATGGTCGCCGCGTATCGCGCCAGGGGAGCCGCCTGGCCGGCTGGCACCCGCTGCAGCTTCTCGAGGTCGATGATCAGACGCGGCGGCGGCTCCATGTTGGGAGCCAGGCTCGCGTCAGGAAGCAGTTCGGCGACGGGAACGCCGTAGAACTCCGCGAGTTCGGCCAGGCGCTGCACGGTCACCGCCCGGTCGCCGCGCTCGTAGGATCCGACGACGACGGCCTTCCAGCGACCCTGCGACTTCTCTTCGACACCATGCAGCGAAAGACCCTGCTGAGTGCGGATCGCGCGCAGGCGCGTCCCGAGCGCCTTGGCGTATTCCGTCATCCGGACAACTCCTCGTCGTTCGCCGCGTCCAGATGGACGCGCAAGCGGACAACGCGGGCGCCGGTCTCACCACTCGCTCCCCCGGGGCAGCACCGCTGTGCGGTGTGGTGACCGAAGACACCTCGGGATCAAAGCTTTCGCCGCGCTCGCCTCTTTTCCAGAGACGATTACAGACAGTGACGATAGGGCGGTACCGCAGGTCGGTCAAGCAACTTGGCGTAACAAGTCGCGCCACATCGCGGGGGCATCACAAAATTTGCGCTTGCCGCGGCACCGATCCCTCTGTATTCGACGCGATCTCCCGCGGAAGTTAAGCGGCGTCTAAGTGGCATCCACGCCGAGGCCCAGGAGCAAGGGCCTGTTCCCGCGGCTCGGGTAGGCGTGACAGTCACCTGGCGTGCGCGTCCGGTCCGGGCGCCTTCCCTGCCACACCTCCTTGTGGGTGTCCCTCCCTCGACGGGCTTACGTGGGCCCCGATCCGCCGCCGTCCCCGGGGTCCGTCGGGTCGGGCGGGGTCTGCGAACCGCACCCGTCGCCCTTCTTGTAGCCGCCGTTGCCGCCACCTGCCGGGTCGCTGTGCGGGTTGCCGCCGCTGGAGTTGTGCCCGCAGTTGCCCCAGCCGTTGTCGCCGCCGTTCTCCGAAGGTGCGACCGGTACGACGGGGCCGGCGGGTCGCTGCGGACTGCCGGCGGCGAGCGCAGGCGCGGTCCCTGCCGCGAGAAGGGCAATGGCAAGGCCGGCGGTACAGAAGGCGCGACGCATGGTCTTCTCCTGGTCCGCGCCGGTGGGCGATCCGGCGCACCTGTTGAATCGGCGTGCGCCGGTGCCGAAATGAAGTGGCATCCGAGTGAACTGCCCGACCGCGCATACGACGGCGGTGGTGTCGTCGCGGCACGGGTCCGCGCGCTGGTAACCTGGCGTGCGCGCCCGGTCCGGGCGCCTTCTCCGCACAGCTCCTTTAAGACCCGTCCCGTGAGGCGGGGAAGGAGGCCCTGGTGCCTGCTGTCCCGACGGCGAGCCCGATCACAGGCGACCCTGCCGTTGCCCGCGAAGTCCTCGACGGCGCCGACGTGCAACGCGCACTGTCCCGCATCGCCCACGAAATCCTCGAACGCACCCGCGGCGGTGCCGACGTCATGCTGCTCGGGATCCCTACCCGCGGGGTCGCGGTCGCTGCCCGCATCGCCGAACGCATCAACGCGGTCGAAGGCATCGCGGTCCCGGTCGGTTCACTCGACCCGACGATGCACCGTGACGATCTGCAGCTACGGCGTCCGCGCGCTCTCGGTTTGACCGACGTTCCCGGCGGCACGGTCGACGACCGAATCGTCGTCCTGGTCGATGACGTGCTGTTCTCGGGCCGGACGGTGCGAGCCTGCCTCGACGCTCTCGGCGACTTCGGGCGGCCAAGGGCGGTGCAGCTCGCCGTCCTGGTCGATCGGGGTCATCGCGAGCTGCCGATCCGTGCCGACTATGTCGGCAAGAACCTGCCGACCAGCCTGCGGGAAACCGTGCACGTGCTGCTCGTCGAGAACGACGGACGCGACGCCGTACTCCTCGGCCCTGCCGCCGTCGACCACGAGGCGCCGTCGGCATGAAACGTCATCTGCTCTCCGCCGCCGACCTGACCCGCGACGACGCCTTGCTCGTGCTCGACACGGCCGCGGAGCTCGGGCGTGTTGCGGATCGAACCATCAAGAAGCTGCCGACCCTGCGCGGGCGCACGGTCGTCAACCTGTTCTACGAGGACTCGACCCGCACCCGTCTGAGCTTCGAGGTTGCCGCGAAGCGACTGTCCGCCGACGTCGTCAACTTCTCCGCCAAGGGATCGAGCGTCTCCAAGGGCGAGAGCCTCAAGGACACCGCGCTGACGCTGGAGGCGATGGGCGCCGACGCGGTCGTATGCCGGCACCCGGCTTCCGGGGCGCCGCACCGGCTGGCAACGTGGATCAGAGGCAGCGTCGTCAATGCCGGCGACGGCACTCACGAACATCCGACGCAGGCGCTGCTCGACGCGTTCACGATGCGCCGCCATCTCGGCTCGCTCTACGGCCGCCGGATCACCATCGTCGGCGACGTCCT
>JBKJZO010000067.1:0-8081 GCA_046715235.1 Mycobacteriales bacterium
GACGTGATGGATGCATCCGATACCCGGCGGGGGCGGCCGGCGATTCACCGGCGGTTCGAGCAGCTGCATGCCGACAGCGGGTGGCGCGGCGATGCGAGCGGATTCGGTACGTCGGCGGCCATCCTCCTGGGCGACCTTTGCTTGATCTGGGCCGACCAGATGCTGCTCGCCTCGGGACTTCCAGGCGAGGCGCTGGTCCGCGGGCGGCCGACGTTCGATCTGATGCAGTCGGAGGTCATGGCCGGGCAGTACCTCGACGTCGTCGAGCAGGCCCGCGGCACCGGCACCGTCGACAACGCACTGCGCGTCGCGCGCTACAAGACGGCCAAGTACACGATCGAGCGGCCGCTGCAGATCGGCGCGGAGTTCGCCGGCGCGCCGCCGGGAGTCATCGAGGCCTACAGCCGGTACGGCGTGCCGCTCGGTGAGGCCTACCAGTTGCGCGACGACATCCTCGGCGTGTTCGGCGATCCCGCCGAGACAGGCAAGCCGGCCGGCGACGACCTGCGCGAGGGCAAGCGGACCGTACTTGCGGCGATGGCCGCGCAGCGCGCGACGCCCGAGCAGGCCGCCGTACTCAGCACCTGCATCGGCGACCCCGACCTCGACGAGGCGGGCGTCGCGAGGGTGCGGCGAGTCATACAGGACACCGGGGTCCTGGCCGAGGTCGAGCAGATGATCGAGGCGCGCACGGCGGAGGCCGTCGCGGCGCTCGAGCCGATCGGGCTCGACACCGACGCCGTTGACGCCCTCACCGCCCTCGCCCGCGCGGCCACGTCCCGGCGCGTTTAGCCCGCTCGCGCACCCCCTCCACGCTCGACCCTCCCGGGCGCTGCGCCAAACGGGTGTACGCCGACCGCCGTAGCGCGCAACCCAAAGTCACGCCGTACGGACGTCCGCGCAACCGGGCCCGGGGACGAACCAATAACTGCCGCTGAAACGAGCGGCGCAACCGCCTGGTAGCACCGCCCGAGCCTCAAGAGGTCAGCATGAACGGCACCTTCTTCGTCCTGATGCGTCGCCTGGTCGTCAGTGACTCCGGCCCCGAGGCCTGGCTGCACCTGCTGCGCGAGGCGAAGCTCGACCACTGCGTCTTCACCGCTGACAAGAGCTACCCCGACTCGTACGCCGCCCGCCTGGTCGACACCGCGGCCGAGGCCGCCGGCGTCAGCCGCGGGGACCTGCTGGAGGCGTTCGGTCGTTTCAGCGCTCCTGAGCTCCTCCGCGAGCACCCCGAGCTGGTTCAGCCCGGTTGGAACGTCCTCGAGTGCATCGAGCGCACCGCGAACGCCGCGCAGCACGTGATCGCCGGCACCGAGCTGGTTGCCGCTCACATGCCCGACGGCGAACTGGTCATCTCCCTGACGCTTCCCGAGGACCTGTGCCCGCTCGCCAAGGGCGTGCTGCAGGGCCTGGGCGACCACTACGGCGAATTCGTCAACGTGACCGAGACCGGCTGCGTCAAGGACGGCCACCCCGGCTGCACCTTCGCCGTTCGCTCGAAGGTCATGGCCGGCGCGGCGATCGCGCCCGAGGGCTGGATGGAGATGATCGGCGCGCCGGTCATGTCCCTCAACTAAAGACGTCGCTTCGGCGCGCGTCGCGCGTCACGACCGGCGGGTCGGGTGTCTGGGCGGGCACTCGAACGGGAGGCGGTCGTGACAACCGGCGAAGGCTGGAGCGAGAACGACGCGGGGAAGGAAGCGGAGCAATCCGCGACCTTCCCCGCTCGTCGTTTCCGGAACGGTCGCCGTCGCGGGCTCGTTAGACTCAAAGCACCGCCGTCCCCTGAGCACCGTAATCAAGGACCTCTTTGAACCGTCGCGAGTTCCTCCGCTTGACCGGGCTCGTGACGCTCCCGGTCGCCGTACCGCTGCTGTCGTCGTGCACCGGCAAGAAGGGCGGTACGTCGGGCTCCCCGTCGCCAACGGATGTGCAGGCGAGCGCGACGTTCGTCGAGGGCTCACTGGCGAGTCTGGCCAACGCCTCGCCCGAGCGGGCCGATCTGATCGACGCGCAGCCCGAGACCCTCCTTGGCGAAGGCCGCCTTGCCTTCGGCCTCCGAAGCCAAAACGCCGCCCTGGTAGGCGCCAACCTGACGCTCTACATCGGCCAGGACCCCGACAAGCCCCCTACGGCGACGACTCGTGCCAGTTGGGTGCAGGGCGAACTCGCCGACAAGGGCTTGTACGTCGCCGAGTTCACCTTCCCGAGCGCTGGCGAATGGCTCGTGGGCTTGAAGGCGCAGACCAAGGACGGCAGAGCGTACGGCGGCGGTGCACGCGTTGCGGTAAAGGCCACGTCGCAGGCGCCGATCAAAGGCCAGCCAGCGATCTCGGTGCCCACACCAACGACGGGAAATCTGCTCGGCGCCGACCCGCTGTGCTCCAACGCGCCGGTCTGCTCGATGCACGCCATCTCGCTCGACGCCGCCCTAAAAAATGGGAAGCCGACCGTGCTGACGTTCTCGGCGCCTGCCTACTGCGCGACGGAGACGTGTGGTCCCGTAGTGCGACT
The DNA here is from genome assembly GCA_046715235.1 of Mycobacteriales bacterium. Classification (GTDB taxonomy): domain Bacteria; phylum Actinomycetota; class Actinomycetes; order BP-191; family BP-191; genus JBKJZO01. The sequence goes on from JBKJZO010000067.1 coordinate 2,518, forward strand.
CGTCGATGCCGAGGCCAAGAAGGTTGCCGGCAAGGCCAACTTCATCCACGTCGAGGCGTACGACAAGGACAACCCCAGCCCGGACGCTATGCAGCCACCGCTGGTTGCGTGGCACGTCAACCAGATCGCGGAGCCGTTCACGTTCTTCATCGACGCCAAGGGCATCGTCGTCGACCGGCTGCCCGGCGCGTTCGGTGAGCAGGAACTGGCCGACCGGGTCGCCAAACTCCTGCGCTAAGCAGGTACGGCGGCCGCGTGGCCGACGGCCGCGTGGCTCAGCAGGAACGGCTGCCAGCTGGGCTCAACGCGACCGATCGCGACGATGACCCACGCCGTGCCCTTCGGGGCATACGGCTGCACGTGCAGCGTCCAGCCGAGTTCGGACAGCGTGTGGTGCGCCTTGCGGTTGTTGCACCGGGGGCACGCAGCGACGACGTTCTCCCACACGTGCAGGCCGCCACGCGATCGCGGTACGACGTGGTCGACGGTGGACGCCGACCCGCGGCAGTACGCGCACTTGCCGTGATCGCGCGCGACAACAGCCCGCCGGCTGAGCGGAACGGTCGTCCGGTAAGGCACCTTGACGAAGCGCGTCAGGCGGATCACCGAAGGCAGGGTGACGGTCATGCGCTCCGAGTGGTACTCACCGGAGCCTTCCTCGACGACGACCGCCTTCTGCGTGAGCACAAGGATCACAGCCCTGCGCAGTGGGACCACGCACAGGGGCTCAAAGGTCGCGTTGAGCAGCAGAGCACGCTGCATCGTCGACGTTACCTCCCCTGTGCGCCGAGGCCGTAGCCAGCATGTTGCCCTGGATCACGGCGAATCGCGAGCCAGGTCGGGCAACTCGTTGCCCGCCAAGCGCCTCGGTCGGCAGCATGCGCGCCCGAAAATGGCTTGATCAATGCATTTCTCCCGGTCACGGTTCGGCATCGGCGAGCCGGCGGGCGAACTCGGCGCTTGCAGCACCCGGGTCGTCGGCCTCGGTGATTGCCCGTACCACGACGACGCGGCGCGCCCCCGCGTCGAGCACATCGTCGAGGTTTGCCAGATCGATGCCGCCGATCGCGAACCACGCGCGCGAACCCGCTTTGCCCGGCGGCGCGACCTCCGTTGCGAACCGGATCAGGTCGAGGCCCGATGCCGGCCGTCCCGGCTTGGTCGGCGTCGACCAGACCGGACCCACGCAGAAGTAGTCGACTCCGGGCTCGTTGACAGCGGAGAGCACCTCAGTCTCGGCGTGGGTCGAGCGGCCGATCGCGATCTCCTCGCCGAGGATGTCGCGAGCGACGCTGACCGGCAGATCGTCCTGGCCCAGATGCAGGATGTCGGGACGCACGGCGTACGCGACATCGGCGCGGTCATTGACCGAGAACAAGCGCCCGTGCCGGCGGCAGGCATCGGCGAACACCTCGGCGAGCTCGATCTCCTCGGCCGCTTCCAGCGATTTGTCCCGCAGCTGTACGGCGTCGACGCCGGCTGCGAGGACCGCGTCGAGGAACTGCTCGAGGTCACCGCGGTTGCGGCGCGCGTCGGTGCACAGGTAGAGCCGGCCGAGGTCAGCCACCGGCCACCGCGCGTACCAGCTCGAGGACGTCGCCGTCCGCGAGTACCGCGCGGTGCACCTCGGCCTTGAGCAGCGCGGTGCCGTTGAGCTCGACGACGACCCAGCCCACGCCCAACCCGAGGTCGGCCAGCAGCTGGGGCATCGCGGTGCCCGCGTCGATACGTCGGCGCTCACCGTTGACCACGATGCCGATCGTCGGCGACTCGCTCATCGCGTCAGAACGCCGAAGCCTGCGCGCGGCGCTTCACTTCCGTGCCGCGGTTCTCGACGAGAGCCTGGATCGGCGGGCCGGGCAGCGAGTCCTCGGGCGTGTACAGCCAGCGGATCGCCTCGTCGTCGGCGTACCGGTTGTCGCGTAGCAAAGTGATGACGGCAGTCAGGCCTTTGACGACATGGCCGTCCTGCACGAACAGGGCTGGAATGCGCAGTGGCCCCTCGCCGTCGCGGACGCCGAGCAGTTTGCCCTCGCGCAGGAGCTGACGGACCCTCGTCACCTCGATGCCGAGTCGCTCGGCGACGTCAGGGACGGTCAGCCACGCATCGACGAGTTCGGGTACCTCTGGCTGAGCGCTCACCGTGCCGTCCTCCTCGCGAGACCTGGTGGCACTCAGCCTGCCACGTCATGCGAGGAACCGGCGTTCCGGCGGTGCGGTCTACAGAACGATCTCGACCCGATCGACGGTCACCCAGATGTAGCGGGACCTGGGCTGCTTGGTGCCGGTCACGCGGAGCCTGAGGGTGTGCTCGCCGGCGGGGAGCACGGGGCTCTCCCACAGCATGCGGGTTTCCTCGTCGGCATCGAACTGGTCGATCTCGGTCTCAGGACCGTCATCGACCGACACGCCGATGATGCCGTGGTTGGGCTTGCAGATGCCGTAGTACCGGATCTGCGTGCCGTTGAACCGGATCGTCGCCGAGTCGCCGGGGATGCTGCAGAACGAGCCCGACTCCGCGGTGCCGCTGTTGTGCCGCCAGTGAGCGTCGTACGAAAACTCGTTGAGTCCGGTGCCGATCACGTTGTTCTGGACGGTCATGACGCCGTCAACCGTGACGACGGGAGTCGCCTCTGGCGCCTCCTCGGTTGTCGCGGCGAATTCGACCCGATCGAACGTGTAGCGGCCCAGCACGGAGTTGAGGCTCTCCTCGAGCAGCTCGAGGTCGCCGGCGATCGTGCGGGCGTGCGTGCCCGCGAACTCCGTGGCCCGGATCGCGTCAGCGAGGGTCTCGACGTTCTCGGCCAGCTCGGCCGACCCGCTGGCGGCCATCGCGGTGTTGCGGCCGATCTCCTTGGTCGTCTCGGTCTGCTCCTCGACAGCCGCGGCGATAGCGGACTGGTTGTCGCTCACGCGGGCCATCGTGTCGGTGAAGTGGGACATGATGCCGGCCGCCTCCGCCGAGCCGGTCTGGATCGACTTCACCGAGTCGTTGACGTGGCCGGTAGCGGCGGCGGTCTGGCGTGCCAGCGCCTTGACCTCCGACGCGACGACGGCGAACCCGTGACCGGCGTCGCCTGCGCGGCCGGCTTCGATCGTCGCGTTGAGCGCCAGCAGGTGGGTCTGGTCAGCGATTTGGCGAATGAGGTCGACGACGGTCTGGATCTCGATGGACGAGTCCTCGAGGTCGCTCACCGTGCTGTTGGCGGCGACGACTTCCTGCGCGACGGTCTCGGCGACCGAGGCGGCCTGCGCCGCGTGCTGGGCGACTTCACGAGTGGTTGCGGCCATCTCCTCGGTGGCGGCAGCGATGCGCTGCATGTTGTCGGAGATGTGGGCCGCGGTGGCGGCGGAGAGCGACGCCTGCATAGCGGTGTTCTCGGAGGTGTCGAGCATCTGCTCGGCGACGACGTTTACCTCGCGCCAGCGAGCGGCCACTTCGACCTTGCCCGCTTCGACGTGGCTCAGAATTACGCGCATCTGGTCGACGATGCCGTTGACCGACGTGCCGACCCGTCCGAGGTCGCTAGTGCCCTCCGGGAGCTTGACGGTGAGGTCGCCACCGGCGATGGCCTCGAGGGCCCTTGCCAGCCCGCCTGCCCCTGCCGAGGTGCCGCCCTGCGCCGGCCGGTGTGCGAGCGCGGCGACGAAAGCGACGATTGCGAAACCGGCGACAAGGAGCGCCCAGCGCACCTGTCCCCCGTCGCGCGCCACCAGTCCGACGGCGGTGAACGCGGCGGCCGCTACGAGCGCCGTGACCTGCCCTGAATAGCGCTGACCGTTAATCGTCGGTCTCCCTCATGTGTGTCGTGCTACCCCGTGTCTGCTGAACGGTTCTGCTCCCAAGCCTTCGTCATTCGCGCAAATCGGCACGAAACGGACAGACTCCGGCTCTCTCCTCCCTTTACATCGCCGTCTTTCGCCAGACCTAAAGCCCTATTTCGAGCACCGCGGCGATCCAGGCCCTCAGCCGTTCCATTCCGTCATGGACCGGATCGATGACCGTGGCCACTCTGCGCAGCCGCTCCGAGGCCGCCTCGGACACCACGAGAACCGGGCCGCGGTGCTGTTGCGCGAGCAGCGCGAAGTCGCCGTCGCCGGAGACGAGAACCAGCGGATCGTCGTCCCCCCGGTAGATCTCGGCCAGAGCGAGATCGGCGCGTTGCCACCCGGTGGCCTTGTGTACGGCGGCGCTCACCGGCCATTCGACGTCCGCCACCGCCCTGGGGCTGCCGACGACCACGATGTGAGCGTCGGGCGGCAACTCGGCGAGGAGCGCCCGTACCCGCGCCGGCGACACGTTGTCCGCATCGACAAGCACCTGAAAGGGCATGGGTGCAGACGCTAGCCGCCCAGATCGACCTCACCGCTGCTGAACGGCGGTCAACCATTCGACTCGACACTCCCGGCGACCTCACAGTCGGCGCATGAGTTGGCACTTCACGCGGGTAACCCGGTCGTCAGCGTCCAGATGATCTTGCTCCGGTAGCGCTAGGCCGGGAGGAGCGGGAACGAGTCCTTCCAGACCGGCTCGTAGCCGGCTGCCGTGAGCATCGCGGCGACCTCGGCCGGCGAGCGCTCGTCAGAGATCGCGAACTGCTCCTGCGCCTCACCGGGATGCGAATAGCCGCCGGGCTCGGTCGACGAACCGGCGCTCATGTGCGTAACCGCGATCCGCACCAGGCCGTCGCGCAACGCCGCCGGCTCGCGGGTGGACAGCACGATGCCCGCGTCCGGCGCGGCCAGCCGCAGCGCGCACAACGCCTGCACGTACGACGGGTCGTCGACCGGCAGGGCCGGCTGGAAACCCGAGGCGCACGGCTTGATGCGCGGCAGTGCGACGGTCACGTCGGTCCGCCAAAAGGAGCGGCACAGGAATGCTGCGTGCGCGGCGACCGCGATGACGTCGGCGCGCCAGTCGGAAGCCAGCCCTAGCAGCGCGCCGATGCCGAGCCGGCGGATGCCCGCCTCGGCCGCGCGCTCGGTCGACGCGAGCCGCCGGTCGTAGTCGCGCTTCCACCCCGCGACGTGCACCTCGGCGTACCGCTCGCGGTCGTACGTCTCCTGGTAGTGCACGACGCCTTCCGCGCCGGCGGCGACCAGCCGCGCGTACGTGTCGTCGCTCCAGGTCTGCGTCTCGACCGAGACCGACGGCACTATGGCGGCCACTCGGCGTACGACGTCAGTCAGGTAGTCGGACGACACCGCGACCCGGTGCTCCCCCGATACCAGCAGCACGTGCCGGAAACCGCGGGCGGCGAGCAGTCGCGTCTCGTCCGCGACCTGATCCGGCGTCAGCGTCAGCCGGACGACGTCGAGGTCCTTCGCGAAGCCGCAGTAGGTGCACGTCGACAGGCACTCGTTGGAGACGTAGAGCGGCGCGAAGAGCCGCACCGCGCGACCGAACCGCTGCAAGGTTCTTTCGCTGGCGACCGTAGCCAGCTCCTCGAGGCGAGCGCCCGCGGCCGGCGACAGCAGCGCGGCGACGTCACGCGGCTGGAGATGCTCTGCGGTCAACGCCCTGTCGACGTCGGCATTGGATGCACCGACGGCGTACGACGACA
>JBKJZO010000068.1:0-3438 GCA_046715235.1 Mycobacteriales bacterium
GGCCGGTTCCCGTGACCGTCAGCGACGAACGGCGAGCACGCGACACGGCGTGGAAGTTCAGCGGTCGTTGGTGGACGCGACCGCAGCCCCCCCCCCCCCCCCCCCCCCCCCCCCCCCACACACCCCCGCGCGCGCCCCCGCCCCCCCCCCCCCCCCCCCCCGGCCCCGGGGGGGGGCGGCGGCGTGTGCTCCCCGGGTTCTTCGGGCGCGGCTCGCGGCCGGCTGACGTCGTACACCAGCGCCAGCGCGGCACACACACCCACGGCCACGGACAACCACAGCAGCACTAGCTTGTTCGAGAGCCGCCCGGCGACGAGCAGGGCGAGCGCCACGGCCAGCAGGCCCGCCGGCCGCATCGGCGTCGCGCTATTCGACTCGCGGTACGTCGCCGCGATCGGTCTCGCGGCGCACGAAACGACCCGGTACTTCGCTGATCGGCGGCGGTGGCAGCACCGTCGGCGCCGTCTGCATCGCGGCCGCGGGGGGCGCAGCCGGCAGGCCGGGTTCCGGTGGGAGTTGGACCGAAGGTGGCTCAGCCGATGGAGCACCGCGGTTGTCAAGGTCGCGCAGCTGCGTCTCGAGGTAGGCCTTGAGCCGGGTGCGGTACTCGCGCTCGAACGCACGAAGACCTTCGATATGCGCTTCGAGCGAACGGCGGCGGTTTTCCAGATCGCCGATCTGGGAATTCGCCTGCTGCTGAGCCTGACTCACCATTTGCTGTGCATGCATCCGCGCGTCCGCGACCATCTTGTCGGCCTCGGACTTGGCCTCCGCGATGGTTTCGTCCGCCGTCCGCTGCGCGATCAGCAGGGTGCGGCGCAGCATCTCCTCGGTCTCGCCCATCGGGGGCATCGCCGCGGGAGCGGGGGCCGCTGCAGGGGCGCTCGTCGCACGCTCGGCGAGCTCGGAGTTCTCCGACAGCAGGCGGGCGAGCTCGGCCTCGACTTCGTCGAGGAAGGCGTCAACCTCTTCCTCGTTGTAGCCGCGGAACGAATTGCGGAACTCCTTGGTACGGACGTCCTCTGGAGTCAACGGCATCGGGTCACCTCCGGAGTCGTCACGACTGGCCGACGACACTGATTAGAGCGATCACGAGGAAGAACAACACCATGAACGCAAGGTCAAGCGCGACCCTACCCATCCGCAGCGGCGGGATGAACTTGCGCAGAAACCGCAGCGGCGGGTCGGTCACGGTGAAGGTGATCTCCAGGATGACGGTGAGAAAACCGCTCGGGCGCCAGCTGCGGCTGACTGACATGACGAGATCGGCGATCCAGCGCACGAACATCAACAGGAGGAAGAGCTGCAACCCGATGACGATTATGTCTCTGACTATGACTGGCATGAACGCTGATGTGACTCCCGGTCAGGACTGGTTGAAGAACCCGCCCTCGCGGATGCGGGCCTTGTCCTCCGCGGTCACCTCGACGTCAGCCGGCGACAGCAGGAAGACCTTATTGGTCACCCGCTCCAACGTGCCATGAAGCCCAAAAGTTAGTCCTGCGCAGAAATCGATCAGTCGCATCGCGCTGCGGTCGTCGAGCTCGGTGAGGTTGATGATGACCGGGACGTTTTGCCGGAAGTGCTCGCCGACCTGCTTGGCGTCGTTGTAGCTGGCCGGGACGAACGTCGTGATGCGGTAGGTCGCGGCCTTGGCCGTTGTGGCACGCGTCGACTCGTCCGCGCGACTGTGGCGATCGATGTCTACAGCTAGCGAACCAACCTGCTGGTAGCGGTCGGCACCCGCGCTGGAACGACGAGCACGGACCGCGTCGGCGGAGAGGGGTCGCACGGGAACAGGCTCGATGAACTCGTCGAACTCGTCGTCGTACTCCTGCTCCTGCGGCTCCATCACGCCGAGGTATTCGGCGGCCTTACGCCACACGCCGGCCATGACGCTCCTCTCGGTCCCTGGACGGGCAGTCTAGTCGTCGGGTAGGGGCCGCAGGCCGAAGAGTGCGGTCCCGACACGCACACAAGTTGAGCCGTTCGCGATGGCATTTTCGAGGTCGTTGCTCATCCCAGCGGAGATCTCGACCGCCTCAGGACAATCGGCCCGGACCCGCTCGGCGACCTTGTGCAGCAGCGTGTACGCCGCGCCGGTGTCGCCTCCGAGTGGGGCGATTCCCATGACGCCGCTTAGCACCAGGCCATCGGCCGACGCCACAGCGGCGGCTACTGCCGTTACGTCATCTGGCGGCGCTCCGCCTCGACCCGGCTGGGGATCGGCGTCGAGTGAGACCTGCACGAGTACGTCGAGCGTGCGGCCCGCGCGGACCGCGGCCGACGACAGCGCGGCCACGATCTCGGAGCGGTCGACCGCGTGCACGACGTCGGCGTACCTCGCGATCGACGTGCACTTGTTGCGCTGCACCGTGCCGATGAAATGCCAGCGGACGTCGGCGCCCACCTCGCTCAACGCGGCGGCCTTGACCCGCGCCTCCTGGTCGTAGCTCTCGCCGAAGTCGCGCACGCCCAACGCGTGCAGGCGAAGGACGTCTGCAGGGGGCCAGGTCTTGCTCACCGCGAGCATCGTCACCTGTGCCGGGTCGCGTCCGTTGACGATGCAGGCGCGGTCGATCCGCTCGCGTACGACGGCGAGGTCGGCCTCGAGCTCGTCGAGGCGCGGGTCGTTGCTCACAGCATCACGACGAATCCCGCGAACCGGCCGGTGCGGCCGTCACGTCGATAGGAGAACCATCGTTGCGGCTGCTCCACCGTGCACTCGGCGACCACGTCGATAGTGCTGATGCCGTGCCCTTGCAGCTGCCCGACCGCGCCGGCGACGAGGTCGAGAGAGGGTGTGCCGCTGGCGGAATATGAGAGCGCGCCTGGCACAGCGGCGTCGACGCGTCGGGCCATGTCCTCGGGAACCTCGTAGCACCGGCCGCAGACCGCCGGACCGATCACCGCGCGGACCCTCGCCGCGTGGGCACCAACTTCCTCCATCGCCCTTACGGTCGCGGGCAGAACACCCGCGGCCAGACCGGTGCGGCCGGCGTGCGCGGCGCCGATGACGCGGGCATCGACGTCGGCGAACAGCACGGGGAGGCAGTCGGCACTGCGCACGCAGAGGACGACGCCGGGCGACGAAGTGACGAGAGCGTCGACGCCTGGCGCGGTCGGCGGGCTGTTGGCGTCGACGATCGCGACGGTTTCGCCGTGCACCTGCTCGGCCCATCGCAACGTTTGAGCGTCGACACCGATCGCGGCGGCGAACACGGCCTGGTTGCGTGCAACTGCGGCGGCCTCGTCATCGACATGCGAGCCGAGGTTGAGCGAGTCGTACGGCGGCGCGCTGACTCCACCGGCGCGCATCGAATACCCAGCGCGCACGGCGGTGCCCAGCGCGACGTCGTACAGCAACGCCTCGTCGAGCACCGCGGGCGCCTATTTCAGGAAGTCGGGTACGTCGAGGTCGTCGTCGGTGTCCTCGAA
>JBKJZO010000069.1:0-35226 GCA_046715235.1 Mycobacteriales bacterium
GCTGCCGTTTCGGGCAGCTCGCGCAGTGTGCGGGCCAACGCCACCCGTCCCGCCGCGGCCGGGCCGCTCAGGTTGCAGTGCGCCCGCAGCCACGACCCCGTCGTCGGGAACCCGTCCGCATCGGAGGCGCCGGCCGCGTCGAACCGGGCCACCACCTGCGCCCGCCACGCATCGATCCGGCGGGTCAGCCGCTCCACCTCAATCAACGCGTCGCCCAACTCGGCGACGACAAGCGAGTCAGGATCAGGCAGGTCGACGCGCAACACCGACAGCAGCTGCGACACGATCCCACCCCTCCCATGCCTTCGACTACGACCAAGCTACAGGGAGGGTGTGACAAAACCGGGGGCCAAAAACCCTGCTGTGGAAAGGGATTTTTGGCAACGTGGGTAGAGTTCACGCATGCCAAATGACACCTCTCCGCTTCGTCCGGACGCGACCGAATGCACACTCACGCATCTGATGACGGCGGCTGACGCCAACCTGCACGGCAACATCCACGGCGGCAGCATCATGAAGCTCGTCGACGACGCTGCCGGCATCGTTGCTGCACGGCACTCGGACGGCCGGGCGGTCACCGTGTCGATGGACGAGATGGTGTTTCTTGTGCCGGTGCACATCGGCGATCTGATTCACGTCAAGGCGCGAATCAACTGGGCCGGTCGCACGTCAATGGAGATCGGCGTCCGGGTGGAGGCCGAACGTTGGGACCACGTCGGCACCCCACTGCACACGTCGTCGGCGTACCTCGTCTACGTCGCGATCGGCGACCAGGGCGAGCCGCGGCCGGTGCGACCCGTCGAACCGGTCAGCGAGACAGATGTCCGTCGCTTCAAGGAAGCCGAGATACGACGGCGGCACCGGCTCGCGCGTCGTCAGGAGATCGAGTCCTCGCGCAAGAGCGAGGCGAACGGCGAGCCGCGTCAGCGGTAGCGCTTGCGGGCGTAGATCTGGTGCCCGTGCAGCACACGGTTGACGAAGAGCAGCCCGTCGAGATGGTCGATCTCGTGCAGCAGGCAGCGCGCTTCGAGTGCGTCAGCCGTGATCTCGAGCTCTTCACCCGATTCCGGTACGACGCCGCGCACCGTCACGTTGCTTGCTCTCGTCACGTCGCCGGTCAGATCGGGAACGCTCATGCAGCCTTCACGAGCGTGCTCGGGATCGCTCGACGCGATGACGACCGGATTGGCGAGGACGACGAGGCCGGCGCACGACTGCGCCTTGCGATGGCCGGTGAGGTCCATCGCGAAAACGCGCATCGGCACTCCGAGCTGCGTCGCGGCGAGCCCGACGCAAGCCGGTGATACGCGCATCGTGTCGACGAGGTCGGCAGCGAGCGCGCGCACATCGGGCGCGGTCGGATCGACCTCGGCCGCCCGCTGGCTGAGTGCCGGGTGGGGCAGCCGCAGTACCGGGCGGATCATCAGCGACTAGAGGATCTCGGCATCGACCGGCGTGATCGTGGCATGCACGCCTTGTTCTTCGCCGAGTGTGTTGAGCGCGGCAGTCAACATCGCTTCGTCGACGCCGGCAGGGACGGCGACCTCGAGCACCATCACGTAGACATGCTCGCCGTCGGGGCCGAGCAGATGCGTCACGACGTCGACGACGTTGACGTTGTACGACGCGAGCAACGATGTGACCGAGTGCACGATGCCGGGGTGATCGGCCCCGTAGACCGAGACGGAAAACTGTCCCCCTTCCGGCTCTTCGTCGGGGGCGAAGGGAACGGGCCGCAGCGTCACGATCAGGCCTAGCTGTTGGGCGACCTCGCGCAGCTGCTCGTCGAGGGCGTCCGCTTCGACGGGCGAGTCGACAACGAGCATCATCGCGAAGGTGCCTCGCAGCCGGGTCATCGCCGAGTCCTCGACGTTGCACCCCGCGCGCAGCAACACTCCGGTTACGGCCGCGATGATGCCGGGCCGGTCGTCGCCGAGGGTGCAGATCGCAATCGTCGCCACGGCGACAAGATAGCTGCAACGGCCAGTGGCAAGGGTTATCGGTGAAGGGCAGTCGGGCGTGAAGCAGTTGGGGACGATTCTGGGGATCTGGGCCCACCCGGACGATGAGACCTACCTGGCGTGACCGAGCACATCTGGCTCGACTACCCGGACGGCGCTTGCGAGGACGCGGACGCCGAGGACGCCGTCGCGCAGATCGCGGCGATCATCGAAAACGTGCAGCCCGACTCGATCCTGACGTTCGGACCCGACGGGATGACCGGTCATCACGACCACCGGACCGTGTGCGAGTGGACGACGCGCGCGGTGGAGAAGCTGGGTTTGCCGCCTGGCGCTCTGCACCACGCCAGTCTGACGTGCACAGGAACGGCGATTGGCGTTAAGCCGCTTCTGGAGCCGCCGGGCCCCCTGAGCGCTTCGCTGCGCTTTCCCGACCAGTCCGGTGTTTGCTACGTGTCGAGGAGGTCGCCGTGGCCGATGCCCAGGTGTGTCTCGAGATCGGCGGGCGAGTGTGCGCGCAGGTAGTCCCCGAACTTGGCGGATACGCCCGCCATGTACTCCTGCGCAGTCTTGGGGGCGATGTTCAGACGCCGCCCAATGGCGCTGTAACTCTCGCCGCGAGCGCGGTGGCGGAGGACGTCCCTCTCTCGCGGCGTGAGCTGGGCGATCCGGCCTCTGTCGTTCGCGAGTTCGACCAGTCCGGCAATGGCGTACGTGATGACGATCTCGCCCGCCGCGACATTCGTGACAGCGTCTTCGAGTGTCGACATCGGTTCGGATTTGTGGACGATGCCACGAGCACCAGCAGCTAGGCACCCGACGAGGACCTCACGTCGACGTTCGTTCGTGTAGAGCAACACGCGATAGTCCCGCGAAACGCGCGTTACGGCCGGCGCGCCCTGGAGTCCCTGTGTTCGACCGGCGCCGCCGAGTTCGAGATCCAGCAGTACGACGTCCGCGGCGGGCTGCGCATCGAGAAAGTGCTCAGCGGTGTCGAACACGCCGACGATCAGCATTTCGCGGGCGAGCACACGCAGTCCTTCACGAATGAGCGTGTCGTCATCGATGACGGCGACCGTGACGCGCTCGCCAGACTTTCGCCCTTCGGTCACTAGACGACCGCAGGGGAGTAGCGAAGCGCGACCAAGGTGCCCTCCCCGTCGCCGCTCGTGATCTCTGTCGTGATGCCGTGCAACGCCAGGGCGCCAGCTACTTGTTCGCGCAGCCCAAAGCCTCGCGGGGTTGTCCGCGGATCGAATCCCTGGCCGTCGTCGTGGACTGACAAGTCCCAGGTTCCGTCACTGCCGCCCGCCGCATGCAGTACGACGCTGGTTGCGTCGGCGTGGATCCGCACGTTGTGCAGCAGCGTCGCGATCGCCTGACCTACGGCCGACGACGTCGGCGGCTCCAGGCGCACGTCGTTCGCCAGGTCTGTGCTGATGGTCATCGGCAAGTCTGCGAAGGGGGCTGCCGCTCGACGGGCCGACGCGGAGAGCGTGCATTCGCCGGGTTCCGGAACGGTATCGCCTGTGAGGAACGAACGGATCCGCACAGCGCCGGCAGCAGCCTGTCGTTGCAACATGACAACGAGGTTGGGATCCAACTGCGGCTCGCTGAGCAACCGCAACACCGTCTCTTGATCGTGCAATAGCAGCCGGTTGCGGTCGCGTTCGGCTGCGCGTCCCGCCTCGACCGCAGCGGCACGCGCCGAGTCTGCCTCCGACGCAATGCGACGGAGGAAACCCGAAATTGCGAAGGACATTCCTCCGAACGCCACGAACACAAGGCTGTTCAACATCACGGTGAGTCGTTGCGTATCATCTGCCGCGGCCGGCATCGTGGAAATGAGATAGCTGGCGATGACGGCAGCTATCGACAGCGCGATGTTGTGGCCGCGACTCATGGCCATTCCGGCACCCGTCGTCACGGCAATGGCGGTGGGGTAGGCCCAGCCACCCCAGCTGTTGATCCTGTCGGCAGGGTTCGTGAACCAGGGCTGCAACAAGAGAATGGTGCAGATGACGCTGATGTCCAGGAGGGCAAGTTTTCCCGACTGGCAGCCGCCGCGACGGGCTGAGGTGATGAGGATGATGGCCGTTGTCGTCCCGAAAGCGACGATGCAGGACGCTGCAAGCCAGGGGAGTGGGGATTCTTTGAGGCCCCAGGACGCTGCAATCGCCACTTGTAACAGGTTGAGGCCGCGGCCTCCGAACCACACGGCGAGAATCACCGTTTCGCAGCCAGCCGCCGTCGTGGGAACGCGGGAACCGAAGCCGAGTGAGGCCAACACCGCGCGTCTCACGAGTGACTCCTCCGAATCCAGCGCGTCCTCCGACCTGCTGACAGCCTAGGGGCGGATGATCCCCGTTGGACAGCTGCCCGTCGCACCTGTCCAGCCGATGCCAGCGCCCGCCTGTGCGTTTCCGAAGGCGACTGACCCAGCAACGACATTCACGCGAACCGGGTAGCGAGCTTCTTTGGCGCTGACAGCCTCTGCTTGCTCAGAGGTCTCATGCGCTGGACGTTAGTAGCCGGGCGATCGGCGCGTACCCCGACGTTTGTCGGGGTGGTGGAGCTCAGTGCCGCAAGCCATAGTCAGCTACGACTTAAGAAGGTCGCGCTGGGACGGCGGAATTCTTCGACGTATCAGCTCTAGTGGCGCGTGTTGTCCTGAGGCCGATCTCCGAGGAATGGATAACAATGAGAGTACTTTCGAAGACTGTGGCGGCTGGCGCCATAACCATGGCGATGGCGATGGCGATTGGGGCATTGCCTGTGACGACAGCCAGCGCAGGCGTTGTCTCGCCCTACTGTCAATCAGCGACTGGGGGCAGTACCAGCTTTACGCAGAGCCTTCAATGCCGTCTGCAGCAGGGACCGGCCGCTCAGTACGGCTACACCGGTCCGATCGACGGCGTGTTTGGCGTGAACAGTTGGAAAGGAATCCAGAATTTCTTGAAAGCGAACTACGGCTATACGGGCCCGGCAGATGGGGTTCCCGGAACCTACACGTATAGGGCCCTGCAGCGATGGGCAGCTGATACCAGCCATGGCGGCACGTACACGGGACCGATCGACGGGGTTCTGGGCGTCAACAGCTGGACAGGCGTCGATCGCGCTGTGACCTACGACTACTACTCGCCGGGTGCGCGGCTCCCAACGCCGCCGCCGCCTCCGCCGACGCCGACTCCGACGCCGACGACGCCTCCGCCGACGCCGACGCCGACGCCGACGACGCCTCCGCCGACGCCGACGCCGACGCCGACTCCGACTCCGCCGCCGACGCCGCCGCGGAGGAATGGTGCGACCAACACGGTCATCTTCATCCACGGTTACGGCGACGCGAACTGTGACGCGTACTGGTCCACAGCGAAACAACACTTCGGCAAGACCGGCTGGACGGGCACGATGGTCACCTACGGCTACTACGCGGCCGACAGGTTCTGCACCCGTGTGTATCCCTCCGGTACGACGGACACGTCGATCAAGGAGGTCGGCAAGGATCTGGCGTGGTACATCTACGACTACTCGAGGTGGGGCAAGAAGGTCGACGTGGTGGCCCACTCCATGGGCGGTCTCATCATCCGCTCCGCGCTGACCGAGGTGCATAAAAAGACCGCGGAATACCCCCCCTACCTTTTTGTCGAAGACGTCGTGACCCTGGGCACCCCGCATAACGGGGCACTATGGTGTTGTACTACAAAGCAGGCCTGGGAGATGAAAGCCGGCAGCGATTTCCTGAAGGGGCTGGCCGCCCGGCCAGGATCGGAGATGGGCACGGACTGGACGAACATCGGGTCCCTCGACGACAACGTCGTGAAGGGTGAGTCCGCCACGGCCATGATCGGCCAGCACAGAATCCTTTACCACAAAGAGGCCCAACTGAGCCACGAGGATCTCATCGAGGTGACATCCGGCATCTACCGTGCGAAGTCTGCGGAAAACGGTGCGGTGTGGAGCGCTTATGTTGATCGCGTCAACCCAGTCCAGCTGGCCAAGGACGCCGTGTACTACAGCGCCATCAAGTAGCACAGCAGCTCGCTTGAACTGGTGGCCCGGACACTCTCGTGGTCCGGGCCACCGGGCACCAGACATGATCCCTGCCCCTGAGAATCTCGCCGTGTCAGCGGCGCGCGACGCGCGCGGGGATCAATTCGCGGCGCATCGCTGCAGCGCCGCCCCGCGCTCGTTTGCCGGCTCTACGCCACCAACCGTGGTAGCCGGCCTCGGAGTCGTCAGTCGGACGCTCAGGCCGTCTCCAAGCACGTGCGTCGAGGAAAGGCCGAAATTCGGCGTCCACAAGGGCTGACGAAAACTCGCGGTACCCGTAGGGCCTGGCGATCTCCCACGCATGCTTATACGAGGTCTTGGCCCGCTCGGTGTAGCCCTTCACGACCGAGGCGTCATCGACCCGCAACTCCCCGGCAAGGTACTCCACTACCGGCTATGCCACGTCTAGCGGATCTTCGAGGAACCTTCCGAGAAAGCGCACCGTACCTAGCTGCAGCGCGAACCCAAGTCTGCGGTGCTCTCCCCGCCGCTGCCCCACCAGACGAAGGTCGGCATCATCGAGAAAGAAGCACCGCTCCAACTCCGCCCGCGGCGGCGCGGCCATGAACGCCCCGTACGCCGCAACCTGCTCGTCGCTGAGGAACTCCACAGGCATGCCGAGCAACTTATTGCCGGCGGGCCCGGCGGCGCCAGAAGCGGCTTAGCGCCAATCGCCGTTCCTGTGCACGTCAGACCCCGACCTGAAAGCGCGAGCGATCGCCGCGCAGGTCAGCCAGTCTGAACCGTTGATCGCGGCGGTGGGTGCGCGGTGGTGGCGCAACGAGCTGCGGGCTGAGTCGTTCCGCCCGGCGTGACGCGTCAGGACTGGAGCTCCGTCCGGTCGCGGAACTGCTCGAGTGCCTCGGGGTTGGCTAGGGCCTCGGTGTTGGAGATCGGCCGGCCGTGTACGACGTCGCGCACCGCCAGCTCGACCAGCTTGCCGCTGCGGGTGCGCGGGATGTCAGTCACCGCAAGGATTCTCGCCGGCACGTGACGAGGTGAACATTCGGACCGGATGCGCGCACGGATGCGGGCGGCCAGGTCCTCGTCGAGCTCAGCGTCGTCAGCCAACCGTACGAACAGAATGACCCGCGTGTCGCCGTCCCACTCCTGGCCTATCACGATGCTCTCGGCGACCTCGTCGAAGCGCTCGACCTGCCGGTAGATCTCGGCGGTGCCGATGCGCACGCCACCCGGATTGAGGGTCGCATCGGAGCGCCCGTAGATGACGAAGCCGCCGTGCTCGGTGCGCGCGGCCCAGTCGCCATGGCGCCACAGGCCCGGGAACTGCTCGAAGTACGCCGCGCGGTACTTCGCGCCGTCGGGGTCACCCCAAAAGCCCACGGGCATCGACGGGAAGGGGTTGCGGCAGACCAACTCGCCGGGCTCGCCTAGCGGCGCGGCAGTGCCGTCCGTGCGCAGTACGTCGACCGCCAGGCCGAGCGCCGGACCCTGGATCTCGCCCCGGAACACCGGCCGGGTCGGGTCGCCCAATACGAAGCACCCGCAGATGTCGGTGCCGCCCGAGATCGACGCGAGGTGTACGTCGGCGGCGACGTCGCGGTAGACGTAGTCGAAGCTCTCGGCCACCAGTGGTGAGCCGGTCGACGTGATGGTGCGCAGCGCCGACAGATCGTGCGTCCTTGCCGGCTCGAGCCCTGCCTTTTGCGCGGCGTCGATGAACTTGGCCGACGTACCGAACAGCGTCACCCGGGCGTCCTGCGCGAGGTCGAACATGCTGTCCAACTTCGGGAAGGTCGGCGAGCCGTCGTAGAGGACGACCGTCGCCTCCGTCGCGAGCGCCGAGACGAGCCAGTTCCACATCATCCAGCCGGTCGTCGTGAAGTAGAACACCACCTCGCCCGGCCTGATGTCGCAGTGCAGCCGGTGTTCGGTCAGGTGCTTGAGCAGGATGCCGCCGGCCGAGTGCACGATGCACTTGGGCGGTCCTGTGGTGCCCGACGAGTAGAGGACGTAGAGCGGCGCGGCGAAGGGCATCTCCTCGTACGGCGGCTCGCCGCCTTCGTGCGGGGCGAGGAAGTCGTCCCACGCAATCCAGTCGTCCGTCCAACCGCCGCTGTCGACGTACGGGACGACGACGACGGTGCCGACTGTCGGCAGGGCGGCGGCGATCCCGCGGAGGCGCTCGAGACAGTCGTGCACCTTGCCGCCGTACGGATAGCCGTCAGCCGCGACCAGGACCTTCGGCTCGATCTGGCCGAAGCGGTCGACGACGCCGCTGACCCCGAAGTCGGGCGACGTCGACGAATACACCGCGCCGATTGCCGCGGTCGCGAGCATGACGATGCAGGCCTCGGGGATGTTGGGCAGCCAGGCTGCCACGCGGTCGCCGGGGCCGACGCCGGCGGCCCGCAAGGCGCGCGCTGTCCGGGCCACGCGATCGGTGAGCTCCGTCCGGCTCATCGCCTGACCTGCGCCGTCCTCGCGGCGGCTCAGCAAGGCAACTGAGTTGTCCGCGCCGTAAAGCAGGTTGCGCGCGAAGTTCAGTGTGGCGTCGGGGAAGAACTGCGCTCCCGGCATCCGGTCGCGGTCGACGACGATCCGATCGCCCTTCTCGCCGACGACACCGGTGAAGTCCCACACCGCCGACCAGAACTCGCCCATCCGGTCGACGGAGAACCGGTGCAGGGCGTCGTACGACGAGACGTCGAGCCCGTGCCGCGCCGACAGCAGCTCCCTGAACTCCGTGAGTGACGCACCGGCGATCCGCTCGTCCGACGGCTGCCACAGCGGGATGTCGCTCACACGGTGATTGTCGCCATGAGCCGCAGCCCTGGCACGTCGCCGGGTGGGCCCGCGACCTCGATGGTGCGGCTGTCGGAGATCAGGACGGCGACGCGCTCCGCGCCGATCCGCCGCCACATTGACGCGGGATCAGTCGCGCGCGACAGCACGAGTCCTGCGCCCGCGTCGAACGTCGCGAGGACGACGCCGATCAACAGCTCGGGGTCAGTGACCGCCAGAGTGCACAGCACGCGCTCGTCGGATTTCAGCTGCAGGGCGGCCGCAGCGGCCGCAGCACCGGCGAGCAGCTGCGCGCCCGAGATGCCGGGAATTGCCTGTGCCGCAAGGGAAACTCGCGGCCCGGAGCCGAGCTGGTCGCCATACACGGGCACCTCCTCCGCGTAGTCGAGGACGCCCGCCGGCCGGGACAGGAGGCGAGCGGCCATCGGCCGCAGCGAGAGGCCCACGACCTCGCCGAGTGACGCGCGCGAGGCCGTCGCAAGCTGCAGCAGGTCCTCCTGGGCAAAGACGGCAACCGCACTCTGCTCGCTGTATCGCTCGACCGTGCCTGCGTCGACCGGTACGGCGACGGCGCCAACCGCCCAGCAGGCGAACCAGATCGCGACGGTCTGCCAGTGCGTGCGCAGCATTGTCACCACTGCATCGCCGGGTTCGACGTCGAGCCCTTCGCGCAAGAAGTTGCCCGTCTTCCAGACCCAGTTGGCGAACGTCGCGTAGGACAGCTCGACCCGCTCACCCGACTCGTCGTCGTACCAGGTCAGGAAGGGCTTGCTCGGATCACGGCGGACGCCGGCGGCGATGTAGGAGGCAAGATCGAGCGCCTGGGCATCTCCAGGGGACGCGGCGCGAACCGATGTCGTCAGCTCCTGCAGGGCAATCCTGTCCATGCTGCCGACTCTAGAGACCCCGCCGTCGCCAACGGCGTTGACCGGCCGCTACCCGCGCCGGAGGATCGCCAGATGAGCGCTGACAGTCCCGATCCGGCCGAGCTGGCTCGCCTCGACGAGGCGCTGGCGGCGGTGCTCCCGGCGCTGGAGACGTTCAACCGGTTCGAGGGGCCCGACCGCGCTGGACGGGACCGCGGGCAGTGGGCTGCCGAGCTCGGCGAACCTCTGCCGCAGACAGGCCGGGGACTCGCCGAGACGCTTGCGATCCTTGCCGATCCGGTCATCCCGAACGGCCTGCGCATCGGTGCACCGGGTTTCGCAGGGTGGGTGACGACGGCACCGACTACCGCAGGCGCCGTCGCGTCGTTCGCCGCGTCGATCGCAGGGGCGCAGCGGCACTGGGTGCAGGCGTTCAACGACATCGAGGTCATCGCTCTCCGTTGGCTGCGCGAGCTGCTGGGCCTGCCGGCCGACGCTCACGGGATCTTCGTCAGCGGCGGTGCGGTCGCCAACCTGGTCGGCCTCACCGCGGCAAGAC
Source organism: Mycobacteriales bacterium (assembly GCA_046715235.1). GTDB lineage: Bacteria > Actinomycetota > Actinomycetes > BP-191 > BP-191 > JBKJZO01. The sequence continues at coordinate 10,203 of JBKJZO010000069.1, forward strand.
AATGGGCGTACGAAAGGCTCGGCCACGACGCGTCGGGCAACGGGCTGGCCGGCGCGCCGACCGGCCGGATCTACGCGAGCGCCGAGGTGCACCACGTCGTTATCAAAGCGGCGGCAATCCTCGGGTTCGGCCGGCACGGTTGCGTCCTCGTTGAGACGGGGCCGGACCAACGGCTCGACGTCGACGCGCTGCGCGACCGTCTCGCCAAGGACCGCGCCGATGGCTTTGTCCCGGTCGCCGTCGTCGCCAACGCCGGCACCGTCAACACCGGCGCGGTCGACCCGATCTCGCAGATCGCCGACGTCGCGGACGAGTTCGGCGCGTGGCTGCACGTCGACGGCGCCTACGGCCTGTTCGGCGTTCTCGACCCTTCGGTCGAGTCGTTGTACGACGGGCTGGCGCGAGCGCGATCGTGGGCGACCGATCCGCACAAGTGGCTCGCCGCACCGGTGGGGTGCGGCGCTGCATTCGTCCGCGACGCCGAGCTACTCGCGCGGGCCTTCCATGACGAGCCGGCCGCATACATCGAGGGCGGCTGGAAGCAGGGCGAGGTCTCGAACCCGTTCGACAACGCCGGTCACCTGATGAAGGACTACGGGCCCGAGCTGTCCGCGCCGTCGCGCGGAGCCGGCGTTTGGGCAGTGCTCTCGGAGATCGGTGCCGAAGGCATGCGGGCGCGCGTCGTCCGGCACAACGGCTACGCGCGGCACCTCGCCCAGCGGGTCGCGCAGGACAGCCGGCTCGAGCTGCTGGCCGAGCCCGTCCTGTCGATCTGTTGCTTCCGGTACGTCCGCCGCGGGCTGAGCGACGCCTCTCTCGACGCCTTGAACGCCGAACTCGCGGCGGCACTGCGCGCGAGCACGCCGTACATCCCGTCGACGACCCGCGTCAGGGGCCGGCTGGCGCTGCGCCCCTGCTACATCAACCCAAGGACCACGCTCGCGTACGTCGACGGGCTGGCTGACGCCGTAGCCACTATTGGCGACTCGCTGTAGGTGCCTGTGTGCAGGCATCGTCGGCGGCAGTCTTCGTGGGGGGTTTTGCGGTCGCTGACGACGATGGTTTCGGGCGCGCAACCGTGACCGGTTTGGTGCCTGAGTAGTCAGTCCCCAGCACGATCGTGAGCGTGCTGCCTAGCGTCTCGTCGAGCTCGGTGGTCGCATTGGGGATTGCCGCCGCGGCGGTATCCGCTGAGTCCTTCTTTGTCGGGCCGTACTTGATGACCGTCTTGGCCACGTCCTTGGTGGGTGCGTCCTTCGCGCTCTCCGCGATGACGAATCCGCGCCCGCGCAGGTCATCGGACGCCTTCCGCCCAAGCCCCGTCGTCGTCGTACCGTTCTGAACCCGGATCCGGATGGAGGACGGCGGCACGGTCAGCTTCGGGCCGGCGCTGGCGGCGGCTTTCGGTTTGTCGTCGAGGATGCTGCCTTCGCGGATCGCCGTGAAGACATCCTCGGCCGCAAGCTCGTCCATGAGCACGACGGACTGGCTGCGGTAGCGGGCGGCCGCGTTCTCGATCGGAACCGAGGCGAAAATAACCCTGTTCGGATCTAGGTTGCGGAACCGCAGGCCGAGTTTCTTGAGGTCATTGAAGGTTGTTCCCTTGTCGGTCTTCAGGCCCTTCGTCGCGCGGTCAAGAAAGCGGGCGAGCTGAACGGGGCGCAACAGCATCTTCGAGCTCGTCGCTTTGCGGATCATCGCGCCGATGAAGTCCTGCTGGCGATGGATTCGGCCGATGTCGGATGAGCCATCCTGGAACTCACTGTCCTTGTCGAACGACCGGGCCCGCACGTAGGCGAGCGCGTTGCGACCCTTGAGCGTCTGCTTGCCCGCCTTGAGGTTGAGAGCGGCATCGCTCGAATGCATCGCCTTCGGGATGCACATCTCGATGCCGTCCAGCGCGTCGACCATGCGCAGGAAGTTGGCGAAGTTGACCTCGAGATAGTGGTCGATGCGCACCGACGTCAGGGCTTCGACGGTTTGGACAGCGAGCACGGCGCCGCCCTCGGAGTAGGCAGCGTTGATCTTGCTCTTGTTCTGGTGCCCGGGGATCTGCACGAGCAGGTCGCGCGGGAATGACAGCACGTAGGCGCCGTCCCCGTCGCCGGGGATGTGCACGAGCAGCATCGTGTCGCTGCGCTGGCCGGCCTCCATCTCGGTGCCGAACTCCTTCAGCTCTGCGTCGCTGGCACCCGCGCGGGAGTCGGACCCCACGATGAGGAAGTTCTGGTCCTTCTCGCTCACCTTGTCCGGCCGAGGCCCGCCCGGGAGACCCTCGATGCGGACGATGTTGCCGTTGAGCTTCTTGATCGCCAGATACATCGCGCCACTGCCGACGAGCACGGCCAGCGAGGTGAGGGTCGCCAGCCAGGCGAGGATGCGCGTGGTACGGCGATGCCGGCGGCGCGGCTTCGTGTAACCGCGCGGGTTGAGTTCGGGGGGCAGGTCCGGGCGTGCGCTCGCCGCTCCGGAGGCCGGCGTACCGGCTGCTCCGGCCGCGGGCGGGTCCGGAATGAAGTCCGACACCGCTAGCGCAGCCTCCTAGGGAAGTTCGTGCACGACGCAGAGCGTGTGCCCGGGGGATTCACAGGTTCGACGCCAGGACGGTGACGATCGTTCACCTGCGTGCCGGTCGGGTGAGTTCCAGCGCTCCGAATTAGGACAATAGCCGAGCGATGGCGCCCGGCGGCCGTTCTGGGATCGCGTCTCGGGCTGCCACAATGTCGGCAACCCCAGCAGGAAAGAGACGCTTCGCATGCGCCTATTCGTGACCGGCGGCGCCGGGTTCATCGGATCCCACTACGTCCGCACTGCGCTCACGGAGCGCGACGACGTCGAGATCACCGTCTTCGACAAGCTGACGTACGCCGGAAACCTCGCCAACCTCACGCCCGTGGCCGACCACCCCCGCTACCGATTCGTCCAGGGCGACATCGTCGACGCCAAGCAGCTGGCCGAGCTGCTGCCTGGCCACGACGCGGTGGTCAACTTCGCGGCCGAGACGCACGTCGACCGGTCGATCGACGGCGGCGCCGACTTCGTCGTCACCAACGTCCTCGGCGCGCAGACGCTCTTCGACGCCTGCCTGCGTGCGGAGATTCCGCGGACGCTGCACGTCTCCACTGACGAGGTCTACGGGTCGATCCCCGAGGGTGCGTTCCGCGAGGACGACAAGCTGGAGCCCAACTCGCCGTACTCCGCGGCGAAGGCCGGCGGCGACCTGCTGGCCCGGGCCTACCACGTCACCCACGGCCTCAACATCTCGGTGACCCGGTGCAGCAACAACTACGGGCCCTACCAGTTCCCCGAGAAGGTCATCCCGCTGTTCGTCACCAACCTGCTCGACGGCAAGAAAGTGCCCCTGTACGGCGACGGCCTCAACGTGCGCGACTGGCTGCACGTCGACGACCACTGCCGCGGCATCCAGCTGGTGCTCGAGAAGGGCGCGCCCGGCGAGTACTACAACATCGGCGGCGGGGTCGAGCTCACCAACATGGAGCTGACTGCCAAGCTGCTCGAGGCGTGCGGCGCCGATTGGGAGACCAGCGTCGACTACGTCGAGGACCGCAAGGGCCACGACCGGCGCTACGCGATCGACGACAGCAAGCTGCGCGCGCTCGGCTACGCCCCCGGCACGACGTTCGAGGCCGGGCTCGCGCAGACGGTCGAGTGGTACCGCGACAACCGCGACTGGTGGGAGCCCCTCAAGGCCAAGGCCGCGATCTCGCGGTGAGGGCGTTGGTTGTCGGAGCCGGCGGGCAGCTCGGCACCGATCTCGTCGAGCTGCTGCACGCCGGTGATCACGACACCGCCGCGGCCGCCCGGTCGGAGCTCGACATCACCGACGCCGGCGCGGTCGAGGAGTTCGTGGGCCGATGGGCCGCTGCTGGGGCATCGCCGGCGGCCGTCTTCAATTGCGCTGCCTACACCAACGTCGACGGGGCCGAAGACGACGAAGCGACCGCGCACGCGGTCAACGCCGTCGGCCCGGCCAATCTCGCCGCGGCGGCAGCCGCCCACGGCGTCGATCTGGTGCACGTCTCGACCGACTACGTCTTCGCGGGCGACGCCACAGAGCCCTATGCCGAGGACGCGCCGACAGGGCCGCGGTCGGCGTACGGCCGCACCAAGCTGGCCGGCGAGGAGGCGGTGCGCGCGTCGGCGCCCAAGGCCTACGTCGTCCGGACTGCCTGGGTCTACGGCGCGACCGGCGGCAACTTCGTCAAGACGATGGCCAGACTCGAGCGTGAGCGCGAGACGCTCAGTGTCGTCGATGACCAGCGCGGCTCGCCGACCTGGTCCCGCGACCTCGCCGCCGGACTCATCGCGCTGGCGCAAACCGGCCGATATGGCACATATCACTGCACGAACTCTGGCGAGACGACGTGGTGCGGCTTCGCCCGCGCGGTCTTCGAAGAGCTCGGCGCCGACCCGTCGCGGGTGCTGCCGTGCACTTCTGCCGATTACCCTCGCCCGGCCGCGCGCCCGGCGTACTCTGTGCTCTCAGATCGGCGCTGGAAGGCCGCCGGACTGACGCCGATGCGGCCTTGGCGTGAGGCGCTGTCGGCGGCGTTCGAACATTCGGGGTGGGCAGTACGTGGTGACCATGGGTGAACGGGGGTTCGATGCGTCCGCGCTCGCGTGACGTCGTGCTCTCCGTGCTTGCGGTGCTGGTGCCGCTGTGGCCGGTGACCGCCTTGGCGGGCAGAGCGACCCCCTCGGCCCCTTCAATCGCCGGCTTGCCGCGGCCGATCGCGCATGAGGACCCCGCACCCAAAGGCGTCCGCGTCGGCACCACGCCCACCAGTGACGAGTTGCACCGAGCGGTACGCCGCCGTCGCTCGCTCAAGCGCGAGAACTCCGGCGCCGGCTTGGCCGCCTCCGGCTCGACTGCCGCGTCGCCGTCACTGGCCGCTGCCGCGCAAACGCCGGGCTTGTGGACCCACACTCAGCCGTCCTGCGCCGGCTCGGGCACCGATGGCAACCGGGTCCAGGTCATCTACGCCGTCGAGGCCGGCAGGCCCAACAGATTCGCCGAACTGAAGTCGGTGTTCCTCGACGAGATCGCCGGTGTCGACGACGTTTTCGCGGTCTCCTCGAAGGAGACCGGTGGTGGCCGGCGGGTCCGGTGGGTCCGCGAACCAGGCACGTGTGATCCGTCGGTGCTCAACCTGACCCTGCCGGCCGGCTCGCTGAGCAACGACACGTTCACGTCGATGCGCAGCGCCCTCGTCGCTCGAGGGTTCACCGATCCGTCGCGCAAGTACCTTGTGCTGGCCGACGCGGCCAGGGTGTGTGGGCTGTCCGAGGTCTACGAAGACCCGAACGTCTCGGGCAACTTCAACAACGGCAACGCGCCGGCGATGTTCGGGCGCATCGACGCGGCCTGCTGGATCACGGGTGCCGACGGCTCGATCCTCGCGCACGAGCTGATGCACACGCTCGGCGGGATACAGCCCACCAGCCCCAACCACAACGACGGTAATCCGTTCCACTGCACCGACAACGCAGATCTCATGTGCTACGGGCCCGGTGTCACATCGGTCTGCGCGCCAAGTCACGAGCCGCTCTTCGACTGCAACAACGACGACTACTTCCACACCAATCCGCCGGCCGGCTCCTACCTCGCCACCAACTGGAACCCGGCCAGCTCGACGTTCCTCGATGCGGTGCCGGCGCTGCCGCCGACAAACCTGGCGATCACAGGCCCTACAACGACCTCCGTTGACCGAGCTGTCACGCTCTCCGCCGCGCTCGCGCCGGGAGCCGCGGCGTCGACGTACGCATGGACCGTCCCTGGACCTGACTGCAGCGCCTCCGGTACCAACGCGCCCAGCGTGACAGTGACGTGTACGGCGACGGGCGCGTTCGGCCTGACCCTCACCGTTCAGCAGTCCGACGGCCAGCTCGCAAACGCCGCGCGTCCACTCACGGTCACCACAGCCACCTCAGCCCCGCCGACGGTCGCGATCAGCGGTCCGGTCTCTGCGCCGACCGGCGCTTCCGTGACGTTGACGTCCACGGTGTCGTCGTCGCTCGCAGCAACGGTCTCGTGGTCGGGAATTCCCGCCGGTTGTACGGCGCCGGGCGGGCTCACGGGCGCGAGCCTGACCTTCAGCTGTGCTGCCGGCGGTGTTGTCACCGCAGTCGCCACGGCGACGCAGTCCGACGGACAAACCGCGGAGGCGTCGCACCTCATTTCTGTCGACGCGCCGCCGCCCCCTCCGCCGCCGGTCCCGCCACCGCCAGCGGTCGCGCCGTCGGGCCCACCGTCTCGGGTGACCGATCCGCTTGTGGCGCTGCCGACCGGGCGTCCGGTCATCTCGGTGAGCGGGCAGTCGCGGGTGCGAGCGGGTTCGCCGGTCGTGCTCACTGCCTCGAGCGCAACCGTCGCGTCGTGGTCATGGACGGCGAGCCGAGCCTGCCTGGTCGGCCGGACGACGGCGGCGCGGGTGACGGTGCAATGTCCCACCAACACCGCGGGCCGGGTCACCATCACCGTGACCGGGAAGCAGGCCGACGGGCAGTCGGCGCGGGCGAGTCACGCGATCTCGTTGGGCGGGCCCACCGGCACTGTGGTCCCCTCGCTCACCGGTCCCACGGTCGCCTACGCCGGCCAGCGGCCGACATTGACGGGCAGCCTGCGGTTCGGCCGGGTGCCGATCCGCGGCGTCGCCTCGATCCAGAGTTCGGCCGACGGGCGGGTCTGGCGTCCTCTCGGGCGGACGATCGACCTCGGAGCCAGCGGGCGTTTCACGCTCGCGGTCGCGCCCGCGCGTACGACGTACTACCGGATGTCGATCCTTGTCGCGGCGGGAGCCGGCTGGTCGACACCGCGTCCGGTCAGCCTGCGCGTGCGCGTGCTGCCGAGGCTGGCAACCCGACTGACGATCACCGGCCAGGCCGGTCGGCCCGATGTGATCTCGGGTCGCTTGGTGCAGGCCGCGACGGGTGTTCCGGTCGCTGCGGGTTCGGTCCTCGTGCAGTACCGGTACGCCGGGTCGCCGCTGTGGCTTAAGGGGCCGGTCGTCGCCGTCAGCCGCAGCGGCACGGTTCGCGTCGCCGTACAGCCAGGTCGGCGCACGTACTACCGGCTCGTGTACGACGGCGCGACGTCAACCTTGGCCAGCACCTCAGCAGCGGTCTTCTTCAGCTCCTAGCCGCGCCGGCCGGCCGACTCGCTTGCCGGCCTGCGGCACCCCCGAATGGCGTTTCCGATCAACTTGGCGAAGTCGCCGAGCGGGAATGAGCGTGGGTGGCTCCACCTATTTCGACAACCTGATCATCAGGGCTTTGCGGGTGCCTTGGGAGCCGCCGGTGGCTTGGCCGGCGGTTTGGCTGCGGGCTTGGCGGGGGGCTTCGGGGGCGAGTACCACACGACCGGGATCGTGGCGCTCATCGTCAGCTCGCGTTCGGCGTCGGCGTGCAGGACCCAGCGGAACTGCCAGGTGACCGGCGCCTTCGCCGCCAGCCGGAAACTCGCCTGGCTCTTCGCGTCGAGAACACGAGTCGTGACCGTCTTCCACTTGCCGCGTTCGAGGCGCTGCAGCCAGACGCGCCGGCCTGGCTGTTCAGGCAAAGCCGTGACGGACAGTGTCGCGGGCTGCTTCGGCAGCAGCCTCTTTCCAGCCGGGGCGCCCTTCACGGCGACTGCCAGGTTGTGCGCGACCCGTACGTCGATCTCGGCCGAGGTGGCCTCGAGGACCGTCTCGGTCGCACCGGACCTGGTGCGGTAGACCATCCGGCGGGTCGCCTTGTCGGTGATGCTCGCGGCGCCGTCGACGGTCGTCGCCGTACCGATCTTGCGCCAGGCACCACCCGCGAAGGGCCGCGCCTCGAAGACGATGGGCGCTCCGCTGGTGAGGCCGAAATCGGCGCTGGAGCGCACGACCGCGGTGACTGTGACCGCCGAGCCATAGGTGAGAGTGGCGGTCGAGCGCAGCGCGACGGTGCGGGCCGGGACCGGTCCGAGTGTCGTGAACCGGCCCAGCGCCGTGCCGAGGTCGGCGCCGGCGCCGCCGCTGGCGGCCACTACGACGTGTCCGTCGGTTTGCAGGAGCACGGCCGGCAGGCCTTCGATCGGCTGGTTGCTCAGTGTGCCGATACCGGCAATCCCCGAATTGCCCCATCGCGGGTCGATCGGTCCGTCGGGAACCAGCCTGGCGACGAAAGCGTCGCCGCAACCATCGAGGAGGCCGCCGATGAGGGCACTTCCGTCGGAGCGTACGGCGAGCGCGCTCGGCCGCATGGTGCATCCGGGGATCGACACCGTCGACAGGCCGGCGACGCCGAAGGTGGTGTCGGCCAGGCCGCCCGCTGTCAGCCGGAAGACGTGGGCCGCGCCATCGGGATGCCGGCCGGTGAGGTAGATCGTGTTGCGCAGTCCGGGCGCCAGCGCGGTCACTGGGGTCATGAACCCGAGCCCGTTTGTGCCCGCGATGCCGAAGCTGGTGTCGAGTGCGCCGGCGCGGGTCACCTTGGTGACACATCCGCCAGCGGCGTTGCGACAGCCGGCGACAACGGCGCCGTCCGCGAGCGCGAGGATCGTGTCGGCGATCACCGGCCCGCCGGCGGGCATCGTGAACGTTCCGTTGACGCCGTACGCCGCGCGCGCCCCCGAGCGGGTGAGGCGGGTCAGCACCATCGCCTGGGCGCCATTCGCCGTCGTACTGCCGCCGATGGCGACGTCACTACTGATGGCCGCAATGGTGCGAACGTCGTCGTCGCCGCCAAGGTCGGTCGTGACGACGCCGCCCACGCCGAACCCGGTGTCGACTGCGCCGACCCCGTTGATGCGCATGACGAACGCATCGCGCAGCGGCGCGGGGTTGGTCGGCGTGGCCGCCGGCACGGTCGATCCGGCGACGGCAACGTGACCGTCAGTCGTGAGCGTGGCCGCGTTGACGGTCGTGTTGGCGGGCAGCGGCAGGCGCACGCGGTTGCTGCCCGCGAACGTCACGCCCAGGCCACTGGTGTAGGAGCGCTCATCGATGACCAGCTCGTTGCCAACCGTCGACTGGTGCACCGACCACAATCGGCCGTCCGGCCACTGCACCGTGTTGATCAGACGCTCGCGCGTCGTGGCGTCCAGTGGGGTCCAGCCGGCGGTGCCCCACGTGGCGTCCGGCAGCCCGCCGGCGGCCCCGACGCCGTACGGCTTGCCGGTCCAGTACGACGTGAGCTTGTATGCGCCAGGCCAGGTCCAGCTGATGTGCACGTGGTCGACGTGCGGGTTGGGTCCCCAATAAGCACGCCAGCCCTCGTCGGCCCGGTTGGCCGTCCAGATCTTGCGGTTCCAGATGATGTACATGATCCCGAGGCGCCTGGCGTTGGCCGCGCGTACGCCGATCGCGTCAGTCGCCAGCAGCCAGCTGATGACGTCCTCGGCGTAGGCCTTCTCGGCGGGACGGTCGAGACGCACGCCCCAGTCCCACGCGCGACCTTCCTTGTGCTCGCTGCGGCCGCCGACGCCGCAGCCGCGGACGATGCCGAGGTTGCGGGACCCGCGGTAGTTGCTGAGCACGAGCTGCTGGAAGGCGAGCACGCCGGGTTTGGCGGTGGAGCTGCAGGTGGTCTGCGCCTGATAGGCGCCGAACGGCTCGGCGGGAGCGGCCACGGCGGGAACCGGAAGCTTGGCCTGGGTGCCCGTGGCGGTCGCGGCCAGCAGCAGCGACAGCGCAGCGGTGGCTAAGGCAGCCGCGCGAAGCGCGCTGTAGTGCAAGGACACGGGCAGGCTCCTCGAGCCATCGTGAACGGGCGGGGTCGAGGCGGCGGCGTACGGGCATTAACGTTCGTTAGGTGATCGTCAGGCCCGCCTCCGACCTGTAGGACTGTGTGACGCGTGGTGCTGGTGGGATTTGTGTTCGTCGTCCGAGAGTAGCGACTCCCGGCCCTGGCGGAAGGGGGGTCGGCTCAGATCGGTCGCGTGTCAGCGGCGTACGCCGAGCTTGCGCAAGACCGCGAAGAAGCGCACCTGACCGGGCGGCATGTCCCGGTAGAGCAGCTCGTCGATGCGTTGAGGGGGCACGGTGCGCAGCGTCTGCACGCGACGACGTTCGCGGGCCAGGTGGGGGAGCGAGACGACGATCCGGCCAAGTGCGCGGGCGAGTGCGCCCGGCAGTCCCATCCTGATCGTGCCGGCGCAGAGCATCGCGAAGCCGGCGAGAAATCGCGGCAGGTGACGGGCGAACAGCGGCGCCGGCATGTTCTTGACGTAGAGGAAGAAGAAGTTCTTGACGCTGTGGAAGCGGTGGAAGCCGCTGATCCGCGAGCTGGTCGAGCCCTGATGGTGCAGTGCGATCGCGGTGGGCTCGTAGCGCACCCGCCAGCCCGCGAGCTGCGCCCTGAACGAGATATCGACGTCCTCGTAGTACGCGAAGAATTCCTCGTCGAACAGACCGATTGCTCGGAGCGTCTCCGCGCGGTAGAGCGTTGCTCCGCCGCTAGCGCCGAACACCTCCTCCGGCTCGCCGTACCGCCCGTCGTTCGGCTCACCGCGGCCGCGCGGGAACGGATATCCCCACCACGAGTAGAAGTCGCCGGTGCTGTCGATCCGCTCGCCGTCGCCGGAGAGCAGCTTGCCGGTGACGATGCCCGCCTCTGGATGCGCGTCGGCGGCGTCGATGAGCCTGGCCAGCCAGGGGGGCTCCGCTACCGCGTCGTTGTTGAAGAGCGCGACGTAGCGTGCGCCGTTCTTGAGTGCGTGCTCGATGCCGACGTTTACACCGCCCGCGAAGCCCAGATTGGTCCGCTGTCGCAGCAGGACGACCTCGGGGTAGTCGGCCGTGATGATCTCGGCCGAGCCGTCGGTCGAACCGTTGTCGACGACGATGACGGTCGCCTCCGAGCCGCGCTGCACGCGCAGCGAGTCGAGGCACGGACGGAGCAGATCTGCGCCGTTCCAGTTCGGTACGACGACCGCCACGTCCATGGCGCGCAAGCCTAGCGGCGGCTCGCCGCGGAGCTCGCGAGCGGGCACGACCGTAGACTCTCCGGCCGAGGAGGCACGGTGACCGCACTTTCTGAGCTCACGCAATCGCGTGAGCTCGTTGCCAACCTCACGCTGCGCGAGGTGCGCGGGAAGTACAAGCGCACCGTGCTCGGGCAGGGCTGGTCGATGGTCAACCCGCTCGCCACCATGGCGATCTACACGCTGGTCTTCGGCGTCCTGCTCAACGCCGGCAGGACCATCGATCCTGGTGAGAACGGCCGCCGCGTTTTCGCACTCTGGCTGCTCGGCGGCCTGTTGGCGTGGACGTTCTTCAGCAACGCCGTGACGACCGGCATGACGTCGCTCATCAGCAACGGCAACCTCATCAAGAAGGTCTACTTCCCGCGCGAGGTGCTGGTCGCGTCGAGCGTGCTCGCGTTCGACGTCACGTTCGCGACCGAGCTGCTGGTGTACGCCGTCGTGCTGCTCGCGTTCGGCACTTTCGTCTTCCACTGGCTGCCGCTGGTCGTGGTGCTCGTCGTGCTGCTGACCATGTTCGCGATGGGTGTTGCGCTAGCCCTGAGTGTTGCGAATGTCTACTTCCGCGACACGTCGCACTTCGTTGCGATCGTCATGCAGCTCTGGTTCTACGCGACGCCGATCGTCTATCCGCTTTCTCTCGTCAGATCTCTCGACAACCGCACGGGCGGCATGTCGATCATGACGATCTACGGGCTCAATCCGATGACGCGATTCGTCGAGGCGTTCCGCGCCGTCTTCTACCACAGCGAATTCCCGTCGCCCGCGTCGCTCGCCTACTGCGCGGGCTATGCCGTGGTCTCGCTGGCAGCGGGCTACTGGCTGTTCAGTCGTTTCGAGGGCCGGTTGGCGGAAGAGCTGTGAGCGCTGGCGCCTCCTCCGACAGCGCGATCGTCATCGACGGCGTATCGAAACGGTTCCGGCTCTACCACGAGCGCAACCAGTCGCTGAAGGCCGCGATCATGCGCCGCGGCCGCGCGAAGTACGACGAGTTCTGGGCGCTGCGCGACGTCAGCTTCGAGATCCCGCGCGGCAAGACCTTCGGCATCATCGGCACCAACGGCTCTGGCAAGTCGACGCTGCTCAAATGCATCGCCAAGATCCTGCGACCCGACGCCGGCGCCATCACGGCCAACGGTTCGATGGCGGCGCTGCTCGAGCTCGGCTCGGGTTTCCACCCTGAGCTTTCTGGTCGCGACAACGTGTTCCTCAACGGCGCGATCCTCGGCATGTCGAAGAAGGAGATCACCTCGAAGTTCGACGACATCGTCGGCTTCGCCGGGCTCGAGAAGTTCATTGACACACCGGTCAAGAACTACTCGTCCGGCATGTACGTGCGGCTCGGGTTCTCGGTCGCCATCAACGTTGATCCCGAAATCCTGCTGGTCGACGAGGTGCTCGCGGTCGGCGACGAAGCCTTCCAGCGCAAGTGCAGCGAGAAGTTCACGCAGTTCCGTGACGAGGGCCGCACAGTCGTCATCGTCAGCCACGCGATGAGCGCGATGCGCGACCTGTGCGACGACATGGCCTGGCTCGACAACGGCCTCCTGCGCGAGGTCGGCCGACCGTCAGACGTCGTCGACGACTACGTCGACGAATCGCACGTAGAACGGATCGAGGTCGCCGGCGGCGACGACGCAGGCCATCGCTGGGGGAGCGGCGAGGCACGCATCGAGCGGGTCGAGCTACTCGATGCCGCGAGTCGGCGTACCACCAAGGTGCACACCGGTGACCAGGTGACGATCCGCTTCCACTGGACGGCGGCGCAGCGCATCGCCAAGCCCGTTTTCGGTATGGCGATCCACCAGTTGTCGGGTGTCGAAGTGACGGGGCCGAACACGCGCGACGCCGGCGTAGTGCCTGATGCCATCGAGGGCGAGGGCATCACCGACCTGCAGATCGCGCGATTGATGCTGGTGCCGGGCACCTACGACATCACCGCGTCGCTCTACGACTTCGCGTGCGTTCATGCCTACGACCACAGGCATCGCACGATGCGATTCGACGTCGAGGTCGGCACGCCGCGCGAGTCGAACGGCGTCGTGTCGCTCGGCGGGCAATGGTCGGTGCTCCCGGGCGCTGTTGTCGAGTCGCCGAGCGATCAGGTGACGGCGTCGTGACCGTGCCGCGCGTCGCAGTCGTGTTGGTCAACTACAAGGGCGCCGACGACACCATCACCTGCCTGCGCGCGTTCGACGAAGTCGACTGGCCCGCCGACCGGCTGCAGCTGATCGTCGTCGACAACGCCTCCGGTGACGGCAGCGCTGAACGGATCCGGTCCGCCGTACCGCGTGCTCTCGTCGTCGAATCCCCTGTCAACACAGGGTTTGCGGGCGGTTGCAACGCCGGAGTCGCCGCTGCCGACGCTGACTACATCGGCTTCATCAACAACGACGCGCGGCCGCACCGGGACTGGGTCAAGGCTGCTGTCGACGGTCTTGCGCGTGACCGCTCCCTCGCGGCGGTGGCGAGCAAGGTGCTCGACTGGGACGGCAAGGCGGTCGACTTCGTCGACGGGTCGCTGACGTTCTACGGCATGGGCTACAAGCGCGAGGTCACCCTGCCCGACGACCCGGCGTACGACGAGCCACGCGACGTTCTCTTCGCGACCGGTGCGGCGATGTTCGTGCGCGCCCCGGTCTTTGCCGAGGTGGGGGGCTTCGACGAGCGGTTCTTCATGTTCTACGAGGACGTCGACCTCGGCTGGCGGCTCAACCTGCTCGGGCACCGGGTGCGTTACGTGCCCACGTCGATCGCTTTTCACAAGCACCACGCGTCGATGAAGAAGTACGGGCAGTGGCGCGAGGACTTCCTGCTCGAGCGCAACGCGCTCTACTCGATGGTCAAGAACTACGACGACCAGACGCTGGCACGCGTGTTACCCGCGGCGCTGGCGCTCGCCGTACGCCGGGGGATGGCTCGAGGTGACGTCGACACCACGGTGCTCGACCTCTCGCGGGGTGCAGGGAACGAGCGGGAGGACTCGCTGCCGGTGTCGAAGCGGGCGCTCGCGCCGGTCTTCGCCATCGACGCCCTCGTCTCCGAGCTGCCGGAGCTGATGGCTGATCGTGAGCGGGTGCAGGCCGCGCGTCGCCGTAGCGACCGGGACCTGTTTCCCTTGTTCCGTCAGGCACTCGAGCCGGCCGAGGGCGACCGTGACTACCTGAAGGGATACCGCGCAGTGGTCGAGGCGATGGGCATCGAGGAGCACTTCGCGACCAGGCGGCGCGTCGTCGTCGTCACGGGCGACCCGCTGACGCCGAAGATGGCCGGCCCCGCGATCCGCGCGTGGGAGATCGCCACGGCGCTCTCGGAGGAGCACGAGGTCGAGCTCATCACGACGCAGGTCTGCGAGGTCACCCACCCGCGTTTCCGCGTTCGCTCGGTCAACGGCTACCGCGAGTTGCGCAAGCTCGAGGAGTGGTGCGATGTCCTTGTGTTCCAGGGGTTTCTGCTCGAGGTCTACCCCTGGCTGAAGAAGAGCCGCAAAGTGCTGGTCGTCGACATCTACGACCCGTTCCACCTGGAGCAGCTAGAGCAGGCGCGCGATCTCGGTGAGCGTGAGCGCTACGCCGCCGTCATCAACTCGGTCAACACGCTCAACGAGCAGCTCCGCCGCGCCGACTTCCTCATGTGCGCGTCCGACAAGCAGCGCGACTTCTGGCTCGGTCAGCTCGCCGCGCTCGGCCGGGTCAACCCGCTGACGTACGACGACGACGAGACCATGCAGTCGCTGATCGCTGTCGTGCCGTTCGGCGTTTCCGACACTCCGCCCGTGCGTACCCGCTCGGCGATCAAGGGTTCGGTCCCGGGAATCGGCGCCGCGGACAAGGTGATCCTCTGGGGCGGCGGCATCTACAACTGGTTCGACCCGTTGACGCTGCTGCGGGCCGTCGATCGCGTGCGGCACAAGCGCGCCGACGTACGACTCTTCTTCCTCGGGCTCGCGCACCCCAACCCGGACGTGCCCGAGATGCGCATGGCGGGCGCGACGCGCGAGCTGTCCGACGAGCTCGGTCTCACCGGCACACATGTCTTCTTCAACGAGAGCTGGGTGGAGTACGACGACCGCGCCAACTACCTGCTCGACGCCGACATCGGTGTGTCGACGCATCTGGACCATGTCGAGACGGCGTTCTCGTTCCGCACCCGAATCCTCGACTACTTCTGGGCCGGGCTGCCCGTCGTCGCAACGCGCGGCGATGCGCTCGCCGACGTCATCGAGGCGGAGGCGCTGGGCGTCACCGTCGCGCCCGAGGACGTCGAAGGCCTGGCCGACGCGCTGCTGCGCCTGCTCGACGACGACGCGTTCGCGGCCCTGTGCCGCGACAACATCGCCGGCATCTCGCGTCGCTACCAGTGGGCGAGCGCGCTGCAGCCGCTGGTGCAGTTCTGCCGCGACCCGCGCCGCGCTGCCGACCTCGTCGCAGGCCTGGGTCCCGAGCCGTTGCTGCACCCGATGACCACCGGCCCCGGCCAGTCGCGCCGTAACCCGATCGGCGACTTCGCACTGCTGCGCCGCTACCTGCGCCAAGGCGGCGTCCGCGAGGTGGTGCGACGCGCGACGGGCCGCCTCGCGAGGTTGTCCCGCTCGCGCTAGCTGTCCCGCGTGCATGGGCCTCAATTCGGCCAGTTGATCAAGTTGTCGAAGCACGTCGTCGAGCGCGAGCGTGAATTTGGGCAGTGACTTCGACAACCTGATCGTTAACCCGGCGCCGCCTCGGCAGTCGCGTGGCCCCATACATCCAGCGGACACGCGACGTTTACCGCGCGGTCGGTGGCCGGCCATGGTGCGCTCTTACGTTTCGTGGGACTCGATTTCATCCCACCGAGGAGTGACTCGTGACCGCGATCTACGACGACGAAGCGGCGCTGAACCCTGCCACCGAGCCGCACATGAGCACGTTGATCACCTCGCGCTTGTCACGGCGGTCCGTGCTGGGCGGCGGGATGGCGCTCGCCGCAGGCTTCCTGACGACCGGGATCGCAACCTCGCCGGCGTACGCGCACGGCGACGCGAAGACGCGACGTCGTCACCTCCTCGGCTACGACGCGATCCCGCTCGGTTACAGCGACGACGTCGTCGTACCTCCCGGCTACACCGCGCGGGCGTTCATCCCGTGGGGTACGCCGATCCTCGGCAGCTTCCCGGCGTTCGTGCCCGGCGGCAACACGGCGGCGGAGCAGGCCGAGCAGATCGGCATGCACCACGATGGCATGCACTACTTCCCGCTGCGCCGCGGTCGGCGCGAGAGTGAGCGGGGTCTGATCGCCGTCAACCATGAGTACACGGACGAGGGTTACCTCCACACCGGTACGACGACGGTCCCGCCCAAGGCGTCGTGGACGCTCGAGATGGTGCGCAAGTCGCAGAACGCGCACGGCGTCAGCGTCGTGGAGATCGAGCGCGACGAGCACGGCGAGTGGCACGTCGTTCCTTCGAAGCGCAACCGCCGGATCACCGCCAACACCGAGATGGTGTTCTCCGGGCCGGCCGCCGGTCACCGCTTGCTGCGCACCGCCGCCGACCCGGCCGGGCGCACGCCGCTGGGCACGTTCAACAACTGCGCCAACGGTTACACCCCGTGGGGCACCTACCTCACGTGCGAGGAGAACTTCAACGGCTACTTCCAGGTCAACCCCGGGGCGTACGACGCCGAGCACGCAGCGCTCAACACGCGGTACGGCATCGGCGGCGACCGCAACAACTGGGCCACCAACGACCCGCGCTTCGTCGTCACGGCAGCCGACCCGAACGAGCCAAGCCGGCACGGTTGGGTCGTCGAGATCGACCCGTTCGATCCCATGTCGACCCCGGTCAAGCGCACGGCCCTCGGCCGGCTCAAGCACGAGGGCGCGTTCGCGCACGTGTCGAAGCGGGGTCGAGTCGTCGTCTACATGGGCGACGACCAGGTGAACGAGTACGTCTACAAGTTCGTCAGCGCCGGCAACTGGGAATCCATGCTCGCTCGCGGGCGTAGCCCACTCGACAACGGGACGTTGTACGTCGGCAAGTTCAACGACGACGGCTCGGGCGAATGGCTCCCGCTCGTACACGGCTCCGGCCCGCTCACCGAAGCGAACGGCTTCGCCGACCAGGGTGACGTGCTGGTCAAAACGCGGCTCGCCGCGACGGCGCTCGGCGCAACGCCGATGGACCGGCCGGAGTGGACCACGGTCGATCCCACGACCGGCATGGTCTACCTGACGCTCACGAACAACACCAGTTCGGCGAAGGTCGAGAACGCCCCTAACCCGCGCAAGCCCAACCCGTCGGGTCACATCCTTCGCTGGTCCGAGCACCGCGGCGACCACGCGGCGACGAC
This sequence comes from Mycobacteriales bacterium, assembly GCA_046715235.1. GTDB lineage: Bacteria > Actinomycetota > Actinomycetes > BP-191 > BP-191 > JBKJZO01. The sequence continues at coordinate 27,498 of JBKJZO010000069.1, forward strand.
GTTCGAATGGGACTTGTTCCTGCTTGCGGGGGCGGGCCGGTCGAGTGGTGACGGGTCCACGATCGAGGACGCCGACGCGTTCGGTTCGCCCGACGGCCTCTGGGCCGACTGCGACGGCCGGGTCTGGATCCAGACCGACGGAGCGCAGCCAACGGGGGCGAACGACCAGATGCTGGCTGCGAATCCCAACGTCACTGACTCTGAAGGGGCGCCCGAGATCAAGCGCTTCTTCACCGGGGTCAAGGCCTGCGAGGTCACCGGGGTCATCACCACCCCGGACCAGCGGACGATGTTCGTCAACCTCCAGCACCCGGGAGAGGGCGGCGGCAGCACGTGGCCGCGGCTCGACGGCATCACGACGCCCCGCTCGGCCACAGTCGTAGTGACCAAGGACAACTGCGGAGTAATCGGCACCTAAAGCGGCAGCAAGACGATCAAGTTGTCGAAGCCAGTCCCCGTGAACGAGCGTGGTTCCGGGCGCGACTTCGACAACTTGATCGTTACGCCTGGAGCCGCGGCGGCAGCGGCGGTTCGATCCCGAAGCGCTGTGCCTGCTCGACGACGTTCGCCCAGATGTCGCCGGCCAGGCTCTGCTCGTCCCTGAGCCGCCGGTCGCTGACGCGGATCGTGACCCACTGCAGCCGGCGGAGGGCTTCGTCGCGGAGCTGGTCGTCGTGCCGCTGCGCATCCGTCAGGTGGTGGCGGCCGTCGTACTCGATAGCGATCTTGTACGACGGCAGTGCGCAGTCGACGTACCTGCGCCCCCGCGGTAGCTGCGGCACATGTTGCCGAACGGGTGTTGGGAGTGACCAGCGGGCCATGAAGTCGTACAGCCGCATCTCGCCGCCCGAGTGACTGCCGCCGCAGGCCATCTCGACGGTTCGGAACAACTCTGAGCGGCGGCGTACCTGAGGCATGCGCAAGATCGTTCGTGAAAGTCGCCCCTTGACGTGCGGTTGCTGCGGAACGCTTCCGCCACCAGGGTCTGGCGCGCGTCCGCGCTCTCAAGCACCCCGAATGCATCGACCAGCGAGCGCTCCAGTGATGTGACGGGCAGATCGCTGCGCGCCGCCCAGTCGGCGCCGTCCAGTGGAGTGGTCACGGTGTGGACCGTGATCCCCTCGCGCGGACTGCACTTCTTGCGAAGGACGGTGATGTGGATCTCGTCGCTGTCCGGCACCCGGAGATCCCAGAGGCGGGCCGCGGTCGTATGGCTGAGCACGGCTCCTTCGAGTGTGAGCACCGCCATCCACAGCCGGGCGCTCGTCGGCAGCTCGAGAGCACCGGCGACGTACATCGTGTGCGGCGCAACCGTGCGGTAGAGCCCCTCGCTTTCCAGATCGCGCAGAAGGTCAGGTGGTCTGCCGTGCTCAGCCGCTTGGGAAACCGTGAAGACGCCGTGCTGCCGCTCCAGCAACTGCTCCCAGGACTCCGCCATCGGGGCATGCTTGCGCCGGGAGGGTGCTCCAGCCGGCGCGAAACCGAATCTGTGGATCAACCTGTCGAAGTTGTCCCGATCCACACGCACGAATTCGGCGGTCGCTTCGACAACTTGATCATCTTGGGCCTGAACGGCTGGGGTGCGGCGGGCCGGTAGGCTCGCTGGCCGTGGAACCACTCCTGACGACGTCCTTCGACCGCTACGCCCGCTACACCTACCTGTGGCGGCTCCGGCGCGAGGCCATGGGCGCGGCGCCGATCAGCATCCTCGACGTCGGCGACCCCTACGGCACGATGGCCGAGCTGTTCCCCGGCGACCGCACCGTCTCGATCGACATCTACGCCGAGTCGCCGTCGACGTACTCCGGCCATCAGCACGTCATCGGGTCGGGCTTCCAGCTGCCCTTCGCTGACGGATCGTTCGACCTGGTCGCGGCGCACGACGTACTCGAGCATTTGCCCAACGACCGCCGGGGTGAGTTCTTCGACGAGCTGCTTCGGGTCAGCAAAGGCCCAGTCCTCGTCGTGGCGCCGTTCGCCGACCCGCGCGCCACGCGGTGCGAGGACATCGTCAACGCCTACTACGTCGCGCGGTTCGGCCACGGGCTCGTGCAGCTCGACGAGCATGCCGAGTGCGGCCTCCCGGTGCTCGACGAGATGCTGCAGCTGCTCGACGAGCGGGGCGTCGAGCACAAGGCGCACGGCGACGGATGGCTCTACCACTGGCTGCCGTTCATGCTCATCAAGGGCCACAACACCAGTGAGCAGCGGCTCGAGCTCGATCGCCGCATCGACACGATGTTCAACACCACGTTGCGAGTCGAGGACCGCCGCGGCCCTCACTACCGTCGCGCGATCGTCATGCGCCCGCCGGCGAAGAACTACCCCGAGTTCAACCCGCTCGCCGAGCCGGGAGACGTCGAGGGCGATCTCGCGCGCCTGACCGAGATCGGCTGGGAGATCACCAAGGCGCTCCCCAAGGGGGAAGTCGCCGACCTCCTCGACTCCAATGTGCGCCAATGGGCAGAGGCGCAGGGCCGCGGCGAAGCACCCGTACAGGTGGCCGCCCTTAACCTGCTGGCGGCACTTGACGGAGCCGTCGAGCTAGCCGCGAGCACACCCACACCACTTGACGCCGGTACGTCGACCGCGCGGCCTTCCGTCGCCGTCATCCTCGTCAACCTCAACAGCCGTGACGAGCTTGCCGAGTCGCTGACATCCCTTGCGGCGCAGACCTATCCGAAGGATCTGCTCGACGTCATCGTCGTCGACAACGCCTCGACAGACGGCTCCCTCGAGCTGCTCGCCGAGCGCTTCCCATGGGCACGCGTGCTGCCGCAGGACACCAACACCGGTTTCTCCCCGGCGGTCAACACCGCCGCGCGCGCCGCCGATGCCGAGTGCGTCGTCATGCTCAACAACGACGCGCGGGTCGATCCCGACTTCATCGATCGGCTCGTCGAGCACTACGACCCGTCGACCGGAGCTGTCTGTGTGGCGGCGCAGATCCTGTCGTGGGACGGCGAGCGGCTCGACTTCGGCGAAGGCGCGGTCAACTTCTACGGCATGGGCCAGCAGATCGGCTACGGCATGCCCGCAGCGTCGGGCGACGTCGAGGACGGCAAGGAGATCCTGTTCGCCTGCGGTGGCGCGATGCTCGTCAACCGCAAGACCTACCTCGACTCCGGCGGGTTCGACGACGCCTTCTTCGCCTATTTCGAGGACGTCGACTTCGGCTGGCGCCTGTGGGTGCTCGGCTTCCGTGTCGTGTTCGCCGCGAAGGCCAAGGCCTATCACCGCATGCACGGCACGTCGTCGCGATTCCCTGCGCACCAGCGGTTCCTGCTCTACGAGCGCAACGCGCTGCGCACCGTCTTGAAGAACTACGACGACGTCAACCTCCACAAGGTCCTCGGTCCCGCGCTGATGCTGCTCATCCAGCGGACCCTGATGCGCGGCGGCGGACTCAACCGGCCGGCGTACGAGATCGGCGGCGACGTCGGCGCGACCGAGGAGATCGAACGGGTTGCCCTGGCGCACCTGCATGCGGTCGGCGACATCGTGGCCGATCTCGATCGGGTGCTCGAGACGCGCGCGACCATCCAGCGCGCCCGGCGGCGCGGCGACGACGAGGTGCTCGCGAAGTTCGGCCGGCCCTTCTGGCCGGTGCTGCCGCAGCGGGAGTACGCCGAGCTGCAGGAGCGACTCGTCACCGCCTTCGGACTCGACAGGGTCCACACCAAGGCCCGCGCGAGCCGGGTGCTCATCATCGCCAACGACCCGATCGCCGAGAAGATGAGCGGCCCGGCCATCCGCGCCTGGGAGATCGCCAAGGCCCTCGCCGGTACGGCGGACGTCACCGTCGCCGTACCGGTCGAGTCGACCCTCGACGCACCGGGGGTGACCCTCGAGCCGTACGACGACGAGGCGGCTCTGTTCGCACTGGCCCAGACCGCTGACGTGATCCTCGTGCAGGGCTACACGATCGCGAAGAACCCTTCGCTCAAAAGGGTTCCGACCGTCGTCGTCGTCGACCTCTACGACCCTTGGCTGTTCGAGAACATCGAGCTGCACACCGACGAGCCGCGCGGAGACGCGGCACTCGCGGGCGACGTCGCCGTACTCAACGAGTTGCTCGACGAAGGCGACTTCTTCATCTGCGCCTCTGAGCGGCAGCGCGACTACTGGCTGGGCATGCTCTCCGCGCGCGACCGCCTGACGCAGGGCCAGTACGCACTCGACCCGACGCTGCGCAAGCTCATCGACGTCGTGCCGTTCGGGCTTCCGGCGCGTGCGCCGCAGCACGTCAAACCGGTGCTCAAGGGAGTGCATCCGGCCATCGCCGCCGACGATCTCGTCGTCCTCTGGGGCGGCGGCACATGGGACTGGTTCGACCCGCTCAGCGTCATCGACGCGTTCAAGGTGGTCGTCGACCAGGTGCCCAACGCGAAGCTCTACTTCCTCGGTTTCCAGCTCGACACCGGCGGCGCGAAGGTCATGCGCGTCGCGGAGATGGCCAAACGCCGCGCGCAGGAGCTCGGGCTCGCCGGCAAGTCGGTCATCTTCGGTGACTGGGCGCCGTACGACCTGCGCGAGGCCTACCTGCTCGAGGCCGACATCGCTGTCACAGCGGTGCGCGACCTGGCCGAGACGCGGCTCGCGTTCCGCACCCGCGTCCTCGACTACCTGTGGGCCAAGCTGCCGGTCGTCGCAACCGAGGGCGATGTGCTGTCGGATCTCGTGCGCGACGAGCGCCTCGGCATCGTCGTGCCCCCCGGAAACCCGCCCGCGCTCGCAGGCGCGATGGTTCGCCTGCTCAAGAGCGCCGAGCTACGCGCGACGTGCGCCGGTAACGCCGGTGAGGTCGCCAAGCGGTTCACCTGGCAGGGCGCTGTCGCGCCGATCAGAGGTGTCGTCGCCGCGCCCTGGCAGTGGGACGACGCTCGCGGCCTGCGTCCGCGCGGGCGCCGGCTGACCGAGGAGCAACGCCGGCTCATGGACGACCGCAACCGGGCGTTCGGCACCGGCTCGACCCGCACGCTCTTCCCCGGCGTCCAGTTCGCCGACCTCGCGGCGTACGTCACACACCTCGAGAACGTCGTGCAGAGCCAGGAGCGCAGGCTGTCGCTGCTGCGCAAGACGCCGTTGTACCCCGCGTTCGTCGCAGCCAAGAAGGTCCGCGACTGGCGCCGGGGTTCGAAACGCTGACTGAGCCGCGCGGCCGGCGAACACTGCTCGGCCTGACGGCGTTCATCGTCGTGGTCGCGTGCGTGGTCGCGTTCGTCGTGTCGCAATCCGGTGAAACCGGACCTGCGCGGAGCCGGACCGATCAGGCGTCGACTCTGCCGGCGTCCACCCTGCCGGCGTCGACTCTGTCTGCCCCGCCATTGACCCAGGTGGCCTTACCCAAGCTCGACACCCGCCCCGCGAACCGCAGGGCGCCCGTCCCCGGACTGCCGAACTGGTCGAAGGCGGGGTTCAGGCAGGGCGCCGGCCTCCCCGCGGATTCCAATGTCACCCCTGACCCAAGGTGCCGGATCGCCGCTGCCGTGACGCCCGGTGACAACGTCGACGATTCGAACGGCTTGCAGGCGGCGATCGACAGGATCAAGAAGGACTGCTCGCCGACTGCCTCCTACAGCAAGCTGTCGCTGATCACGTTGCCCGCCGGCGTACTCGACATCACCAGGCAGATCAACGTCGACGCCGACTTCCTGATCATCCGCGGCGGGGGCGCCGACCCGGCGACCGGCACCAGAATCGTCTTCCGGCCGGACGACAACACCCGGTACGACGGGCTCACGCGAGATGGCAGCACCTGGGACCCGGACGCGATGGACCATTCCGGCGGCAACGGCGGCTGGCTCTGGCCGGGGCGCGGCCTGTTCCGGGTGCAGTCACGCGAAGTGCACGACGACTACCGCAAGGACTACGCCGCCGCTCCCGCCAACCGCAAGGACATCTTCGAAGGCAGCGTCAACGCGCACTGGAAGGCCGGCGCGAAGCTGCGGGAGAGGCCGGGCGATGAAGGATTTGCCGCGCGTACCGGCGACACCGTGATCCCGCTGGCCGCCAAGTCCGACATGACGCACTTCACCGTCGGCGGATACGTCAACGTCCGGGCGGCCAACTCGATCGAGTTCTACCGCCTGCAGCAGGCGGCGGCCGACGGCGGGAAACTGCAGAACCTGCACATGCGCCAGCAGATCTTCGGCATCACCGCGGTCGACGCCGGCGCGCGCACCATCACCATCGACAAGCCGATCGAGTACGACGTGCCGGTCGACTCCACATCGGACGGCTCGGCGCAGATCGACGGGAAGACCTATGAGAGCAACGCGGCACCGCTGGTCGATCCGGTGCTGGGCGTGGGGCTGGAGAACTTCCACCTGACGCAGGTTGTTTCGGGGCTCGACGCAGGCCCGGCCGCGCACGACTACGGCAATCTGTCGCCCGCCGACGAGATGAACGGCATCGTCCTCAAGTGGGCGGTCGACTGCTGGATTCGCGGCATCGCGACGCACATGACCGGCTCGCACCCGATCGTCACCGAGGAAGCCAAGAACATCGAGATCGTGGGCGCCAACCTCAACGGCGCGTGGAACAAAGGCAAGGGCGGCAACGGCTACCTTCGCGGCTCCCGGGTCTGGGATTCGCTCTACGCCGGCAACGTGTCGCGCAACCTGAGGCACTTCACGTTCCAGTGGTCCGCGTCCGGCAATGTGGTGATCGGCAACGACTTCGACTCCGATCTCAACCTGCACGGAGGCTGGGAACGAAGGAACCTGTTCGAGCGCAACACCGTGCGGGTGCCGTTCGAGCACCGGCCAGGAAACTGCAGGACCAACTGCGGCGACGAGGGCGGCGGCGGCCCGGACGACTCCTCCTGGTACCCGATCTGGTGGGGCGCGGGACCCAAGGCGGTGAAGTGGTCGGGAGCGACCGGCCCGCAGAACGTCTTCTTCAACAATGCAATGAGCAAGCAGCTGACCCAGAACGGCGAGTACACCGGCTTCTATCCCGACCGGCATCGCGTGTACCAGTTCGGCTGGGACGGTTCGGCGTACCGGCACCTGAGCAATGACGGCGGGCCGATCGCCGACTGGGCGGGACAGGAGCGGGTCGATTTCACGGGTGGCGACGGGGTGGATGCGTCCCGGTCCGATCCCGCACAGTCGCTGTTCCTCAAGCTGTAGCGGAACGCTCGCGGTATCCTGGCCGGCACGGCTGCATCTTCGCCGGCTTCATTTCGCGCCACAGCGCGCCGCCAAAGCCAGGAGTAGCGCTCAGATGACGACGTCTGCCGAACGCAGCGTGTCCGTGACCAGCATGCCGAGTGAGGTCGACGGGCAGGCACCGCTGCCCACTCTCGGCCTCGAGACGGCTCACGCCGCACCGGTCGGCGCCGACGGCGAGAGCCCCGACGTGACGATCGTCCTGCCCTGCTACAACGAAGAGGGTCACGTACTCGCCGAGATCGAGCGCATCACGGCCGCGATGGACGCGAGCGGTTACACCTACGACCTCGACGTGTACGACGACTGCTCGTCCGACGGCACCCGCGACATCCTCGCGTCGGCGTACAAGTCGGGCCGTTTCCCCCGGATGCGCTACCTGCCGCGGGCGCGCAACGGCGGCTCGGGCACCATCCGCCGCATCGGCAGTGAGAACGCGCGCGGCCGGCTCGTCGCGTGGACCGACGCCGACATGACCTACCCGAACGAGCGGATCCCGGAGTTCGTGCAGCACCTGCTCGACAACCCCGGGGTCGACCAGGTCGTCGGTGCCC
>JBKJZO010000070.1:0-21956 GCA_046715235.1 Mycobacteriales bacterium
GAGCCCGGCGCTACGAGCGGACTGCGCGGCCAACGCCGGAGAGGTCGCGAAGCGGTTCACCTGGCAAGGCGCGGTGGCGCCTTTGCGGCGGGTGATCGCCAAGCCGTGGCAGTGGGACGACGCGCGCGGGCTGCGGCCGCGAGGCCGTCGGCTCACTGAGGAAACCCGCGCGCTGATGGACGACAAGAACCGAGCCTTCGTCACCGGATCGAGCCGCAAGCTCTTCCCGGACATCCACTTCGCCGACCTGGAGGCGTACGTCAACCACCTGGAGAACGTCGTCCAGATGCAGGAGCGCCGCCTGTCCCTGCTGCGCAAGACCCCGATCTATCCCGCCTTCGTGGCGGCCAAGAAGGTCCGCAACTGGAAGCGCGACCGCAATCGGGACTGACGCTCCGGCTGCGGACGGAGACCGCCCGGGCGGTATCCTGGCCAGCGCTAATAGCCACAGCGGGCCGCTGAAACCGGGAGTAGCACTGATATGACGACGTCTGCCGAACGCAGCGTGTCGCTCGAAGGCCTGTCAGCGGCCGAGACCGGCGAGGCCGAGTCGGTGCAGCGCGCCAACCGCAACAGCGGGCCCGTGCCCGACGTCACGATCGTGCTGCCCTGCTACAACGAGGAGGGGCACGTCCTCGCCGAGCTGGAGCGGATCACCGCGGCGATGGACGCCAGCGGCTACACCTACGACCTCGACGTGTACGACGACTGCTCGTCCGACGGCACGCGCGACATCCTTTCCGCTGCCGCCAAGTCGGGCCGCTTCCCGCGGATGCGCTACCTGCCGCGGCACCGCAACGGCGGCTCGGGCACTATCCGGCGCATCGGCAGCCAGAACGCTCGCGGCGCGATCGTGGCCTGGACCGACGCCGACATGACCTACCCGAATGAGCGCATCCCTGAGTTCGTGCAGATGCTCGACGAAGACACGATGTACGACCAGATCGTCGGCGCGCGCACGACCGAGGAGGGCACCTACAAGCTCCTGCGCGTGCCTGCGAAGTGGATGATCCGCAAGATCGCGTCGCGGCTTACCGAGTCGCACATCCCCGACCTCAACAGCGGCCTGCGCGTCTTCCGCCGCGACGTTGCCAAGCCCTACCTGCGCTTGCTGCCGGCGGGTTTCTCGTGCGTCACGACGCTGACTGTGTCGTTCCTGTCGAACGGCCACGACGTCCGCTACGAGCCGATCGAGTACGCGAAGCGGGCCGGCAAGTCGAAGTTCCACTTCACCAAGGACGCTTACCGCTACATCATGCAGGTGCTGCGGATGGTCATGTACTTCAACCCGCTCAAGGTGCTCATGCCCATCGCGATGTGGATCATGGCGCTGGGTGTCGGGAAGCTCATCTACGACGTGATCGTGCACTCGGGCCGGGTGACCGGCTCGACAGTTCTGGCGCTGCTCACCGGCTTCCAGATAGCGGCTCTCGCGCTGCTCGCCGACCTCGTCGTGAGATCCCGCGCCAGCACCTAGCCAGTCGCGGTCCTGGGTACGACGGCGGTGCGGTGACATCTGTCATGCCTTTGGCGTGTGGAGGCCAGCGGAACAGGTGAGTCCTCGCAGGTATGACAGCAGGGGCAAGAAGGGGTTCGACGCCGTCCGAGGGGTGAGCTTCTCGGTACGCCGCGGCGAGTTGTTCGCGCTTCTGGGCACCAACGGGGCGGGCAAGACCTCGACACTCGAGGTGATCGAGGTGCGTGAGTGGCATTGGGCGTCAATCCTGCAAACTGCCGCACGCATCAGCCGAATGCCAGTGAGAAGGCCGCCGCGGCCGCGCTGGTAGCGGCCAGCGCCGCGCGGTCACCGAGAAGACCGCCGCCAGATCTGCCGGATCCACTGTCGGAGTAGCGCCCGGTACGACGACTACCCGCGCCCCGGCGTACGACGCATCGCGATGCACACCGCGGCCAGCGCCGACGCGGACTTCCGCCGAGTCCGTGACTGCCCTACGCCGGGTCGCGCAACGGCGCGGGCAGGGCAAACTGCTGCGTTTCGCGCGCGACCTGAACCTCGGTCACGTCGCCGTAGCCCTGGGCAACGAGCCAGTTCAGTACGTCGGACACCCGGTCGGCCGGTGTGGAGGCGCCCGCGGTCAAGCCCACCGTGGTCGCGCCGGTCAACCACCGGGTGTCGACATCGTCCGGTCCGTCGACGAGAAAGGCTGCTCCTGCCCCATGTTCCCGCGCGACTCGCGCGAGCATGGCGGAGTTGTGCGAATGGGCAGAGCCGACAACGAGGACCACATCCGACTGCCTGGCAATTGCGCGTACGCCGTTCTGCCGGTTCTCTGCTGCGTAGCAGATGTCGTCACTGGGGGGATCAACCAGGTGCGGCAGCTGCTCTCGAAGCTGTCGTACGGCCGACTCCGTCTCGTCGAAGGACAGCGTCGTCTGGGAGAGCCAGGCCACGCGGGACTTGTCGCCTACCTCGACGGGTGTCACCGGTTCGGACGGGTCGACTATCTGGATGTTCCCTGCGGCCACGCCCAGTGTGCCTACTGTCTCGTCGTGGCCGGGCTGGCCGACGAGGAGGATGTCGTACCCGGCTTCCTGAAGCCGTGTTGCTTCCCGGTGCACCTTTGTGACCAGGGGGCACGTCGCATCGATCACCGTGAGGTTGCGGCGGGAGGCCTCCTGGTACTCGGAGGGCGCCACGCCGTGCGCCGAAAATACTACGACCGCGCCCTGCGGCACCTCCGTCGTCTCCTCGACGAAGACGGCACCCAGCTCCCGGAGCCTCTCCACGACATGGACGTTATGCACGATGTGCCGCCGTACATACACCGGGCATCCGTAAACCTCGAGCGCCCGCTCTACGATCGTGACGGCGCGCTCTACGCCGGCGCAGAACCCGCGCGGTGCAGCGAGTAGGACGCGTGCGCCGTCTGGTGTGGACTCAGACATGGAGATCCCTTGTTGATCCGCTGACCAACTCGAATCGATCGAACCGAGTCGAACCGGATCGAGCAACGTTGACCCGCACGGGTCTTCTCGTCAACCTTTCAGTGTCGCCAGACAAGCTGACGGTTCCACCAAGTGCGTCCGCGCCCTTCTGATTGCCGACTCGAGGCACCCGTCACCCACTCGACACCCGCGCGGCTAGAGCGGACGGCGGGCCAGAGCCACCAGGCCGGTGCCCTTGGTGCGGAAGGGCCGCTGGAGCATGCGGAACGGCGCCGTGCCGAACTCTGTCGCGGCGGCAATCGCGCCTTTGGTCGGCTGGAAGAGCCGACCCGATCCGCTGGTCCGTTCGGCGATGTCGGTGGGCGCCTCGCCCAGGCGCTTGCTCGCCACGCGGTTGCGACCGAACTCCAGCACGTACCCGAGCGGGAAACCGTAAAGATGGATCACCGGCGCACTGAAGCCGGCTGCGGTGAGCACCGCGAGCATCTGCTCCGGGTTGTAGCGGCGGAAGTGCCCGACGAGTTTGTCCATCGGCCCGAACCGCTCCTGCCACGCCGGCACGCTCAGCATGATGTGACCGCCGGGCCGGACGTATGACGACCAGTCCTTGAGTGCCGCGACGTCGTCCTCGATGTGCTCGAGCACCTCGAACGCGCAGACCAGATCGAACTGCTCGTCGCGGTCGACCAGCGAGCTGTCGCCGTGCAGGACACGCGCCCGCCCGGGCAGGGCCGCGGCACGTTCGGCGGCGACGGCGTACGACGACGCATCGGGTTCGACCCCGAGGTACGGCGCGCGGTGTGCGAGGCGCACCCCGAAGCTGCCCTGGCCGGCGCCGATCTCGAAGATCGAGCTGAGCGGCTCGACGTCGTCGAGCATGCGGGAGACCAGATCCCACCGCAGCCACGCCATCGGTGTGAGCGGGGGCAGAGCTACCGTGTCGGCCACGTCAGGAGCCTTTCTCGCAACGGTGCGACCACGGTCGCCGGGCGGAACTCGGCCACGGCTCGCTCATAGGTCGCGCGGCGCAGCTTCGTCGTGCGTTCGCGGTCGGCGGCCAACTCACGCAGCGCGGCCGCCAAACCGGCCGCGTCACCAGGCTGGACGAAAACAGCGACGCCGTCGAGCGTCTCACGCTGCGGGGGAGTATCGCTCGTCACGATGACGCATCCGGCGGCCGCGCCCTGGAAGACCTTGTTCGGCACGACCCGCCGCGCCTTCGTGCCGGTGCCGAAGATGCCGAGGCATACGTCGTGGGCCGCGACGATCGCCGGCAGCTCCGACGAGTCCGCCCAGTCGACCCAGCTGACCCGCTCGTTGCCGCGCGCGGCGCGCCGGGTGGCCTCGTGATCCTGGCCCGTGCCGTACATGGTCACGTCGATCTCGGCGTCGGCTAGCGCTCCGAGGGCCGCGCCGATCGTGGGCGCGCCCTGCAGCGGTGTGTAGAGCCCGAAGAAGACGACCCGCAGCGGCCCGGTCCGCTCGTCGGCGACCGGCTCGGTGAACCAGTATTCCGGCGCCCCTACCCGCACGACGACGGTGCGCTCGCGCAGGTCGGCCGGCACGACCTCGAGGTGCTCGACGGTGTCGACGAACGGTACGTCGGCCGCCGACAGCGCGGCGCGGTCAAGGGCGAGCAGCGCGCGGACCTTCAGGCCGGGCCGCTCACCGCGGTCGAGGGCCGTGTCGCCCGCCGAGATCATGTGGTCGAGCGCGATCGGCACCCCCCTGAAAAGACGGCGCGCGAGTAGCACGTCGAAGTGCCCCATGTAGCCAACGACGACCGCGTCGGGCCGGGGGACCCGCCGCGCCCGCCGCCACAGCGAGACCCACGCGCTGAGCAGGCGGATCAGCAGCAGCGGCAGCAGGTACGGCCGCTTGAGAATCCGGACCCGGGCCGCGGTGTCGAGGCCGAGCGGCACGTTGCATTCGGACACGTCGTCACCGGCCGCCCGCATGCCTTCTTGCAGCGCCTGTACGCGCGGATGCGTGCGCACGTCGTACGTCCCGAAGAACAGCACGCGCAGCGGTCGAGCGCGCTCCGATGACTCCGACATGCGCCCGAGGATAGATGGACTCGACGTCATGGCCGAGGTCGCGCCTCGCCCATGACTCGGAATCCGCGCAGATGCGGGGAGGCCTCTACGATCGCGCGCATGACTGTCGCCCGGTCCATCGCCCTGTTCATCGTTGCTGCCGTCGCCGAGATCGGCGGTGCCTGGCTGGTCTGGCAAGGAGTGCGGGAGCACCGCGGGCTCGCCTGGATCGGCGCCGGCATCATCTCGCTGGGCCTCTACGGCTTCGTCGCCACCTTCCAGGCCGACCCGCACTTCGGGCGCATCCTCGCCGCGTACGGCGGCATCTTCGTCGCTGGCTCACTCGCCTGGGGCATGGTCATGGATGGCTTCCGACCCGACCGCTACGACGTCGCCGGCGCCCTGATCACCCTGTGCGGCGTCGGGGTCATCATGTACGCGCCGCGCTGACGGGGAGCGGCACCCCGGGAGGTGCCCTCAGGGGATCGCCGGCGCTGGCGTGGAGACCGGATCCGACGGAGGCCTCGCCAACGCGGCGGCAGAGCCGATCGCTGCGCCGCAGCTCGGACCGGAACGTTGAGCGGGACTCGCATTCGCTATCGCGGGGTCGGAGTTCCACCCAGCACACAGCTTTAGGTAAGCCGGGGGGCGCGAGTCAACGCTGACCGCGAGTTGGTCAATCGGCGTCGGCTGTGGGCGATCCGCTGTGCGGCGAGTGGCGAAGTGGTCACGCGTGCCGCCCGCTGATGCTTGTCGTCTAGTAGGTCAGAACCAGGACAACGGTGCCAGCTAGGACCAACGCGAGAAAGATGAAATACGGTCGCCAGCCGGCGCGAGCGGTTTTTGCGCCGGCGAAGCCGACGAGTGCCATCACGACAGCGACGCCGAGCGCCAGTAGAAGTTGAACGTTTTGGTCGAGCCGAGAACAGTCGTGCCAGCAGGTTCCGATAAGCAGTGCTGCACCGGCGAGCAACCCAATACAGATGAAGAGGACGAAGGGTGACGGCAGCAACTATGTCGCGAGCCACGGACCTGGGGGAGGGAGACTTGTCGTTCGTCATACGTCGGATGGTGTCATTGGATCAGCTGGTGGCGAACACATGCAGCCCATCCAGGCCGACGAGCAGCTCACAGCGGGAGCAGAAGGGCGAGTCTGATGGCAGCGCGCGACACCGCACGCCGTAGGCTCGGGCACCCGGCGAGGCCTTCCGGTCGGTGAGCTTGGTCGCTACCGATCGTGAAGGCCGTGACGCCTGTCAGCCCCGTTTCACGCACCATCGGCGCGCCGCTCACCCCCATCGGAAGTGGTTAGAGGCCAGAACGAGGACAACGGTGGCAGTCAGGGTCACGGCGAGAAAGATGAAATACGGTTGCCAACCGGCGCGAGCCGTTTTTGCGCCGACGAGGCCCACGAGTCCCATCGCGACTGCGAAGCCAAGCGCTAGTAGAAGTTGAAATTTCTGGTCGCGCTGAGAGCAGTCGTGCCAGCAGGTGCCGATGAGCAGCGCCGCGCCGGCGAGCAACCCAACACAGATGAAGACGACGAAGGTGACGGCGGCAACTATGTCGCGAGCGACGGACCTGGGGGAGGGAGACTTGTGGTTCGTCATACTGCGGATGGTGTCATTGAGTCAGCTTATTTGTGCCAAGTCCGCCATCCAGGTTGTCGACTCCGGGGCCGCCGATAAGTTCGTCGTCACCGTTCTCCCCGAATAGGGCGTCGTCGCCGTCGTCGCCGGTGATGCGGTCGTTGCCGTTGCCGCCGTGAAGCTTGTCGTTGCCTTTACTGGGTGACCTACGCGCTCGACAACAGCATGGCTGTCAAAGAGCCCTCGGTAGTGGCGCGCATTCGCGGTTGGTATGGCATGCGCCGGTACCCTCTGCGGGTGAAGCGCGAGCAACTCCTCCGTGTGCTCCGCTGGGTTGTCTCGGTCGCGGTCGTGGCGGTCATCGTCGTGAAACTCGCGTTGGACTGGTCGAAGGTGCAGGCGCACCTCGCGGAGCTCTCGTTCGGGTGGGTCGCCCTCGCGCTGGTGTCGGTCGTCGCCGGCTTGTTCTGCACGATGCTCTCGTGGCGGGCCTTGCTCGCCGACCTCGGATCGCCGTTGGAGCTGCGGCCGGCCGCGCGCGTCTTCTTCCTCAGTCAGCTCGGCAAGTACGTTCCCGGCAGCGTCTGGCCGGTCGTCGCCCAGATGGAGCTCGGCCGGGAGCACGACGTGCCGCGCAAACGCTCCGCGACGGCCGGACTCGTCACGCTCGCGCTAAGTCTCGTTGCCGGCGCCCTCGTCGCCGTTGCCGCGGTGCCGTTCATCTCCGCCGACGCGAGACGGCGCGCCTGGCCGGTCCTGCTGCTCCTGCCGATCGCGGCCGTCGTACTGCATCCGCCCGTGTTCAGCAGGCTCGTCGACGGAGCGCTCAAGGCGATCCGCAAGGAGCCGCTCGAGCACCCGTTGACTCGTGGCGGCGAGCTGCGCGCGCTCGGCTGGGCCGTACTGGCGTGGGTGATCTTCGGCGTACACGCGTGGGCGATTGCGCGTGATCTCGGCGCGGAGGGCGCGGGGCTGTTCGCGCTCGCGATCAGCGGTTTCGCGCTCGCGTGGACCGTGGGCTTCCTCGCCGTCCTCGTGCCAGCGGGGATCGGTGTGCGCGAAGCCGTGATCATCGCGGTGTTCGGCACGTTCTTCGCGGCCGGCGGCGGCCCGGAGGCGCTCGCGATCGTTTCCAGGCTCTGCATGAGCGTGGGCGACGTGATCTGCGCGGCCGTCGCGATCGCCAGCGCCCGCCGTACCGGACGAACCTCTCAGGCGAGGACGGCGACCACCCGATACCCTGGGTGAGATCCCCTTTCGGGCTATTAGCCCAAAACCCCCCCTCCGGAGATGCCGCCCGCATGCGCTTTCGCCGCTTCCGCACCACCGTCCTTGCCCTCGCCAGCCTCCTCCCGGGAGTCGTGGTGGCGGTCGTCCCCGCGACACAGGCGCAGGCCGACGAGATCTACGGGCGGCCAACGAACGGCGTCTTCGTCGTTGACGGGCACGGCTGGGGTCATGGCCGCGGCCTGAGCCAGTGGGGGTCGCAAGGGGCGGCGATCACCGGCGTCCCCTTCACCACCATCCTCAACACCTACTACCCGGGCACCGCGCAGGCGGCCTCCGGCACCGGCGACATGCGCGTGCTCATCGAGGACGACGAGGGCAGCGACACGATCGTGGCCGCCGCCGCGGGCCTCGCGGTCACCGACATCCCCTCCGGCGGTCACTGGGTGCTCCCCGCTGACGCCGCGATCACCCGCTGGCGCATTGCGATAGCCGGCGACGGCACCCTGCGCGTGCAGTCGTCACCCGACGGGTCGAGCTGGACCAACTACGCACCGGGTGGCACCGCCGGCTTCGGCGGTCCGATCCAGTTCGACAGCGCCGCGCTGCAACTGTCCTTCCCAGACGGCAAGCGCCGTGACTACCGCGGTGCCCTGCGCGCCGTCCGCACGTCGACCACCACGATGGCAACGGTCAACGTGCTGTCCATGGAGGACTACCTGCGCGGCGTCGTACCGCGCGAGTCCCCCTCGTGGTTCCACGCCGAGGCGCTGAAGGCGCAATCAGTGGCCGCCCGCTCGTACTCCGCCTACAAGCGCGCCAACGCGCCCGCCACCGCGCAGTGGGACATCTGCGACAGCACGCAGTGCCAGGTGTACGGCGGCCGCACGCTTTACTCGGGCAGCACCGTCACACCACTCGAGCAGGCAACGACCAACACGGCGATCGACGCGACGACGGCACTCGTCCGGACCCACGGCGGCACGCCGATCTTCGCCGAGTTCTCGTCGTCGACCGGCGGCTGGACCGTCGCGCACCCGGTTTTCCCCTACCTCAGCGCGCATGCCGACCCCTACGACGGGCGCGACTCGCGCAACACCTCGCACAACTGGACCGCGTCGGTGCCGGTGACGGCGATCGAAGCCGCCTACCCCGCCGTTGGCCGCCTTACCCGGGTGCGCGTGCTTTCCCGTGACGGCAACGGCGAGTGGGGCGGCCGGGTGCTCCAGGTCAGCCTCGAGGGCACGTCGGCCACCGGCGCCGAGACGACGGTGGAGACCACCGGTGACGCGTTCTACAAGGCCTTCGACTGGCCGGGCGAGGCTGCCGGCATGCGCTCGCGGTGGTGGCGGATCCGTCCCGTCTATGACGGCACGGTCGTCCGGCACAGCGGTAACCCGACGGTCATCCGTGGACCGGCGACCAACGTCGCGTCGTTCGTCGACGTGAAGAACACCGGCCTGACCAACTGGGACCCGGCGGCGTTGCATTTCGCCGTGTCGTCGCCGTTGGGTTCGGCAGACCGCTACAACGGGGGCGACAAGACACCCGGCTCGTTCGCTATCAACCTGAATACCGGCACCAGTACGAGCGTCCTGCCGGGTCAAACCGCGCGCATCCAGATCCCGTGGGGCGTCGCTGCCGTCCCCGTCGGCAACTACGTGTCGACGTACCGGCTGATGCACGGCGACTCGCCGTTCGGCCCGGCGGTGACGTGGCGGCTCGCGGTGCGCAATCCGGTCTTCGACGGGGTGCCGCGCGGCACCCCGAGCATCGGCGCGATCGGCCCAAGCCCGGCGTTCTCCCCGAATGCGGTCACCAGCGATGGCACGGTCGCGGTCGCCCGCACCGGGCGTACGACGGTGCGCCTGCTGTTCAAGAACACCGGCAACATCCGCTGGCCGGTCGGCGGTCCGGTACGCCTCGCCACAAGCGGCCCGCACAATCGCGTGAGCCCGTCGTACGGCAGGAGCTGGGTCACCCGCAGCCAGGCGGCGAAGGTCTCCTCGGTGCTCGAGGACCCGACCTCGCGTTTCGTCGCACCCGGGCAAACCGGCGTCGTCGAGCTCAGCCTCTACGGCAACAACAAGCCGGTGGGGTCGACCAACGAGACGTTCGAACTCATCTGGGACAAGCAGAGCTGGCTGCCCAAGACCCTCGTCAACCTGCGCGTCACCCGCATCGACGCGAGGGTTTCCCGCGCCGCAGAGCTCGTCACCCCGCCATCGCCCACTGTGCGGCTGGTCGACCACCCGCGCGGTACGACGACGCTCACGTTGCGGGTGCGCAACCTCGGCGCCAACTCGTGGCGGGTAGGCGGCAGTGACGTCCTCGGCGTCACCTCCGCGGGCACCTCGAAACTGCGCACGCCACAGTGGATCAACGCGATTCGCACAACCCGGCTGGTGCGCAACGCCACTAGCGGCGGCGACGTCGTCTACCCCGGCGAGATCGGCGAGTTCCGCGTCCCGATCAGTGCCTTCCGCAACGGAGCAGGCACGCGCATCGCCAACTTCCGGCCCGTCAACATGACCTCGCGCGTCTGGTACGGCCCCGGTACGACGACCCGGGTCACCGTTGTGCCCGGCACCATGTCGGGAGCTGTCGTGCGTGCGACGCAGAACGTCGTCGTCCCCCGCGCTGGCGGCACGACGGTCTTCTTCGAGGTGCGCAACACCGGCAACGTCACCTGGCCGATCGGCGCCGCCGTACGCGCGACCGCTTTGCACAAGGGCGGCTCACCGTCGCGCAACGCCACCTGGCTGTCGGCGACCCGGCCGGCGAACATCACGCTGAACGCGTCGCGCAAGGGTGCGCGTGAGGTCAAGCCGGGCGAGGTCGCGCGCTTCGCGTTCCGCCTTGCCGGCAACAACCGCCCGGCGCGGGCCTTCACCGAAACGTTCGGCGTCACGTGGGACGGCTGGCGGTCGGTAGCGTCGACAGTAAGCCTGCGCTACACCGTCCGCTGACCCTGGCGCCGACGCAGCAGGGCGGCGACGACGGCCAATGCCAGGAGTACGGCGGCGGCCCAGGTCGCGCGGGTGAGCGCTGTCGGCAGTGCGGACCAGGCAGCGGCACTGTCGAGCGCGGCACGGATGCCATCGGCGTCGCCGCGCCAGTGGTAACCCAGCACGGCCTCGATCGTCCGGATGTGCACGACCGCGGCGAGCGCGAGCACGACGAGCGGTAGCCAGCGCTGGATCCGGCCGCCAACCACCCCCGCACCGATTCCGAACAGCACACCGAGGCCCACCAGCCCGAGGTAGAGGTAGCGCCCCTGCAGACCGCTCGCCGCGCCGTTGTGCGAGAACTCGATCCAGTCGACCACCAGCAGCTGCGCGAGCGCCGCGGCGAACGGCACCGAGATCGCGACGACGGGTCCGAGGCCGATGGTGCGCCGGCGGGCACAGGCGATCACAGCGACGACCACGAGCGCCAAGGTCAGCAGCGTCGCGACCGTCGTCCACGACTGGATCCACCCGGCGCCGTCATTCGATTTGCAGGTCGCCAGCGTCGGGCCTGTGCAGGTGCGCGAGATGGAGTGCTCGACCCAGAACCTGCTCGACAGCTGCGGCGCAGCCGCCTCGGTGAACCACGACCAGCCCTTCTCGCCGAGTGTGTACGGGCGAGCCGGAGTCGAGGCGAGCGGAGGTCCGACCAGACCGCGTGGCTGCACGGCGCCGTACTCGACGAGGTTGCGCAGCCACCACAACCCGCCGACGCCACCGGCGATGGCAGTGGCGATCGCGCCGCGCCGCACGAAGCGCGCGTCGACGTACCGCCAGGCAGCGATCGCGTAGACGAGCGCGATCCAGAACGGCACGAACAGCGCGAGACCCTTGGTGAGCAGCGCCGCGGCGCCGAGTCCGCCGACGAGTAGAGCGGTACGCCGTGACGCGTCTCCGGTGGCGACATAGGCGACGAGCATCGTGACCGAGCCCACCAGCAGGACGAGCAGGTTGTCGTTGTTGACCGACGATCCGATGCCGGCCAGCTCGGGGATCGCAAGGGTGAAAGCGCTCGCCGTCACGGCTGCACCCTCTGCCGCCCCCAGCCGCCGCGCGGTGAGGAAAGCCAGCAGCGGCAAGGGAATCACGAACAAGACGCTGAGCAGCCGCAGTGCATGCACGACCCGATCCCACGGCCAGTGCGACGACCCTGGGACGAGTCGCAACACAGCTCCCGCGACGGCGTAGTACAGCGGCGGATGCTGTCCCATCTGGTTGCCCTTGACGTAGGGCTGGTCGCCGCCGAGTTCGTCGAACGTCGGCCGGCTCGCCCGGGACCGCGCGCGGTCAGCCGTCAATGGCCGGTTGTCGATCGAGATGATGCTCGGCTCCGCGCCGTAGCCGGCCTCGACGGTGGAGTTCATCACCCCGAGCGAGATCTGCCGCTCCTGCGGGCGCGGGTAGGAGGTCTCGCGCTGTAGGTGCACGGCCATGTCGACGTGCTGGATCTCGTCGGGAGAGCGGTAGTAGGGCACGAGCACGGCGTACGACGCGAAAACGAGCCCGTGCAGGGCGAGCAACAGCCACACGACCAGCGGCACGCCCCGGTGCAGGTCGCGGAAGCTGAAGTCGGCCCGGCCCTCCAGTACCTCCGCGGTCATCGCTCGCGCAGCCACACAGGTACGACGGCGATCGCCACCGCGATCACCGCGAGCCATTCGAGCATGACGAGAGCCGATGGCCACGGCGCCCAGGCCGCCGCGGATCGCAGCGCGGAGGGCAAACCATCGGCGGCGCCATTCCAGTGCCAGTCGAGGACCGAGCTGACGGACCGCGCGTGCAAGAGCGAAGCCGCCGCCAGTACGCCGACGGGCAGCCAGCGTTCGCGCCTGCCGAGAAGTGTGGCCGCCCCGATCGCGGCAAGTGCCGCCAACGCGACGACGCCGGGGAAAAAGTAGCGGCCTTGCAGACCGCGCGGCTCGCCGCTGCGCGCGTACTCGCGCCAGGTGATCGCGAAGACCTGCAGCACCAGCGCGGCGAACGGTGCGAGCAGCGCCGCTGTGACCGGGAGCAGTTGCCGGTTCCGCGCGGACACGACGAGCCCGGCAACGAGCGCGAGAAGCACCAGCGCTGTCGCGACGTTGGTCCAGCTCTGAATCCACTGCGCTGTAGGCAATTCGCGGCGCACTGACAGCTCTACCCAGAAGCGGCTCGAGAATCGCGGCACCGCGTAGTCCGTCAGCCAGTCCCAGCCCTTGTCGGCCAGCGTGAACGGCGTATCGGGCTGGTTGGGCGAGCGCGCCGGCGTAATGCCCTGCGGCTGCAGCGATCCGTACTTGGTGAGATTCCTGATGTACCAGGGGGCGCTGATCAGCACCGGCAGACCAACCGCGACCGCGCCGCGCAGGAGCACGCCGGCGTCGCGCGCGCGGAGCCACGCGACGGCGTACACCAATGCGAACCAGAGCGGCACGAACAGCGACAGGCTCTTCGTCAGCAAGGCGAGCGCGCCGACGACGCCGAGCAGCACTGCCGTGCGCCACGAGGTGTCGCCGGTGACGACGTAGACCGCAAGAACCGTGGCGACGCCGATCAGCAGCGTCAGCAGGTTGTCGTTGTTGACCGACGACGCGATGTTGGCCAGTTGCGGGATCGCGATGGGAAACGCCGCTGCCGCAACGCCGGCCGCGGCCGTGCCACCGATGCGGCGCACGCAGGCGAAGGCCAGCAACGGCAGCGGCGCCAGCATCAGCACCGACAACATGCGCAGGAAGCCGACCGTGCGGTCGAACGGCCACTGGGCGGCCCCAGGGATGACGCGCAGGACGGCCGCCCCGCCGGCGTAATACAGCGGCGGGTGTTGCCCCATCTGGTTGGGGATGCGGCTGGCGCGATCGCCGCCGAGTTCGCCGAACGACGGCTGGTGCGACGCCGCTTTCCCTGCGGTCAAAGGCTTGTTGCTGCGCGGCGCGACACTCGGCGCGTCGCCGTACCCGGCCAGAACCGTCGACTGCGCGACCCCCTCACCGACGAACCGTGCCTTCGGCGCGGGATAGCGGCGGTCATGCTGCAGGTGGATGACCATGTCGGTGTGCTGCGCCTCGTCGGGCGATCGGTACTGCGGGATCAGCACGGAGTACGCCGCGAGCACCAGCACATGCAGCGCGAGCAGCAACCACACGACCAGCGGTACGCCGCGCCACAAGTGGCTGGCGCGGAAGCGATCCCCGGTCGCGCCCGATGGTTCGGCCATCACGCGGCGGCGGTCGCCGGCGGACGCGACTGCCGCGCCTGCCGCGCGAGACCGAGCACCGACACGGCGAGCGCGACGAAGACCAGGGCAGCCGCGAGGAAGAACGCCGTGTACGTGACGCCGACCGGCCAGGGCGACCACGCGGCGATGTTGCTCAGAGCTTCGCGGTAGCGCTCGACGCGCCCGCCCCCGGACCACGGCACCGGCAGCCACATACCGGTCATCAGGCCGCGCACCGCGGTTGCCTGCACGAACAGCCCGCCGAGCAGCGCGACGACCGGTAAGGCCTTCACCGCGCGGCCGGCGACCCGCCCGTACCCGATGGCGACGATCACGCACAGCGCGGGAATCGCGGGGAACGCGTAGCGCCCCTGGATTGCGGCCGATACACCGGTGCGCATGTAGTAGCCGCGCGTGTGCACGATGATCAGCCCGGTCAGCAGGACGACGGGCAACACGAGCGTCGCGAGGGCGGGCCGGTCGCCGAAGCGGCCCCTGCCGGCCCCGCGGACGAGCGCGAGCACGATTCCGATCAGCGCCAGCAGGCTGAGCGCGTGAATCATGCGCGGCGGCAGCCCGTTCTGGTCGAGTATGCCGAGGCCGCTCCAGAAGCGCGACTCGTACCACGATTGAAAATGCTTCTGCCACACCGAGGCGTCGTGCGGGCCCGGCTTGATGCCGATACGTGACTCGTAACGCGGGAAGTGGTCGCCGAAACCGTTGATCTGCACGGCGCCGTAGACCACGAGGTTGCGCAGCCACCAGACGATGCCGATCCCGCTCGCCGCGAGCGCAACGAGTGCCGGCCGCCACGGCACCGGGCCGCGCTCCCGCCACCACGCGACGGCGTACGCCAACGGCAGCAGCGGGATCAGCGGCAACCCGGTGCCCTTGCTCAGCAACGCCACGGTCAGCGCGAGACCGGCTCCGAGCGCCGTACGCCGGCTCAGGTCGCCGGTCATGACTCGGACCAGGAAGAGCATGAGTACGCCGATGGCCAACACCGTCAGGTTGTCGTTCTGCACGTTGCCCGCACCGCGAGCCAGAGCGGGTACGGCGAGCGGCAACGCGGCAGCGGCCGTCGCGATCGGCCCGTCCCCCACGAGGCGCCGCGTCGTCGCCCACGCCAGCAATGGCAGAGGCGCGATCATCAGGACGCTGAGCAGCCGAAGGATCGAGACGACCTGGTCGTAGGCCAGCGACTCGGAGTAGGGCAGGACGCCGAGCACCGCGGCACCGACCGCGTAGTAGAGCGGCGGGTGCTGGACCATTTGGTTGGGGAACCCGCCCGGCGCACTCAGCGGCGAATCGGGCGGCGGCAGCGGGGACTGCGTGTTGTCGCCGAGCTCCTGGATGGTCTTGCGATCGCTGCGAGGCGGGATCTCACTCGCCAGATACGAGTACGTCAGCTTGGCAGGCTTCCCCTCACGCCTCGCGGCGGTGTCGCCGATCCGGCCGTAGACGATCCCCTGTGACCGGGACATGGCTGCCGACAGGCCACGCTCGCCGGGGCCGGGCCAGTCGAGCGGGTCGTGCCGCAACGCGATGACCATGTCGACGTGTTGCGGCTCGTCGAAGCCCAGGTAGACCGGGTAGAGCAGCGAATAGCAGACCAGCAGCACCAGGTAGAAAGCCGAGATCGCCCACACTGCGCCGGGCACGACGCCGACCCGCGCCCGGCTCGCCGCCAGCATCCGTGCGCGCCGCGACTGCGACACCGTCGCCGTGGCCGAAGCCGGGACTTCGGTCGGGACGTGCTGCGGCATCGGGTCTCCGGCGTCGGTCACAGGGTTTGCCAATCTACCGAGAGCGCCGCGCCCGCGAGGCCAGTGGCGCGACTGATAGACATGGCGGATGCGGGTCGCGATGGTGCTGGAACAGCTCCTGTCCCCGGTGCCAGGGGGCACAGGGCGGTACGCGCGGGAGCTCGCGGCAGCGCTCGCGGCCTCCGCGCCGAGCGGGTCAACCGTGTCCGGCTGGGTCGGCGCGCACGGCGACTTCGCCGCCGCGAAAGTGCCAGGCGTCGACGGCCCGCACCGGTTGGCCCTTGGCCACCGCGCGCTCGCGGTCGCGTGGGAACGCGGCATCGGACCCCAGCCCCGGCACGCCGACGTCGTGCATGCACCGACCCTGCTGGTGCCGCCGCGCCGCCGTACGCCGCTGGTCGTCACGATCCACGACGCGGTTCCCTGGACGCACCCCGAGACGCTGACCCCGCGCGGCGTTGCGTTCCACCGCCGGATGGGCGCGCGCGCCGCGGCGACGGCCGACCGCATCGTCGTACCGACCCAGGCGACCGCAGACCGGCTCGCCGGCGTGTTCGATTTCGGTGACCGGGTCCGGGTCGTGCCACTGGGCGTGGCCGCTGGGCTGTCGATCCCGCCGGATGCCGCCCTGCGTCGCAAGGGATTCGGCCTGCCCGAGCGCTACCTGGTGACCGTGGCGACCCTGGAGCCGCGCAAGGGCCTCGACATCCTGCTCGACGGGCTGGCGGCAGGCGGCGTCGACGTACCGCTTGCCGTTGTCGGCCCGAAGGGCTGGGGCGGGGTCGACGTCGAGTCGCAGGCGCGCGCCCGCGGCCTGAGCGATCGCGTCCTCGCGCTAGGTCTTCTCGGCGACGCCGATCTGTCAGCGGTCGTCGGCGGCGCGCTCGCCCTCGTCGCGCCCTCCCGCGAAGAGGGTTTCGGCCTTCCCGTCATCGAAGCCATGGCCCTCGGTACGCCGGCAGTCGTCTCCGACGCGCCCGCGCTGGTTGAGGTGGCGGGTGGCGCAGCGATCGTCACCCCGGTCGGTGATCCGGCCGCGCTGGCCTTGGCCCTGCAGGCGTTGATCGCAGACCCCGGTCACGGCGAACTGCTACGCGACGCGGGCCGAAGACGCGCCGCGGACTTCTCCTGGACACGGGCCGCGGAGGCCATGTGGGACGTCTACGGCGACGCCGCCGCGCACCGTGCATGATCGAGCTACGCGCCGCGCATGATCGAAAGGTGAACACTGCGTTGCGGGCCGGGTTTATTTCACAGGACCCCCGTTCGCCGTATTCTGTCCCCTGACCGTCGCCTTCCCGCCCCGGTCGCCCGCTCACCGATGCAGGAGGTCCGCACCCACGTGTCTCCGCGTGTACTCGTCGATGCGACAGCCGTACCGGCTGACCGCGGGGGAGTAGGCCGCTACGTCGACGGCCTGATTGCAGCGCTCGACAAGGCGGATGCGGATCTAGCGGTTGTCTGCCAGCGCGCCGACGCGGAGCGCTACGGCCGGGTGGCACCGTCGGCGCGGATCGTCGCCGGGCCGGCGGCCATCGCGCACCGGCCCGCGCGCCTGGCGTGGGAGCAGACCGGGTTGCCACTGGTCGCGCAGCAGCTGCAGGCCCAGCTCGTTCACTCGCCGCACTACACGTTGCCGCTGCGCGCCGGCCGGCCGGTCGTTGTCACAGTGCACGACGCGACCTGGTTCACCGAGCCCGACATGCACACCGGCGTCAAGGGCACGTTCTTCCGCTCGGCGACGCGCACGGCCATGCGCCGGGCCGCGCGCTGCATCGTGCCGTCGAAGGCGACCCGCGACGAGCTGATCCGGCTGCTGGAAGGCGACGCGACCAAGATCGACGTCGCCTACCACGGGGTTGATCAGGCGGCGTTCCATGTGCCTGACGAGGCCGCCGTCCGCCGCATCCAGAGCCGGCTGGGACTGCACGGCTCCGAATACGTCGCGTTCCTGGGCACGCTCGAGCCCCGCAAGAACGTTCCCAATCTCATTCGCGGCTGGGCGAAGGCCGTTGCCGGGCGTGAAAACCCGCCGGCGCTTGTGCTCGCCGGCGGCGCAGGGTGGGACGACGAGGTCGACAACGCTGTGCGCGACGTGCCGCCGCACCCGCGCTTGCTGCGCCCCGGTTACCTGCCGATCGCCGACCTGCCGGCCTACCTGGGTGGTGCGGCCGTCGTCGCCTACCCCAGTCACGGTGAGGGCTTCGGCCTGCCTGTGCTCGAGGCGATGGCGTGCGGCGTCGCCGTACTCACGACCCCCCGGCTGTCGTTGCCCGAGGTGGGTGGTGACGCGGTCGCCTACACCGAGCCCGACGTCGACTCGATTGCAACGTCGCTGGGCGCGCTGCTCGACGATCCGGAGCGGCGCCGGCATCTCGCCGAAGCAGGTTTGACCCGCGCGCGCGAATTCACCTGGGAAGCCAGCGCCGAGGCGCATCTCGCGAGCTACGCGCGCGCCGTAGCGGAATGACGTCCGCCGGAGAGCCGGCGACGCGCACCGAGGGCAGCACCGTTCCGACGCTGCGCATCATCGTCGTGACGTTCTTCCCCGGCCAGCACCTCGACACGTTCCTCGACACGCTGGCCCTCGCGACGACCACTCCGCCCGTGGTCGTCCTTGCCGACAACGGCTCGGCTGACGGGTCGATCGAACGGGCCGCCTCCCGCCCTGGCGTCGAGCTGCTGCGCACCGGTAGCAACCTCGGGTACGGCGGCGCGGCGAACGTGGGCGCGCGGGCCGCAACCGAGGACTGGTTGCTCGTCGCCAACCCCGACATCGTGTGGACCGCCGGCGCGCTCGACGTACTGCTCGGCGCCGCCGACCGATGGCCTGACGCGGGCGCTCTCGGCCCGGCAATCCTTACGCCGCAAGGGGATTTGTACCCGTCGGCTCGGTCGTTCCCTTCGTTGTCGCGCGGCATCGGCCACGCGCTGCTCGGCTGGTTCTGGTCCGGCAACCCGTGGACGCGCTCCTACCGCCGCGAGTCCGGCATACCCGTCGAGGGCCTGACCGGATGGTTGTCGGGCTCCTGCATGCTCGTCCGGCGTACGGCGTTCGAGGCGGTCGGTGGTTTCGACCGGCGCTACTTCATGTACTTCGAAGACCTCGACCTGTGCCGGCGACTGGCTGAGGCCGGCTGGTCGAGCGTCTTCGTTCCCTCCGCGGTCGTCGAGCACGTCGGCGGCCACGTCGCGAGCGCGCCGAAACACTCGACTCGGATGCTGCTCGCCCACCACCGCAGCGCCTACCGCTACCTCGCTGCGCGGTACGCCGGACCGCGCTGGGCTCCGGTCCGGGTCGTCCTTGCCGCCGGTCTCGCCGCGCGCTTCGTCCTGTCGATCGCCGTACGCCGGGTGCGCGAGGGCGCTCGCCCCAACCGTGACGCGAGCGTCCTCGCTGCCACCCAACCGCCGACCAAAGTTGGCGACACCCGAGCCTGAGCTACTCGGGCGAGGTGATGACCACCGTTGCGCCAGCGCTGGCAGCTGCCTGGAGCGTGCGCAGCTGCAGCAGCTGCGGGTTGTCCGCTAGCACCCGCGCCGCGTTCGCCAGCGCACGCAGGGCCGCGACCTCACCACGGGCCCGCTCCAGGGCGGCCAAGCCCTCCTGACGAGCCGTGACGACCTGCGCGAAGACCCGCTTGAGGTCACCCGGGAACATGACATCGCGTACGCCGACGTCCTGCAGCTCGACGCCGTACGCCGCGCAGTCGGGCCCGGCGAGCTCGAGCAGTTGCGCCCCCAGCGCGTCACGACCCGCGAGCAGCGTGTCGATGTCGACGGTGCCTACCGCACGCCGCAGGGCAAGCTGCACGGCTATGTACACGCCCTGCCCCGGCGCATCGGACGACTGCACGAATGTCAGCACATCCCTTACCTGCCAGCGGATTGCGAGGCTCAACTTCACGCTCACCGCGTCGGAGGTGAGTAGCTCCTGGCCGGCCACGACGATCAGGTGCGGCCGCATGTCGACGACGTTCCACACCACTCGCCTAGGCCAGTACCAGTGCACGCCGGGCTCGGCCACTCCCGCGAGCTTGCCGCGGTTGTAGCGGACCGCGCGCTGCCACTCCATCACCGTCAGCCGGCGCATTTGCTTTCCCTCCCTGCCTAAAGATCGTGCCCAAGAACGGTCCTGCACGACGCGCAGCCGACGGTGGGAGTGTGAGCTCGCAGGACCGTCAGCCGCGTTGCCGAAGCGTGCCGTGCAGGACCGTTCACATGGGATTCGAACCCTGCGTCCATAGCGCAGTGGGGTCGATGGCGGACCGCTCCCGGCGATGCCGGGCGCGACGGACTGTCTTTCCCCGTGCGACAGAGTAGGGGCTCCTGACTCAGCCGTCGCGCGAATAGGCCCCGCGACCAGCGGGTGAACTTTCGGGCATCCCCCGCGTGCACCGACGACTTTCCCCTACCCTCGGTGCTTCCGTGCAAGGCGAAAGAGAGGCACTCACCCGGTGGACGCCGTACTGCTCGTTGGTGGTCAGGGCACGCGACTGCGCCCGCTCACCGTCACGACGCCGAAGCCGATGCTGCCCACGGCCGGCGTGCCGTTCCTGACGCATCAGCTGGCCCGCGCACGCGATGCCGGCGTCGATCACGCGATCTTGTCGACGTCGTACAAGCCAGAGGTCTTCGAGGGCTACTTCGGCGACGGGTCCAAGTTCGGCCTGCGCATCAGCTACGTGACCGAAGTCGAGCCGCTCGGCACCGGGGGCGGCATTCGCAACGTCGCCGACCTGCTGCGCGGTGACGACTTCATCGTCTTCAACGGCGACGTGCTCTCCGGGCTCGACATCGAGGCGCTGGTGCGGCACCACAAGGACTCCGACGCCGACGTCACCCTGCACCTGACCGAGGTCTACGACCCGCGCGCCTTCGGCATGGTGCCGCTCGACGCCGACGGCCGGGTGACCGCCTTCCTCGAAAAACCCCAGCGGCCCGAGGAGATCGTCACCAACCGCATCAACGCCGGCTGCTACGTCTTCGCGCACTCGATCCTCGACCGGATCCCGACCGGCCGTCCGGTCTCGGTGGAGCGCGAGACCTTTCCCGGGCTGCTCGCCGATGGCCTCCGCGTGATGGGACACGTCGACAGCTCCTACTGGCTCGACCTTGGTACGCCGGCCGCGTTCGTCAGAGGGTCGGTCGACCTCGTCCTGCGCCGCATCACCTCCAGCGCTGTCCCCGGCACCGACACCGACGCCGTACTGCTCGACGGTGCCGACGTTGCGGCCGACGCAACCATTAGCGGCGGTACGACGGTCGGCGCGGGAACAGTCGTAGGTGCGGGCGCGCACGTCGACGGCTCGGTGCTCTTCGACGACGTCGTCATCGAAGCCGGCGCCGTCGTGCGGTCATCGGCAGTCGGGCGGGGCGCACGGATCAGCGCCGGCGCCGTACTCGACGGTGCGATCATCGGCGACGGTGCGCACATCGGGGCGCGCAACGAACTGCTCACCGGCGTGCGGGTCTGGCCCGGTGTGGTACTCGCGGACGGTGCAGTGCGCTTCTCGTCTGACAGCTAGACGCCGGCGCCCCGCTCGGGTGCGTCCTTGCTGTCCTGGTTCTTCTTCGTGAAGGCGTCGATCGCCTCGCCGGAGACCTTGCCGCAGCGCTGGGTGTGACCCCACGACGTCAGGACGAAGGGCTTGCCTTCGGGGAAGTTGTCGCGGTCCCACGGCATGGCGAGGAAGCGCATTTTCTTTTCCTTAGCGGACGCGGCTGCCTTCTCCAGTGCGTCGACCTCGGCCTGCGGGAGCGTCTTGTCGTACCAGCCGACGACCACACCGTGCTCGAGGTCGTGTACCGCCGACTCGATGGGGGCACCTGAGTCGTCGCGGCTGTAGAAGCCGTCACCAATTGGCAGTGTTGACGAGGAGTGCTCGCCGCCGCTCGGCGGGATCACCTGGTATTCGACGGTCTCGCCGGGGTTGACGTGCTGACCGGCGGGGGAGATCGGGTTGTCTGTCGTCTCCGGCAGGCATCCGGCGTCGGCGAGCTTGACGCCGAAATCGGCCATCGGCCGCTTGCCCTCCCTGACCAGCTCCTTCTCCGCCGCAGAATCCTCGCGGGCCTTGAGAACCGCGGGTACGGCGACGGCGCCGACGACGGCGAGACCGATGACGGAGGCGATGGCGACTGTCACGAAGGTCTTGCGCTTCTCCTTGCGCTGCTGCTCGCGCTTGAGCGCTTCGAGCTTGCGCTTGCGTTCGTCCCGCGGGTCGGTG
>JBKJZO010000071.1:0-17544 GCA_046715235.1 Mycobacteriales bacterium
CCTTTCGGTGCGCCCGCTTCTCTTCGTACAGGCCGAGATTTAGATGTCGTAGTACAGGTTGAACTCGTACGGGTGCGGACGAAGGCGAACGGCGTCGACCTCGTTCTCGCGCTTGTAGTCGACCCACGTCTCGATGACGTCCGGCGTGAACACGCTGCCCTCGAGGAGGTAGTCGTTGTCGGCCTCGAGCGCGTCGAGCACCTGCTCGAGCGACCCCGGCACCTGCGGCACCGCTGCGAGCTGCTCCGGCGGAAGCTCGTAGAGGTCCTTGTCGACCGGCTGCGGCGGCTCGATCTTGTTGCGGACGCCGTCGAGACCGGCCATCAGCATCGCGGCGAACGCCATGTACGGGTTGCAGGACGGGTCAGGCACACGGAACTCGATGCGCTTGGCCTTCGGGTTGGTGCCGGTGATCGGGATACGGCAGCAAGCCGAGCGGTTGCGCTGGGAGTACACGAGGTTGACCGGCGCCTCGTAGCCCGGCACCAGACGACGGTAGGAGTTCGTCGTCGGGTTGGTGAACGCGAGGAGCGACGGCGCGTGCTTGAGCAGTCCACCGATGTAGTAGCGCGCGGTGTCGGACAGGCCGGCGTACCCCATCTCGTCGTAGAAGAGCGGCTCCCCGTCCTTCCACAGCGACTGGTGGCAGTGCATACCCGAGCCGTTGTCCATGAAGATCGGCTTGGGCATGAACGTCGCGGTGCGGCCGGCGGCCCGGGCGACGTTCTTGATGATGTATTTGAACGTCATCAGGTTGTCGGCCGTCTTGAGCAGTGTGTCGAAGCGGAAGTCGATCTCCGCCTGGCCGGCGGTGCCGACCTCGTGGTGCTGCATCTCGACGTCGATGCCCGCCTCGATGAGCACCTTGACCATTTCCGAGCGCAGGTCGGTGAAGTGGTCGGTAGGGGAAACCGGGAAGTAGCCGCCCTTGTAGCGGGGCTTGTAGCCGAGGTTGCCACCGGCCTCTTCCTTGCCGGTGTTCCACGCCGCCTCGACCGAGTCGAGGTAGTGGTAGCTCGAGTGCTGGTTTGTGTCGTAGCGAACCGAGTCGAAGATGTAGAACTCAGCCTCGGGGCCGAAGTAGCTCTGGTCGGCGATCCCGGTGCCCTTGAGGTAAGCCTCGGCCTTGGCCGCGATGTTGCGCGGGTCGCGGGAGTAGGCCTCGCCCGTCAACGGGTCGTGGATGAAGAACGTCATGTTGAGCGTCTTGTGCTGACGGAACGGGTCGATGTACGCCGTCGTCGGGTCCGGGAGGAGGAGCATGTCCGACTCGTGGATCGCCTGGAAGCCGCGGATCGATGACCCGTCGAACATCAGCCCGTCGGAGAACACCGACGCCCCGAAGTTCGCCGAGGGGAACGTGAAGTGCTGCATGATGCCCGGAAGGTCACAGAACCGGACATCGATGAACTCGACGCCCTCGTCCTTTATGTATTTCAGGACCTCGTCGGCGTTGCTGAACATCCATCCTCCTTGTGCCGCTCTTGCGGCGGAAATGCACGAACGTGGGGGCGCCATCGCGGCTAAGTCCGGGAGTCGCTGCAGGGAGGGTAGCCCAAGGCCATTACTCCGGCATAGCCGCCAGGTTTCGGCCACGTTACGAGCGGGCATTGGATCAAATTACCGTTACGCCGCAGAGGAAGATCGACTCCGGCTCGTGTGCGGGCGGCCTCTCTCGGCCCACCGAAGGCTTCGCTAGCGGGTCTTCCCTCGGGGGATCTTTGCGCCCTTGGGCAGTGGGCCCTTGGGCATCGGCACGTTCGGGCCCCCCACTGCCCGCAGCCGCCCCTCCAGCTCGTTGACCTCGCGCGGTTTGAGGTTGGCGGGCAGTTTCATCAGATGCGCCTGCAGCTTGCGCAGCGGCACCTGCCCCTCCTCTTCGCCTACAACCACGTCGTAGATCGGCCGGTCGCCGACGACGCGACGGACCTTGCGGGCGTGTACGCCGATCAGTTCGCGCGGGCGCACACCCGAGCCCTCGGCGACGAGCACTACCCCGGGCTTTCCGATCACCCGGTGCACCAGGTCGAGGTTGCGATTGAACTCCACCGCCTGCGTCACCCGCCAGTCGCCCCGCATGCCGGTCAGCACGGCGTACGCGGCACCGGGTTGGCCTTCCAGGCGTTTGTACGCCGTCGCACCGGCCCGGCGCCCGGCCAACGTCATCGCGGCCATCAGCGCCACCATCACGCCGATGATGCTGCCGATCACTGGGTGACCGGCCACGGCGCCCAGTAGCACGAACACGAGTAGGACCGCGAGCGCGCCACCGACGACGATCGGGAGGAACTTCTTGTCGGCCTTCATGGTCATCGACAGCGAGTCGCGGATCTGGCGCAGCCGCTCCCGACGCCTCGACTTCGCCGCGCGCCGGACTGACTTCTTGTCGACCGAGCCTTTGCCCTTGGCTCCTGGCTTGAGTTTCATGCCGCTAAGGATAGGCGTTGCTGCAACGTCTCCGACCAGGCTCAGACAACGCCGTTTCCCTCGCCCTTGGCTGCGCGTTTTGCAGCTCGGCGTTCCGTCTCGAGGCGGTCGAGCTCGGACGCGGCTTCCAGCGTCGGTGCGGTGCCGCCGAGTCGCACCGGCAACCACCAGCTGCCCTCGCGCCGCGACGTGGGCGGGTAGTCGGTCTGCGCCTGCATGAGCAGCGCGTTCATACGCGCCTTGAGCTCCTCGGTGACCACCTCGGCATCATCCGAGCGAACGGGATGAAGCGGCTCGCCGACGTACACCAGGATTGTCGTGCGCCGCTGCCAATCGGGCTTGCGGCCCTTGGTCATCAGTCGCTGCGTGCCCCAGACGACAACCGGGATCAGCGGCACGCCGGCGGCGGCGGCCATGCGCGTGGCGCCGCTCTTGAACTCCTTGAGCTCGAACGACCGGCTGATCGTGGCCTCGGGGAACATCCCGAGCAGCTCACCGGCCCGCAAGACCTTGAGGCAGTCGCGGTACGCCGACGCGCCCGATTCGCGGTCGACCGGGATGTGCTTCATGTTGCGCATCAACGGGCCGGCGATCGGGTGGTCGAAAACCTCCTTCTTCGCCGCGAACCGGATCAGCCGCTTGGGGCGCATCGCGTCGGCTGCCCACCCGGCGTACACGAAGTCGAGGTAGCCGATGTGGTTGATCGCGACGACGCCGCCGCCGGTCGCCGGCAGGTTTTTCTCGCCTTCGACGCGGACGCGCAGACCCAGCGTGGTCTTCAACGCTTTGGCCGCACCGATGGCGACGGGATAAACGATCTCCGGCATGGCAGCGGACGCTACCTGAGCGAGTACCTTTTCGGGACACCCGGCTGCGGCCGCCGACTCGTCGAGGTGAGCGCTGTGACCGTTGTCCTAGTCGCGCTGGGCGTTGGTGTCGTCGCCGGCGTGCTGTCCGGCATGTTCGGCATCGGCGGCGGGGTGGTCATCGTGCCAGCCCTTGTACTGCTGCTCGGGTTCACGCAGAAGACCGCCATCGGCACGTCGTTGACCGCACTGCTGTTGCCGGTCGGCGCGCTCGCGGTGTGGGCGTACGCGGGCGACGGGCACGTCGACGTAAAGGTCGGGCTTGCGCTGGCCGCCGGCGTCTTCGTCGGTGCCCTCGGTGGGGCTCGCATCGCACTGGGATCGTCGGACGTGACACTGCGCAGAGCTTTTGCGGTGGTGCTGGTGCTCGTCGCGGTGCGCCTGGCGTTCGTGCGCGCCTAGATCGCGCTTGCCCGTGCGGCGATCGCGTCGGCGTACATGCGCCCGGCCCGGTACGACGACCGCACCAGTGGGCCTGACTGAACGCCGATGAAGCCGAGCTCTTCGGCCTCGGCCTGCATTTCGGCGAACTCGTCGGGATGTACGAACCGCGTGACCGGGTGATGGCGCGACGTCGGCCGGAGGTATTGCGTGATCGTGACGAGGTCGCAGTGCGCGTCGCGAAGGTCGCGCAGCGCCTGGCTGATCTCATCGCGTTCCTCGCCCATGCCGAGGATCAGGTTGCTCTTGGTGATGAGCCCGCGGTCGTGCGCCGACAGCAGGACGCCGAGCGAGCGCTCGTAGCCGAACGCCGGCCTGATGCGCCGGAAGATGCGCGGCACCGTCTCGATGTTGTGCGCGAAGACTTCCGGCGCCGAGTCGAAGACCTGGTCGAGCAGGTCGGGGTCGGCGTTGAAGTCGGGCGCGAGCAACTCGACGCCGCAGCCGGGGTTGAGCTCGTGGATCTTGCGGACCGTCTCGGCGTACAGCCACGAGCCGCCGTCGGCGAGGTCGTCGCGGGCGACGCCGGTGATGGTCGCGTAGCGCAGACCCATGGTGCGCACCGACTCGGCCACCCGGCGAGGTTCGTCGCGGTCGAGCGCGGCCGGTTTGCCGGTGTCGATCTGGCAGAAGTCGCACCGGCGTGTGCACTGGTCACCGCCGATGAGGAACGTCGCCTCGCGGTCCTCCCAGCACTCGTAGATGTTGAGGCAGCCGGCCTCCTGACAGACCGTGTGCAGGCCTTCGGTCTCGACCAACGAGCGCAGCTCGCGGTAATCAGGGCCCATGGTGGCGCGGATCTTCAGCCACGGTGGCTTTTTCTCGATCGGCGTCTGCGCGTTGCGGACCTCGAGGCGCAGCAGCTTGCGACCTTCGGGTACGGCGGCCTCAGGCATCGGCGCCGACCAGCCCGTATTCGGCGGGGTCACCGGCGACGGCGTTCTTGCCGAACGTCTCCGCGAGCCGCCGCTCGACGTACGGGATCACGTCGTCGATGCTGATGCGCCGGCCCGCGACGACCGACAGCGATGTCACCCCGGCGTCGCTGATGCCGCAGGGAACGATGCGGTCGAACGCGGTCAGGTCGGCGTCGCAGTTGAGGCCGAAGCCGTGCATCGTGACGCCACGGACGACGCGTACGCCGATCGCGCCGACCTTCGCGCCGGCCGGCCCACCGATCCAGACGCCGCTGCGCCCCTTGACCGGCGCCGCCTCGATGTCGAAGTCGGCGCAGACGGCGATGAGTGCCTGCTCGAGCCGGCGGACGTACTTCACGACGTCGACGGCGGGCTGCAACGAGACGATCGGATAGCCGGTC
Source organism: Mycobacteriales bacterium (assembly GCA_046715235.1). Taxonomy (GTDB): domain Bacteria; phylum Actinomycetota; class Actinomycetes; order BP-191; family BP-191; genus JBKJZO01. The sequence goes on from JBKJZO010000071.1 coordinate 5,053, forward strand.
AGCTGACCGGGCCCGTGCCAGGTGATCTTGCCGCCGCGGTCGACGTCGACGACCGGAGTGCCGTCGAAAGGACGCTCCATTGGCGTCGTGCGCTTGCCCGCCGTGTAGACCGGATCGTGCTCCAACAGCACGCAGACGTCGCCGATCTCGCCGTCGGCGCGGCGCGTCAGCAGGTCGCGCTGCCAGGCCCAGGCGACGTCGTACGGCACATGGCCGGCGCGCAGAAAGGTCAACTCACTCACCGCAACAGGGTACGCGAACCTCGGCAGCCCGCCGCACGCGGGACCTGTGGATAGCCGCGCCGGAGCGTCGGTGCGAGCCGCGACGATGGCTCGCATGGTTGATGTCGCGCTCCAGGTCTCGGGCTCTTCAGGCGAGCGCGAAGTGAGTCTGTCGGCGCGCCCGGGGGCCTTGGTCGCCGACGTCGCAGCTGCTGTCGCGGACCGCTCGGAGGCCGCCGTGGCGGTCGACGGCATGCGGTACGCCGGCGACGTGCGGCTCGACGACGTGCCCCTGCACAACGGCGCGCGGGTCGTCGTCGGCGTCGGCGTCGTCGGCGATGCGGTGGACGGCGGGCGGCCGCGGTCTGGGTGGGCTTCGCCCGTCGTCGAGATCCGCATAGTGGGCGGCCTCGATGCTGGCCGCCGCTGCGAGCTTGGGCCCGGTCGCTTTGTCGTCGGGCGCGAGGGTGCGGCCGGGGTCGACCTGGGTCTGGACAGCGAAACGGTATCGGCGCGGCACGCGTTACTCGTCGTCGCCCCTGACGGGTCGTGCGTGATTCGTGACCTCGCATCGCGCAACGGCGTGCAGATCGACGGCGTCTTCGTAACCGATGAGCCAGTCGTGCCCGCCGCCGCGGTCGTCCGGATCGGTGCGGTGCAGCTCACGCTGGGCGCGCCCGCGGCCGACGACCGGCCTCTGCTCAGGGCGCACAAGGGTGCGGCTGTGGTCACATTCGACCGCATGCCACGCGCGACCACGGCGGTGCGCCGCGAGCCCTTGCGGGTGCCGGTTGCGCCAGCGAACACCGAATATCACTCGCGGTTCTCGTGGGCCACGGTGCTCGCGCCGCTCGCGATCGGCGCGGTCATGCTGGTGATGATGCCTGGCAACGGGATGTTCCTCATCTTCATGCTGCTCAGCCCCATCCTGGCGGTGGCCAGCTGGCTGGAGGATCGCCGGCGCGCGCGAAAGCAGCGCACCACGACTGCGAAGGAGTTCGCAGAGGCGATCGTCGCGTTCCGCGCAGCGGTGTCGGCAGCACACGCCTCGGAGGTACGACGCCGGCGCGCAGCCGTGCCCGACATTGCCGAGACCATTCGCCGAGCGCGGGCGCCCAGCGCACAGCTGTGGGAGCGCCGGCCTGCGCACGACGACTTCGGCGACGTGTCGCTCGGAACGGCGAACGCGACATGGCGACCGGCGCTGACCAAGGCTGTTGACGACGCGGCCGATGCGTCTGCCGTTCTCGCCGACTTCGCGACCCTGCCCGACGTGCCGCTGTCGGTCAGCGTGCGAGCCGGCCGCGTTGTCGGAATCGTCGGCGATCGGGCCCGCACGTTGGCGCTCGCGCGCGCGCTCGTCGTACAGGCCGCGGTGCACCACGGCCCGGCCGACCTGCCGATCGCGGTGCTGACCGAGCCGGACCGGATCGACTGCTGGGACTGGGCGAAATGGTTGCCGCATGTACGCGCGGACGACGGCGCCCGCCTGCTTGCCGCGACCGACCGGCAGCGGCAGGAGCTGGTGGCGGCGTTGCTCGCGCCGGAGGTGGGCAGCGACGGCCAGCTGCATCTGCTCGTCCTTGACGCCGACGGCATCACCGCCGGGCGCAACTGCCCTGTGCGGGACTTGCTGTCCGGAGCCGGCCTCCCGGTTGGTGCCGTCGTTCTCGCCGATCGGGCCGACCAACTCCCTTCCATGTGCACCGATGTCGTCGAGATCGTCGATCCCGACGGTCTGGCGAGGCTGACCGAGCCCGCCACGGGCACGACGACTGATGGCGTTCTGGTTGGGGGCTTGAGTGCGTCGTCGGCGCGCATGGCAGCACGTGCGCTCGCCCGCTACGAGGACGCCGACCTCGTCGAACCCGGAGCGAGCCTGCCCGATTGGGTGCCGCTCACGAGCCTGCCCGGCGTCGCCGCCCTTCGCCCTGACGCGATAGCCGAGGGCTGGGCCGTACGGCGGACCGGCTCGCTCGCCGCGACGATCGGTGTATTGCAGGATCGACCGCTCGTCGTCGACCTCGTCGCCGACGGCCCGCACGGACTGATCGCCGGCACCACCGGCTCCGGCAAGAGCGAGTTGCTCCGAACGATCGTCGCGTCGCTGGCGGCGGGGTACTCACCCCGCGAGGTCACGTTCGTCCTCATCGACTACAAGGGCGGAGCGGCGTTCGCCGAGTGCGCGCAGTTGCCGCACACCGTCGGTCTCGTCACCGATCTCGACGACCGCCTCGGCAGCCGGGCGCTGGTCTGCCTCGAAGCCGAACTCCGCCATCGTGAGCGGGTGCTGCGCGACGCCGGCCTCAGCGACCTGTCCGACTACGCGGCCTCCGGCGAGCAGGGCGGGCCGTTGCCGCGGCTGGTCGTCGCGATCGACGAGTTCGCCACTCTGGCCTCCGAGTTGCCAGACTTCATCGACGCCCTGGTCGGCATCGCGCAACGCGGCCGCTCGCTCGGCGTACACCTGCTGCTCGCGACGCAGCGGCCCAGCGGGGCGGTCAAGGACAACATCCGCGCCAACACCAATCTGCGCATCGCGTTGCGTGTTCAGGACGCCGCCGACTCGACCGACGTGCTCGACGTGCCGCTCGCCGCGCACATCAGCCGGCACCGCCCGGGCCGGGGTTATCTCCGGCTTGGCGCCGGCGAGATCGTCGCGTTCCAGTCGGCGCTCGTGACCAGTCCTAGTGACGACGACGCGGGCGGGCACGCCGCAGTGACAGTGGCGCCCCTGGTGTTCGGCCCGACGCCGCCGCCGGTCGGCGACGCCAAACCGACGACGCTCGCGCAGAGCACCACCCTGGCCCAGCTCGTGGCGGCCGCAGCGCAGGCCGCCCACAGTCTGGGCATCGCGGCGCCGCGCCGGCCCTGGCCCGAACCGCTCCCGGCCGATGTGGTGCTCGCCGACGTGCACGCGGAACCGGTCCCAAGCGCCGGCTGGTCCGCTGTTCTCGGTCTCGTCGACGAGCCGGCCCGCCAGTTCCGGGGCGCCTTCACCTGGCAGTCCGGCACCGGGGGACTGCTGCTCTACGGCGCCGCGGGCAGCGGTACGTCGACCGCACTGACGACTGCGGCCATCTCGCTCGCGGGCCGTTACTCACCGGCAGACCTGCACCTCTACGTTCTCGATTTCGGAGCGCAGTCTCTCGCGGCACTCGTCGACCTGCCGCATGTAGGCGCCGTCATCCACGCGGGCGAGCGGGAGCGCCAGGAGCGGCTGGTGCGGCGACTTCGCGCGCAGATGCGCAAGCGCCACGACTTGTTCAGGAACACCGGAGCGAGCCGGATCGAAGACCACCTGGCCCGGTGCACACCGTCCGATCACGTGCCGGGCATCGTGTTGATGCTCGACGGGTGGTCGGCGTTCGCGTCGTCGTACGACGACCTGCCGGGCATGTCGATCCGCGACGACCTCACGCGGGTGATCGCCGATGGACCCGCGCTCGGCATCTACACGATGATTGCGACCGATCGAGCGACGGGTGTTCCCTCGGCGATCGCCAGTTCCGTGACAGGCAAGCTCGTCTTCCGGCTGGTCGACCCGCAGGACTTCAGCCTCTTTGGCGTACCAGGTCGCGACCTGCCCGCCTTCGTGCCGGGCCGCGCGGTCGAGGCCGCGAGCCGCCGCGAAGTGCAGATAGCCCGCCCGGACGTCGACGGCGTCGCGGCAGCTGTCGCCAACCTCAGAGTCCGCCCCCACGCAACCGACCGGCTTCCTCAGCCGGTGCTGACACTGCCTGACGAGGTCGCGCTTGCCGACATCGTCGACGCCGCCCGCCTTACCGGCGATGAGTGGTGGCTCCCGGTCGGGATCGGCGACCGGTTGCTCGAGCCGGCTGGCTTTCGCCTGGGCGAAGGCGACCATGTGCTGGTCGCGGGCGCTGCCCGCGGTGGCAAGAGCACGCTGCTGTGCGCGATGGCCAAAGCGGTTGCCCGCCACCGCAGCGATGTGCGCATCGTGGCTGTCGCAGGGGCGAGATCGCCGCTCGCGACCGGCGGCCACGCCGACGTCTTCGACCCCCGGGATCTTGAGCGGGCAGTCGATGCGTTGCTTGCCACCGTTGGTGCGACTCTGTTGCTTGTCGATGACGCTGAGCGCGTCGACGACGCTGATGGCGGCATTCGCCGGCTCATCGCCGCACGACGTCCGGGCGACCACGTGGTTGCCGCAGGACGTGCCGATGCGCTGCGGTCCAGCTACGGTCATTGGACCGAAGAGGTCCGCCGCAGCCGGCAGGGCATCGTGCTCAAGCCGCAACCCGAGATAGACGGCGACTTGTGGGGCATGCTGCTGCCGCGCCGCGGTCCTGGCAGGTTCGGTGCCGGCAGGGGTTACCTGGTGGCTGACGGGGAGGCGGAGTTGGTGCAGGTGGCGCGGTGACCGACGTACCGGGCTATCAGCTCGAGCGGCTCATCGGGCGCGGCGCGTCCGGTGAGGTGTGGCTCGCCCGGCAGCGTTCGGCGGGCGGGCGCACGGTGGCCGCAAAGTGCATCGCGATGGGCGACAGCGCCGCGATTCGCGTAAGCATGCAAACCGAAGGGGAGCTGATCGCGTCCCTCGACCACCCCAACATCGTCACGCTCTACGACGTCGTGCAACGCACCGGTGGCGCCGCGCTGATCATGCAGTACGCCGGCGGCGGCAGCTTGGCGTCTCTGCTCGACCAGCGCCGCCTGACGCCGGGTCAGGTGGTGTCGGTCGCGGCGCCGCTGGCCGACGCGCTCGACTACGCGCACTCCCGTGGCGTCGTGCACGGCGACGTCACGCCCGCCAACATCCTGTTCACAGATGACGGTCGGCCACTGCTCGCGGACTTCGGCATCGCACGGGTGGCTGCTCGGTTGTCCGCGCGCTCGGGGCTCGTCGGCACCCCGCACTACCTTGACCCGCAGGTCGTCCTCGGTGGTCAGCCCGACGCGGTCAGCGACATCTACGCACTCGGCGCAATCTGTTTCGAGGCGCTGACGGGCCGGCCGCCGTATGTCGGCAGCACGCCGTTCGAGCTGTTGCGGCGGGCCCGTGAGGGTGAACGGCCGGCGCTGACCGAGCTGGCCCCAGACGTGCCGCAGGCACTCGCCGCGGTCGTCGAGCGGGCGCTGTCGGTCGAACCGAGCGACCGCTACCTGCTGGCCGCCATGTTCGCGTCGGAGTTGCGCAACGCCTGTCCGGCGGAGCCGATCTCGCTCCTGCCGCGTTACGTACCGGTCGAGCCCACCGCGCCGGCGCGGCCGACGCGCGAGTTCGGTCCACGTCCGCCGGTAAGGAACGTCACCCGCGCTCACTCACACGCTCGCCGCGGCATCTGGGACCGGGCGGCTGATGTCGCCGGGTCGCGGTGGGCGCGCGTAGGTGGCTTGGCGGTCGTCACCGCGTTGGCGCTGGCCGTGGTCGGCGTTCTCGTGACGAGCCGCGATGACGCGGCGCCGCGCACACCGAGCGCGCAGCAGAGCCCGCTCGCGGTGCCAGCCGCATCAGGCGTGTCAACGGCGGAAACCACCTCGCCGGCGGCAGTCGGATCGGGCGCGACCAGCGCCGCAGTTGCCACGGAGGCCGCCGACGCCGGCTTGCCGGCGACCGCGGCCGAGTGGGGCGAGATCCTCGCAGTGCTCGACGAACGCCGATCGGAGGCGTTCCGCGCTGCCGATGTCGCACTCCTGTCGGCGGTCTACGAGCCGGGCGACGCACTGCGTGCGGACACCGAACTCGTCGCTGGGCTGGCGAAAACAGAGCAACACGTCGACGACCTGCAGTTGGTCTACAAGGACGTGCGGGTGGTCGAAGCCAAGGGCGACCGCGCGGTACTCGACGTGACCGACGAGCTGCCCAAGTACCATCGCGTCGACGCCGACGGCAAAGTGCTTCAGGAGTACGCCGGACGCGGCGCGAAGCGGTGGCGGATCACGTTGGTCGGCTCGCAGAGCGGCTGGCGGATCTCGACGATCTCGCCGGTGAAATAAGGCGTTACGCAGGAAGCGCGGCGTTACGCCAGGCCGAGCTCGGACTCCAACCGGCCTTCCTCGAGCCGCTCCTTAACCGACACCAGGAACCGGGCGGCGTCGGCACCGTCGACAATCCGGTGGTCGTACGACAACGCGAGATAGACCATCGAGCGCACCGCAACGACCTCGCCGACGTCGGGGTCGTTGACGACGACCGGACGCTTGACGACGGCGCCGGTGCCGAGGATCGCGACCTGCGGCTGGTTGATGATCGGGGTGTCGAACAGAGCGCCGCGGCTGCCCGTGTTGGTCAACGTGAACGTGCCGCCGCCCAGCTCGTCTGGGCTCACGCGGTTGTTCCTCGTCCGCTCCGCGAGGTCTGCGATCTTGCGCGCGATCCCCGCCAGGTTGAGGTCGTCCGCGCCTGCGATCACCGGAACGAGCAGCCCGCGATCGGTGTCGACGGCGATCCCAAGGTGCACGCCGTCGTGGTAGGTGACCGTGCCGGCGTTCAGGTCGATGCTCGAGTTGACGACCGGGTGCAGCCTGAGCGCCTCGATCGCCGCCAACGCGAAGAACGGCAAGAACGACAACTTCACGCCTTCACGCGCTGCGAAAGCGGCTTTCGCCTGTTCGCGCAGCCGCGCGATCCTCGTGACGTCGACCTCGACGACCGTCGTGAGCTGCGCGCTGACCTGCAGGGACTCCACCATGCGCTGTGCGATGACCTGGCGCAGCCGCGACAACTTCTCGGTGCGGCCCCTGAGTGATGCTGGCGCGGGCGCCGGCGTACTCGTGCGCTGCGGTGCCGGCTCTGTGGTGACCAGCGGCTGCGACGATGCGACCTGGACGGGCGCAGCGGCCGGGGCAGCAGCGGAACCGTTGGCCTGCGCGGCGTCGAGCACGTCCTGCTTGCGGACGCGGCCGCCGAGGCCGGAGCCGCGCACGGACGTCAGGTCGACCCCGTGCTCGGCGGCGAGCTTGCGCACGAGCGGCGTCGCGTACGTCGGACCGCCCGCATCACCGTCGTCGTCCTCGTCGGGCGCTGCCTGCGGCGTACCCGCCGGTGGCTGCATCGACGGGGGAGAGACCGGCGGTGCTGTCTGCTCCGCGGGAGCTGGCGGCGCCGGCTCGGACTCAGCGGCTGTATCGGGTTCGGATGGCGCGGCGTCCTGCGTGGTCTCGGCCGCCTGCGGGGCGGCAGCCACTGGCTCCACGGCCTGCGGCGCGGCCTGTTCGGCCGCTGGTGCCGCCGCGGCGGCGTCGGCTGCCGGAGCGGCACCGTCGCTGATGATCGCGAGCTCGGCTCCGACCTCGACGGTCTCGTCCTCGCCGACCTTGATCGACTGCAGTACGCCGGACGCCGGCGCCGGGATCTCGGTGTCGACCTTGTCGGTCGAGACCTCGAGCAACGGCTCGTCGGCCGTTACCTGGTCGCCCTCCTTCTTCAGCCAGCGCGTGACGGTGCCTTCCGTCACGCTCTCGCCGAGGCGGGGCATCGTCACCGAGACGGACATGGGGTGCGACCTTTCTTCGTGCGTGAAGTTGGGGTTACGAGTGGGTGTGGAGTGGTTTTCCGGCGAGTGCGAGGTGCGCCTCGCCAATGGCTTCGGACATGGTCGGGTGGGGGTGGATCAGTTCGGCGACTTCGCCCGGCAGCGCTTCCCAGTTGGTGATCAGCTGCGCCTCTGCGATGAGTTCGCCCACCCGCGAGCCGACGATGTGAACACCGAGCACCGGGCCGTCCTGCTGCGAGATCAGGGTGACCGCGCCCGCCGTACCGAGGATCTGCGCGCGGCCGTTGCCCGCGAAGTCGTACGTCGTGCTGACGACGTCGTAGCCGCGCTCAGCGGCGATCGTGCTCGTCATGCCGACGCTCGCGACCTCCGGTTCGCAGTAGGTGATGCGAGGTACGCCGTCGTAGTCGATCGGCGCGGGGCTGAGTCCGGCGAGACGCTCCGCGACGAGGATGCCCTCGGCAAAGCCGACGTGGGCCAGCTGCAGAGTCGGGATCAGATCGCCGACGGCGCTGATCGTCGGAACGGCGGTGCGGCACAGCTCGTCGACGACGACGTAGCCGCGCTGCAGTTTGACGCCGGCCTCCTCGTAGCCGAGGCCCTCGCTGACCGGACCGCGCCCGACCGCGACCAGGAAAATCTCGGTCTCGATCGTCTTGCCGCCCTCGAGCGTGATCGTGACGCCGGAGTCGTGTGCCTTCGCCGACTCGAACCGCGCGCCGAGCTCGAAGGAGATACCCCGGCGACGGAACGCGCGCTCGAGCAGTTTGGAACTCGACTCCTCCTCCAGCGGAACGAGATGGGGGAGCGCCTCGATGATCGTCACCTCGGCGCCGAAGCTGCGCCAGACGCTCGCGAACTCGCAGCCGATCGCCCCGGCGCCGAGGATCGCGACCGACTGCGGGATGCTCTGCCAGTTGAGGGCGTCGTCGCTGGAGATGATGCGGGTGCCGTCGAACTCGAGCCCGGGCAGCGACTTGGGTCGCGAGCCTGTCGCCAGAACGACATGGCCTGCCTCGATGGTCCGCTCGCCGCCGTCCGTGAGTTTCACCGCGACGCTGGTCGGCGAGGCGAGGCGGCCTTCGCCAGCCACGATCTCGATCTTGCGGCTCTGCACCAGCCCGGTGAGGCCTTTGAACATGCGGCTGACGACGCGGTCCTTGTAGGCGTGTACGCCGCCGAGGTCGACTCCGTCGAAGGTCGCCTTGATGCCGAATTTGTCGGCTTCTTTGGTCTGGTCAACGATCTCGGCCGAGTGCAGCAGTGCTTTCGTCGGGATGCAGCCCCGGTGCAGGCAGGTGCCGCCGAGTTTGTCGCGCTCGACGAGAGCGACCGACATACCGAGCTCCGCCGCGCGCAGGGCGCAGGCGTAACCGCCGCTGCCGCCTCCAAGGATGACGAGGTCTACGGCGCCCTCGGTGCTCGGCACGGCTGCTCCTTACGACGGGTCTCGTCCACGGCGAACGCTTGCTGCGGGGTTTGCGCCGTCAACCGTATACGGCGTGTCACTCCCCCCCAAGAACCTGCCCGAAGAGAGTGCGCAAGGGCACACCGTCTGAGATGGTTAAGGCCGGGGGAAAGCCGCTGTCGTCGTCGTACAGGGAGAGTTGTCGTGGCGCTGTTCCGCCGCAAGCTCGCCGGCACGGTCCGCGAAGCCGGCAGCGATGACGTCCGTCACCTCGAGGACTTCGTCCGGTCGCGGCGCGGGGTCGAGGGATTCGTCGAGCCGCGGACGACGGTCACGGCTACGACGGTTGCGCTGGTCGCCCACGACGGCGAGTGGACGAGGCGCCGCATCGACGACGAGCGCGCCGCCGCCAACTTGGGCAAGCGCCTCGGCATCCCTATCTACGACGTGCAGATCGTCGGATACCCCCAGCGGATGCGCGAGTGGAGCCGCCAGCACCAGGCCGGCACCGTCCAGCGCGGCGTGCGCGCGGCCGACTCCGACCAGGCGGAGATGCCGCCCCTCTGAGCCACCGGGCTCGGAGCCGTTCGTCGGTAGCCACCGCGCACATCGGACATATCAAGATTTTTCGCCTATTGATGTATCACTCCGGGCAGTCTTGACTCCTCCTTGCACGTGAGCCACAGGAGTGGCGATGTCTGAGACTGGCCCGACGGGTGAGCAGGTTCCCCCCGGCGTCGATCTGCGCGGCAGGTGGCAGAAGAGCGCAGAGACCGAGGGCGAACGGACGTATCCCGACGTGCTCGACATGATCGTCATCGAGCCCGGTGCCGGTCGCTATCTCGGACGAAAGGGCAACCCCGAGCAGGGCTTCCTGCATTGGGATGCAGGCACCTGGCGGCTCACGGACGACGGTCGGATCGAGATCAGTACAGCGACGGATGCGCTCGAGTCGTGGCCGGTGAAGGTCGGCGACGACGAGTTGGAGATCCGCACTGATGACGGGGTCTTGACCTACCGCCGCACGACCGGACCGGAGGAATAGCCGCCGGCCGGAGACGGACCGTTGCCGGTCCGAGACGAAGGGGGCACCACATGGCACGTTCGTCTAGTCGTGAGCCGAGTCCCGCGAGCCGCCGAGGCGGCGGCGTCGACCGTGGGGGGACACCACCACTCACCACAGGGCCGATTGGTGCTGGCGCACCGATCGAACCGCTAACCACCCGGCGCGAGTTTCCGGTCGCGCAGCCGATCCAGCCTGAGCTTCCGACCGGGCTGACGCCATTCCCGGAGGGCGACCCTCAGGTGCCGCCCCTCCCGATCGATCCGACCGAGTTCCGCCTCCCACGGCCGGAGCTGGAGCTGGAGCCGTTCGGACGGTTCAGGTTCTGTTCGGTGTCGATGCCCGACGGTTGCTACCAGCTGACGGTCAGGCCCAACGCGGGCTTCACTGAGTACCGCGGCACGCTGCGCCTCGACAGGGCTGAAGGCTCGTTGACGGCCAGCGGCGACCTGTACCGCTACTCAAGGCTGATCGGACCCCTGCACGAGTCGATTCTTGAAACAGGGGCAACGCTTGCCAGCGCGAGGCTGAGCGGACTCGTCGCCGAGAGGTTCCGGCGGCCGACGATCCCGATCCACCCCATCAACCGCTACCACTCCTACCTGAAGGTGACCAATATCCGGCTGTTCTCGTTCTTGCCGCCCGGCGGCACCTGCAACGCGACGATCACCGCGGAGGAGTACAACTACACCCAGCCGCCGGCGGGTTCGTTCAACGGCACGTTCGCCCCGGCACCCGGGACCAGGACCGTGACCTTCTCGGTGCACACGGTCAGCGGGCCGACCCTGACGGGTGGGCCTCGCCTCGAGGGCACGATGTTCGTCGGTGGATCGGCTGTCGGGACCGTCGATCTGCTGTGGGTCTCCAAGTTCTTCCGCAAGTGCACAGTCGAGATCGACACCCTGACGGGAGCGGTTGCGCCGCAGCCAGTTCCCGCACTTGCGGGCTCGAAGGCAGCGGCTGCGGGGTTGGCGAACGAGGACTTCAAGACGATGCTCGCCAGCGCTGGTTGGGACGCAAGGATCGAGTTCGACCAGACCGCGATCCCTGTCCCGGCGGGCGTCAACGCGAATGCGTGCTGGAGCAACGCCAACCTGCACGCGCTCATGCAGAACGTCCGCAAGGCGACGACCAACCTCGACACCGAATGGCGACTGCACTGCGTCGTCGTACCGGCCACGATGGGCTGCAGTCGCGGCATCATGTACGACACGATCCAGGTGCCACGTGAAGGCGTCGCGAGCTTCAGCAACGACGGCTACCCGACGTCCAACTCCGCCAACTTCGGCACGGCGGCGAACCAGCAGCAGCGCAACGTCCCTCGGGCGTTCATACGCAGCTGCAGTCACGAAATCGTGCACGGCTTCAACCAGATCCACCAGGAGTCGGAGGGTGGCGCGGACAACTCGATCATGACGACGACGCCGAGCGTCGCCGATGTGCTGGGTGGACCGGCGACCGGTGACCCGGGCGTGTTCCCCAACGACATCAAGCTCGAGGTGAACGACCACGTACGTCACCACCTCATCCATATGCCGGACATCTGCGTCCGGCCTGGTGGCCTGACGTTCGGAAGCGGCCACGGCGGAGCGTTCGTGCCGCAGGCCGACCGGTACACCTTCGCGATCGGCGAGCTGCTGCTGACGGTGGAAGTGCAGCAGCCGGAGGTCGTGATCGGTGAGCCGGTACCGATCCGCTACACCCTGACCAACACCGGCACCGAGCCGTTGCCGGTCCCGGCCGAGATCACCACCGAGTCGACGTACACGACGATCACCGTGATCGACCCGAAGGGTCGCGCCAAGGAGATGCCGCCGTACGTCATCCGGTGTGAGTCGGCGGGCATCACCGAACTCGCTCCAGGCGCGTCGCTGAAGGCGGAGACGAGGGTGTTCTGGTCGGCGGAGGGCTTCGCGTTCACGGGACCGGGCGCGCATGTGATCGACGTCGCGATCATGTGGACGGCGGACGGCGTGCCATGCCTCGTCCGCGGACAGGCAACGATCGCGGTCAGCGCGCCGATTTCGACCGGTGACGACGAGGCGGCGAGCACCTTGCTGCATCCGCAGGTGGGTCAGTTCGTCGCGCTGGGCGGCGGAGCGATGCATCTCGATGAGGCGGTGACGCGGCTCCAGTCCCTCGGAGTCGGTGGTCGCGCGGACACCGCCGACGGTCGCAAGTCGACGACCAGGCCGCGAGCGCTCCGCGGTTTCGACGGCCTGATGCCACCGAGTCAGATCGAGCTCGACCAGCCCCGCCGCGAGCGGGTATCGGACGCCCCTGCCAAGAAGGCGTCCAAGGCGACCGCCGGCTCCAGGCGGCGCTGAGCTGATCCCGAGG
>JBKJZO010000072.1:0-33676 GCA_046715235.1 Mycobacteriales bacterium
TATGCCCACCGGCTCACCGAGCGGGCGTACTTCCCGCTTTTTGGTCGGGGGGGCGGGGGGGTGGTCCCGGGGGGGGCGATTGATGACGCGCGGGCCGCCGATACCGTGCTGGGTCAGCCAGCGCTCCGTGTCGGCGCGGCAGCGCTCCGGTCGACCGGTGAGGAACACGACCTCGTGATCGGCGAGCAGCTCGACGACCCTCGCGATCCCCTCGGCCAGGGGCGGATCGTCCTTGGCCGCGGCGAAGAAGGCGTCCCAGTCCTTCGGGCGCGAGTCGACGTATTTGAGTCGGTGGCGCACGTCGGCGAGGACGCCGTCGATGTCGACCACGGCGATCGGGCGGGTTCCCATTCGCGGACCCTAGCGCGCAGAGAGCACGGGGGAGCAGGCACGCATGCCTCGCATCGTCCTGGGATTGCCGCCGGAAACGGTCTGCACGTCACGCCACCGCGCCGGCACGCCCAAACGCCTGGCCACCGAAGGCCACGACTCACCCGCGACTGGTGCGACGCACTGCGCGCGCTCCACGAGCCGTCGCGCCGGTACGCCGTCGGTCAACGCCGATGCGACCTGTCGCGAGACCGCCTCAACGAGGCGGATGCCGGCTAACTGGTCGGCGTTTCGGTTGGTCATGACCGTGATCGCGTACCCGTGCGGACTGCCTCGCCGGCGGACGAAACCGGTCGATCCCACCCGCCAGGCGGCCAGTCGCGAGGGGTAGAAGCCGTTCTTCAGCGCGACGTACCAGCCGTCCGGAACTCCTGCGGTGATGCCCCATTGCTGCGTCGGGTGGACGCGGCTCATGTAGTGCCATGCGTGCGCGCGGCCGGCGGCACCGAGTGGACCGCCGCCGTAGAGCAGCTGCACCGCGACCTGGGTGCGGTCCTGCGCCGTGGTCGCGGTGCCGCCGTATCGAGACGTGTGCTGGGTGGCGCCGATGCCGGCACGCCGGTCGTACGAGCGCATGCCGCCGACCCCACCGATGTGCCCGTAGAGCGACGAGGTGGGTGGGTCGAGTGAGTAGCTGATCATCTGAGCGACGCGCGTGCGCTCCGATGTCGTGAGGTTCCTGCGCTCGTCCTGAGCCTTCAGCAGCACCGCGCCGAGCACCTGCGCCTTGATGACCGAGGCGGTCGAGATGCGTAGCCCTCGATACAGGTGGTACCAGCAGCCGGTCCGCGTGTCGTAGACGGCGGCGGTGACCCGCTGGCCCGGGAAGCGCTGCGCCAGTGACGTGATGAAGGGCTCGGTGAACGGCGACGCGCATCCGGCGCGCGCGGCGGCGCTAGCCGCTGGAGCGGCTGCGACCGTCGCGGCAACGGCAAGCGCGCACGCGACCGCGTACCCACCCCGGAGTTCGTACATCGCTAATCTGAATGCTCGTCCTGCCGTGGCCATAAACGCAGGGAGCGGCTTGATCACCCTCAAAGCGCCCGCCGAGATCGCGCTGATGCGTGCGGCCGGCCGGGTCGTCGCGCTCGTGCTCGACACCGTGGTCGCGGGTGCGGCGGCGGGCGTGACGCCGCTCGAGCTCGACCAGAAGGCCGCGGCAGTGATGCGCGAATGCGGGGTGACGTCGTCGTTCCTCGACTATCACCCGTCATGGGCACCGTCGCCGTTCCCCGCGGTGACGTGCATCTCGGTGAACGATGTCATCGTCCATGGGATCCCTGGGCGGGAGCCGTTGCTCGCGGGCGATGTTGTATCGATTGACTGCGGCGTCGAACTGCGCGGTTACCACGGCGACGCGGCAGTTACGACAGTAATCGGCGAGGCGCCCGACGAGGTGGCGCGTCTGGTCGAGACGACCCGTGCCGCGCTGAACGCGGGCATCGCTGCCGCGGTGCCCGGTGCGCGCCTCGGCGACATCGGGCACGCGATCGAGACTGTCGGCAGAACCGGGGGATACGGGATCCTCGCCAACCACGGTGGTCACGGCATCGGCACCGCAATGCACGAGGACCCGCACGTGTCCAACACCGGGCGTCCGGGACGTGGCATGCCATTGCGCGAAGGTCTCGTGATCGCCCTGGAGCCGATGTTCCACGCCGGTGGACGCGACGGGTACCGCACCCTGGCCGACGGCTGGTCGATCGCGACGGACGACGGCACGCTGGCCGCACATTGGGAGCACACGATCGCAATCACCGCCGACGGCCCGCAGATCCTCACCGCGCTCTAAATCACCGGAGTTGGGGGACCTGCCGGATACCGGCGGTGGAGGCGGGCCGCAAAGCGCCCGCGGCCAATCCGACCAGCAGAATGAGAACGGTCACCAGTGCGAAGGACGTGCGCAATGACGCCGCATTCGCGATCGCCCCGACCGCTGCCGGAGCTGCGAGACCTGACCCGTACGACAGCGTCGCCACCCCCGCGATGGCCTGAGCCGGCAGGCCACCGGAGCGTCCGGCTGCGGCGAATGCCAGCGGTACGGCGGTCGCGATCCCCAGTCCGATAAGCGAGAAGCCGATCAGCGCGCTCGCCTGTGATTGCAGAGTCGCGACCATCAGGCCACCGCTGGCGGCAACGAGGGAGCCCACCCGCACCGTCGCCACCGGACCGAACCGGGCGACAACCCTGTCACCTGTCAGGCGCGCGCGTCGATGTCGGCGTACGCCGCAAGTGCGCCGATGGCACCGCCGGCCAGCCCGCCACCGCTCCACATGCCTTGCAGGCTCGACATGATCGGTCGTTGCATGCGCTCTTCGATCTCGACGCCCTGCGCGTTCATCGCCACATCCGCAACGCCGGACGTCGCGCCGTACGTGAAGAGGGCCATGCACACCAGCGGCAGGTTGGGCGCTAACGCCGGCGGGATCAGCGCCGCACACCACATCGGCATCGTCAGCCGGGCAGTCGGCGCCGTGCCACGCGAGTGGATGAGGCGCCCGGCGAACGGCATCGCACTGATCGCGCCCAACGAGGGCATCAGCAGCGCAATCCCCAGCGAGGCCCCGGCGGGATGATCAAGCTCAAGTTGACCGGGCTGCATGCCGACTACGCACTCACGCTGTATGGCGAGCAGCAAGCCGGGCCCTACCACCTCAAGGCGCGGCGGCCAACGTCAAAGCCAGACGCCGACCGGGAGAACGACGAGGACGACTACTAGAGGACGGCCGGAAATGAGCGTCGGAACGATCCGACTCCGGGTGGTCGTTGGTGCCGTGCTCTGCCTGTCAATTGGTGTGAGCGGTTGCATTCGAGAAACCAAACACCCCGAGTTGCTCTCTGCACTCAAAGCCGACCCGCTGTCCCGCCTGGAACTCCCGAACGCCACCTTGGAAAGAAGCTCAGACGACGACTGGCACCGTGCCTCCGGAAAAACAAGCGACGCGCAGATACACCGCGTCTATCACCTCACTGACGCCAAGCATGGACAGAGCGTCCTCGAGAATGCGGTGCTGCAGGCGAAGAAGGCCGGCTGGTCCGTCACAAGAGTCGACAAGACCTCAGGGAGCGCCACCAAGCAATTGGAGGTGGCGATGGCACCGCCACTAGGCGGCCGCCGGACTGCCGGGGCAGGATTCTCCTTGCAGCCGCTCGACCCAGCCGCCGTGGACAAGGCTCAACCCTTGGACCGCCTCGTGATCATCATCGGTTTTAGGTAGAGCCACCTAATTGCTGCCCACTCGGTCCTCAAGTCACGGTCCACCGCGGAGACCGGCACAGCTGCTCCGGCGGACGCTTCAGGACGAGAGCATGAAATGACGCTCGACCCCATTTTCGGGCAGCGCGGATCCCAGCTGCACGGGTCGGCCCGGCTGGCACGCCGTAGCGCAGGACGACCAGACCTACTTTGCGGCTCCCTGACACCAACCCGAGCACTGGGCCGCGTAGGGAGGGCGTGGCGTCGATCACCGGACCGACGCGACTTGGCGAGGTTGCGGGTCAGCTGACCGCGGACGGCGACAGGATGTCCGCCAGGTCGGCGGCGAACGCTTCGATGTCCGCCTCGGTCGTGTCGAACGACGTCATCCAGCGAACCTCGCCCGTGTGCTCGTCCCAGGTATAGAAGCGCTGGCGTTCCTGCAGCCGCTGGGTCACGTCGGCCGCGAGTACGGCGAACACCGCGTTGGCCTGCACCGGCCGCACGATGCGGACACCGTCGAAGCCCTCGACGGCCGCCGCGAGCCGGCTGGCCATGGCGTTGGCGTGCCTCGCGTTGCGCAGCCACAGGTCGCCGCCGAGCAACGCCTCGAACTGCACGGACAGGAAGCGCATCTTCGAGCACAGCTGCATCGCGGACTTGCGCAGGTAGAGCAGTCCCGTCGCCGCTTCGGGGTTGAGGACGACGACAGCCTCACCGAACATCAGCCCGCTCTTGGTCCCGCCGAACGACAGCACATCAACGCCGACGTCTGTCGTGAACGCGCGCAGCGGCAGATCGAGAGATGCCGCGGCGTTGCAGATGCGCGCGCCGTCGACGTGCACGAACATGCCTCGCGAATGCGCGTGGTCGCACAGCGCCGCGATCTCGTCAGCCGTATAGACGGTTCCGAGTTCGGTGCTCTGCGTGATCGCGACCACCTTCGGTTGCGCGCGGTGCTGGTCGCCCCACCCCCATGCCTGAGAGTCGACGAGGTCGCGGGTCAGCTTTCCGTCGTGCGTCGGCACCGGGAGGAGCTTGATGCCGGCGACCTTCTCCGGAGCCCCGCACTCGTCGACGTTGATGT
Organism: Mycobacteriales bacterium; assembly: GCA_046715235.1. Lineage (GTDB taxonomy): Bacteria > Actinomycetota > Actinomycetes > BP-191 > BP-191 > JBKJZO01. The sequence goes on from JBKJZO010000072.1 coordinate 4,674, forward strand.
GCGCGCTCGTCGTACAGATGACCGCGTCCCAGCGGCGAGTCATCGACTGCAGCCCCACGACGTTCGCCCCGGTGCCGTTGAAGACGGGAAAGACCTCGGCGTGCCCACCGAAATGGCCGCGGAACACGTCCTGCAGGGCCGCGGTGTAGGCGTCGTCGCCGTACGCGACCTGATGCCCGCCGTTTGCTACGGCGATCGCCTCGAGCACCTCGGGGTGCACACCCGCGTAGTTGTCGCTGGCGAAGCTGCGCTGGCCGGGATCGTGGTGGGGTTTCACTGAGCCAGCCACACGCGTTCTCCGTTCACCTCGTCGGTCGAACGCTCCCACAAGCCGCCAATGGTTTCGGCGAGGTCGGCGACGACGGTGTAGCCGGCGAACTTCGCGTCGGGTTTGGCCGCACGCATCGCGGGAGTGAGTAGTGCCTTGATGACGACGATAGTCGCGGCTGCCTCGCTGCCCTTGAAGGCGTCTGCGAGCGACAGCGTCCACGCCTCCGCCGCCGCTTTCGCCGCGGCGTAGCAGGAGTTGTCGGCGGTGGGCCGAGTCGCCTGGATCGACGAGACAAGGACATAGCGTCCGGCGGGGGAGCGGCGCAGCGGTTCGTACGCCGCACGCGACGTGTGTTGCACCGTGCGGATCAGCAGGTCGTGCAGCAGGTCCCAGTCGGCGAGGTCGGCTGCGGCGAGGTGTACGCCGCCGCGCCAGCCGCCGACGAGATGGACCAGGCCGTCGACCCGCCCGTGCCGCTGCTCGGCGTCACTTACCCAACGACGGGTTGCCGCCTCGTCGAGCAGGTCAACCACAGATCCTTGCGCCTTGCCACCGGCCATCGCGACGGCGTCTGTGACCTCGTCGAGTCGCTGCTGATCGTTGTCGGCGAGAACCACGGTCGCTCCGGCACCGGCCAGCCTTTGCGCAACAGCAGGACCTGCGCCACCGCCGGCCCCTGCAATGAGCACAACACCACCGTCGAGTACGGCGGGCTGCCCGGTGGTCACGCGACGATCCCGGAGGTCGATTCGATCACGTCGCCAAGTCTGCGCCGCAACGCCTCGTAGAACACGTTCAGGGGGAATTCGTCGGGCAGCACGGCGTCGACAAGCGGCTTCGGCTCGCCGGTGAGCGGCAGCGCATCACTGCCTCTGGCCCAGACCGAAGCCGGATGCGGCGCGACGTACTGCGACATGAACTGATGAGCGGCGAGCCAGTGCGCGACGCGAGAGCGGTCGATGCCATCGCGGTAGAGCTTCTCCACCTCACGGCACAGGTCGACCACGACGTCCTGCACGCGGGTCCAGTCGAGGGAGAGCGCGTTGTCGGTCCAGCGCAGCACGTCGTTGCGGTGCAGGTAGGCGAAGAGCAGCTGCCCGCCCAGCCCGTCGTAGTTGCGGACGCGGCCGCCGGTGATGGGGAAGCGGAAGAGCCGATCGAACAGGATCGCGTAGCGCACCAGCGGCGCGTAAGCAACGCCGTCCTCCTCGAGCGCAATCGTCTCCCTGAAGGCGTTGAGATCGCAGCGCAGCTCTTCGAGCGCGTACATCCAGAACGGCATCCGCTGCTTGATCATGAACGGGTCGAAGGGCAGGTCGCCGTGGCTGTGGGTGCGGTCGTGCACGAGATCCCACAGCGCAAAGGTGTTCTGCGCCAGCTCCTGGTTCTGCAACAGCCGGGCGGCAGCAGGCGGCACTGACAGTTTGAGGGTCTGCGCAGCTGCTGTGCTCACGCGTCGGAACCTGGCCGCCTCGCGGTCGCAGAAGATGCCGCCCCAGGTGTACTTCGGCACCTCGCGCACGGCGACGGTTTCCGGAAAGAGCACTGCGGAGTTGGTGTCATACCCAGGAGTGAAGTCGACGAAGTTGATTGGCACGAACATACGGTTGTCGAAGCGGGTGCGCTCCAGCTCGGACAGCCAGTCCGGCCACTGCACGCTGATGATCAGCGCTTCGAGGTTGCGGTCCGGGTTGCCGTTCTGCGTGTACATCGGGAACAGCACGAGGTGCTCACGGCCGTTGATCCGCTGCTCCTCTGGCCTGAACAAAAGCAGCGAGTCCAGGAAGTCCGGCACACCGAAACCGTTCGTCGCCCACAACTCGAGGTCTCGTACGGCGGCGGTCAGGTAGTCATCGTCGTGCGGAAACAGCCCAACCATGGCCAGCACCGCATCGGCGATCGACTCGACGATGCTCTGCGCGACATCCCGATCGTGGACGGCCAGGTCGATAGACCCGTCGGCTAGCTGCATCTCGCGCAGCGCGGTGACGTGCAGCTTCAGTAGCGCCCAGTCGGGATGGGATGCGGCCTTGCTCACATGAGCGCTCGCTGTCGGGAGACTGGCGTCGAGGTGGCCCGCGCAGGCCCAGGTGACGACGTTCGTCCACAGCTGGCGGTGCTGGTAGTCGTCGATCGAGTCGTCGCCGAACAGATCGGAGTCCGCGAAAACGATGACGCGTCCCGCACCGACCGCGCGGCACGCGGCAAGCGGCGCGCCGGCGGGATCGGCCGTCGCCGACGTACGGGCGAGCACGTCGAAGTCTGGACCGTCGAGATCGAGCACCCCGGCCCGGTAGAAGCAGGCGGCCTGCACGCCTGCGAGCAGGTCCTCGCCAGTGCTGTCGGCCGCGCGATCCAGGTCGGCCAGGACCCAGGTTGCGACGCCCAGGTGGCAGTTGCGGTCATGAACGGTGGTCGTGGCGATCCGCATGTCGAAGCGCGCCAGCAGGGTGTTGAGGTTGTTGCCCGACTTGTCCTGGTCGCACTCGCCGAGCACTACCAGCCCGCCGCCCGCGCGTACCCAGTCGTCGATCGCGTCGATCTCCTCGGCGGAGAGCAGCGGTGAACCGTCGCCGGTGGTGCGCTCCGACGCGTCGGCGGGATGAGCCAGCACCAGTACGTCATGCTCGCTGAGGGCATCAGGCGACAACTGCCCGCCGGTGTACGCCGACACGACGTGTCCGCGCGCGCGCAGGGTGCTGGCAGCCTGCTCGTAGCTCGAGTCGGGCGGGTTGGCCGGATTCATCCGAGCGGCGACACCTGGGCGGATCGTCCAGGCCTGCGCGTGAGCTTCGTCAAAGAGCACACTGCCAAAGATCTGCATCGTACCCTCCATTGCACACAAAGATTTACGGCTTGTGCACAGTGTATCGGCACAATTTCCGTTCCGCTGAACTATCGCTCAGGATGACAGAATGCGCGCGTAGGCGCGGACAGGGAACGTGCCGAACCCTGCCACCAGGGGAGGGGCGGCGGTGAACCGGGCCCCCGTCAGCGGGAGCTGGCCTAGCCCGGTGAGGTGCTCGACGACTGGGATCCCCGCGCCGAGCAGGATGCTGTGAGCCGGCCGGTGACCGCCGCTTGCGGTGTCGTCGATGTTCACCGAGTCGATGCCGACCAGGAGCGCGCCGTGGTCGGCCAGCCAGTGAGCGCCGGCTTCCGTCAGGTACGGCGCGTCGATCGCGTACTCCGGCGTTGCCCAGTGCTCGTCGCCCCCGGTGTGCAGCAACACGGCCCGCCCGGATACCTCCAACCCCGCGAGCGCCTCGACGTCCACGCCCCGCGCCGCGCCTCCGGCTGCGCGTACGACGACCGCAGGCAGATTGGCCAGTGACGTCAGTGGCAGGCCGGCAAGATCGGTGCCGTCGGCGTACCGGTGGAAGGGACTGTCGAGGTAGGTGCCGGTGTTGCCCACCATGCTCAGCCGGTCGATCGCGAACTCGGTACCCGGGGCGTAGACCGCCCGCGACGCTTCCCTGGTGAGGTGCGGCGTGATCTCAGGGCCGGGCAGCCCAGGGTAGGTCGTCATGCCCGCCGTGATGACGTGGCTCAGCTCGACCCAGCGCCACTGATCGTCCGCCGTCACCCGTTCACCATCTCGATTGCGCGCGCACGGGTAAAGCGAATAGTCATCACCGGTTTCGGCTTGGCACGTTCCGAGCGGGGCATGATCGCCCAATGACTGACGACGCGAAGACGACTGGATCCACGATCGGCTGGGTCGGTGACATCGAGAGCATCACCCTCGAGAACACCAACTTCCGCACCGTCATCCACACCGGAAAGCACACGCAGCTCACCGTGATGCACCTGTCCCCGGGCGAGGAGATCGGCTGGGAGTCACATTCGCACCTCGACCAGTTCCTGCGCGTCGAGCAGGGTTCTGGCCGACTCGACCTCGGCCGCACCGGTGATCGCATCGACGAGGAACATCAACTCAGCGACGACTGGGCGCTGATCGTGCCCGCTGGCGTGTGGCACAACGTCACGAACACCGGCGCGAGCGACCTCAAGCTCTACTCGCTCTACAGCCCGCCGGAGCATCCGCCCGGAACCGTTCATGTCACAAAGGCGGACGCGAACGCCGACGAACACGAGTGACTGGTCCGGCCACGTCGGCCCGCGAACAAGCCGAGCGACAGGGCACGGACGCGTAGGAACTCCTGGTAGGTCTGCCTGCCATGAGTGGCCGACAGCCCGTCAAGATCGGTCACGACCGCGCGCTCCGTGTCATCCACGGGCACAAACGTACTTGCGCCACCCCGTCCTGCGTGAGGTGCCAGGATCCATTCGTGCCAGTGGTGGAGTCGTCCGTCGTCGTCCCTGTGTCGTTGACGACGGCATTCGACGTGTCGCAGACGACCGGCGAAACACGCCTCAGGTGGGATCCCTTCATACGCCGCCAGCACCTTCTCGGCGGCGCGAGCTCGCCGGGCAAGGGCGTGCAGACCCTCACGGTCCACCGGCTCGGCCTGCGGATGGTCAGCCGGTACGTCTCGTTCGACCGGCCGACGAACGTCGGCATGACGATGGTGCGCGGCCCTTGGTTCTTCAGTCGACTCGCCGGCGGCTGGCGCTTCTCCGCGGTAGAGGGGCACCCGCAGAGCAGCATGGCCGTGTGGCGGTACAACTTCGCCTGCCGGCCCCGATGGCTCGCCCCCCTCGCGGAACGGATCGGCGCCGCGATTCTGCAGCGGGACATCGACCGCCGCATCGCCGGCTTCGCTCGCGCGTGCCAGGACCCCGACGTCTTGTACGCCGTCCGGCAGCTCGGGGTTTCGGAATGACGGCGGTGCCATTCCAGGGTGCTAGGCAAGCCATGCATTCGCTAGGGGAACAGCTGGCCGAGCCGCCCGTCAGGCGGGGTTTCAACGCGGCTAGACTTCGCGGCCAACTGTACGAGATTCGCGCGAACCAATGGGCAAGCTGAGCGAACTCGTCGGATGGAGGATGCCGAGTGTTCACCCGGGTTGCGGTCGTCAATCGGGGCGAGCCCGCCATGCGGCTTATCCGTGCGGTGCGGGAACTCAACGAGGAGCGTGGCTTCGGCATCCGCGTCATCGCCCTGCATACGCAGGCCGAGCGCCGGGCACTGTTCGTCCGGGCCGCGGACGAGGCGGTCTGCCTGCGGGAGGTCGCCGGTGGGGGCATTCCCTATCTGAACCACGAGGAGCTCGAGCGGGCGCTGCGGGTCAGCCGTGCCGATGCTGTGTGGGTCGGCTGGGGCTTCGTGGCCGAGGACCCCGCTTTCGCCGAACTGTGCGAGCGGCTAGGCATCGTGTTCATCGGTCCACCGGCCGAGGCCATGCGCATGCTCGGCGACAAGATCGAGGCCAAGCTTCTCGCTGAAAAGAGCGGTGTTCCCGTCGCCCCATGGAGCGGGGGCCCCGTGCAGACACTCGCGGAGGCACAGGGACACGCCGGCACGATCGGCTACCCGCTCATCATCAAAGCAAGGAGCGGCGGCGGCGGGCGCGGCATCCGCATCGTCAACGCAGAGGACGAGCTGCCGGTGGCGTTCGAGCGTACCCAGGCCGAGGCAGCGCGTACGTTCGGCGATCCCGTCGTCTTCCTCGAACGGCTTGTCGTCGGCGGCCGGCACATCGAGGTCCAAGTCATCGCCGACGACCACGGCAAGGTATGGGCGCCCGGAGTCCGCGACTGCTCCATCCAGCGGCGCAATCAGAAGCTGATCGAGGAATCCGGCTCTCCCGTGTTAAGTGACGAGCAGCAGACCGGTCTGCGCACCTCGGCCGTCGCGCTCGTGAAGGCCGCCGGTTATCGCGGAGCGGGGACCGTCGAGTTCCTCTACCAGCCAGCCGAGAAGACGTTCACCTTCCTCGAGGTCAACACCCGGCTACAGGTCGAGCACCCGGTCACCGAGGCCACCACCGGGATCGACCTGGTCAAGCTGCAGTTGCTCGTCGCAGCGGGCGAGCCGCTGCTCGGCGACACTCCTCCCGAGGTCGGCCATGCCATCGAGGCCCGGCTCAACGCTGAGGACGCCGATCGCGGCTTCGCGCCGGCCCCGGGCACGGTGGTCCTGCTCAACCTGCCGGCCGGTCCGGGCATCCGGGTCGACACCGGCTTCGCGGCCGGCGACGTGATTCCTCCGGAGTACGACTCGATGGTCGCCAAGATCATCGCTTGGGGCCGCGACCGCACGGAGGCGTTGGCTCGCCTGCGTTGCGCGCTGCGCGAGACCACTGTCGTCATCCAGGGCGGCACGACGACCAAGTCCTTCCTGCTCGACCTGCTCGACCGCCCGGAAGTCGTGTCCGGCGAGGCTGACACCGGCTGGCTGGATCGGGTCGGTGCAGGCACCTCGCAGGCACCTGCTCGCTACGCCGACATCGCCCTGCTCAGCGTCGCCATCGATGTGTACGACGCCGAGGAGACGCGCAAGCGCGATGCCTTCTTCGAGTCCGCCCGCGGGGGTCGCCCGCGCGCCAGCCACGCGGTCGGCAGCGTCGTCGAGATCGGCTACCTGACGCGGAACTACCGGATGGAGGTTGCCCAGGTCGGCCCCAGCAGGTACCGGGTTGACGTCGGCGGGGCGCTCATCGACGTCGACGTCGTGCGCATGAGCCCCTTCGAGAGCCGGCTCGGGGTCGGCGGCACATACCGGCACGTGGTGACTGTGGCCGGGACCGCCGACCACCTCGTCGAGGTCGACGGCGTCACCCACCGCATCGCGCGGGAGCAGGCTGGTGTCGTTCGTGCACCTGCACCTGCTGTGGTCGCTGCCGTCCAGGTCGCGGCTGGCGACTTCGTCGAGGCCGGCGCGACGGTCGCCGTACTCGAGAGCATGAAGATGGAGACCCCGGTACTGGCCCCGTACGCCGGCAACGTGCGCGAAGTTCTCGTCTCCGTCAACTCGCAGGTCGACGCCGGGGCGCCGCTGCTTCGCCTGGACCGGCCGGCCGGTGAGGTCGTCGTCACCGATGCTCCGACCGTGGGCTTCCAGAAGCCTGCTAGCTACGACACAGCAGACCCGTCGGCCCGCGCGCGCAGCCATCTCGACGCGCTGCGCGCGATGATCACCGGCTATGACGTGAGCGCGAAGCGCGCCCACGCCGTTGTGGCCGAATACGGAGCCCTGCGCGCGGATCTTGTGCAGGACGACGCCGAGCTGAAGCGCGAGGAACTCGCGCTGTTGACGACGTTCGCTGACGTCTGCGAACTGTCGCGCAACCGGCCGACGATCGAAGAGGAGTCTCCGGACGAGCTGGTCCACAGCCCGCGCGAGTACTTCCACTCCTACCTGCACTCGTTCGATGTCGACCGCGAGAACCTTCCCGAGAGATTCCGGACCAGACTCTCGCGAGCGCTTCGCCACTACGGCGTCACTGATCTCGAGCCGACCCCCGAACTGCAGGAGGCGGTCTACCGGCTCTTCCTGGCTCAGCAGCGTGACGCCGACCAGATTCCGGTCGTCGCTGCCCTGCTGGAGCGATGGCTGCTGGAGGGGGAGGTGCCTACCGGTCCTGGCCGCGCCGAGATCGGGGAGGTGCTCGACCGGCTGATCGTTGCCACCCGGTTGCGCTATCCGGCGGCATGCGACGTTGCCCGCAGCATCCGCTACCAGTTGTTCGACCAGGCCCTGATCCGGCAGGCGCGGGAGCGCGTCTATGCCGACGTCCGCGAGCACCTGCAGTACCTGGACGACCATCCGGATGCTGCCGACTACGCGCAGCGAATCGAGACGTTGGCAGCCAGCCCTGAGCCCCTGCTGCGGCTCCTCGCGCAGCGCATCGGGACCAACCGCTCGGGGCCGGAGCCGATGATCGAGGTGCTGACCCGTCGGTACTACAAGATCCGCACGCTGGAGAACGTTCGCTCCTTCCTTCTCGACGATCGACAGTTCGTCACCGGGGAGTTCGAACTGCTCGGCGCGCAGCTGCACCTCATCTCGACGATGGGTCAGCTCTCCGACCTGCCCGCTCTTCTCTCGAGAGTCGCCGGACTGGTCCCCGAGGTCCCCGATCCCGCCAACCTCGTCGTCGACCTCTATCTGTCGTCGAGCGAGTCGTCGGCCTACCCGGACTCGATAGCGGCGACGTTGGCCGAGACGCTGGCGGACGTGCCGGCCTTGGTCATCGGTCGACGCGTCACCGTCACGGTCTGCGGCAGCGGCGGGCAGGTGGAGCAGTTCACGTTCCGCTCGTCGGAGGGGCGGATGCAGGAGGAACGCGTCGTCCGCAGCATGCATCCGTTGGTCGGCCAGCGTCTCGACCTGTGGCGGCTCAAGAACTTCGACGGCACGCGGCTTCCCTCGGCCGAGGACACGTACCTGTTCCACCTCGTTGCTCCCGACAACCCCGCCGACGAGCGACTTGTTGCTTTGGCTGAAGTCCGCGACGCGACGCCGTTGCGCGACGCTTCGGGCCATGTAGTCGCCTATCCCGCCATCGAGCGCGCCCTGGGAGCGAGCCTGGAAAGCATCCGCGGCATCCAGGCCGAGCGGGGGAGCAAGCGGCGTCTGGACGCCAACCGGATCTTCTTGTACGTGTGGCCTCCGATCGAGGGGTCTGTGCGAGAGCTGAGCAACATCGCCCGCGCGACTGCCCCGCTCACCCAGGGGGCGGGGCTCGAAGAGATCATGGTGCTCGGCCGAATCCGCGAGCGCCCCGACGGGGAACTCAAAGATGTCGCGTTCCTCTTCTCGTTCCAGCCCGGGGCCGACCTCGGCGTCACCGTGACCGCTCCGCCGAAGGAGCCGCTGGCCCCCCTGGACGAGTACTCCCAAAAGGTGCGCCAGTCGCGGGCCCGAGGCACCGTCTACCCCTACGAATTCCTCCCGTTGCTCACGGGGCCGAAGGGCTCGTTCGTCGAGCACGACCTGGATGAAGCCGGTCGGCTGGTGCCGGTCGACCGACCTGCCGGGCGCAACCGAGCCGGAATCGTCGCAGGCGTGGTGACAACGCCGACCGAGCGCTACCCCGAAGGCATGGTTCGCGTCGCGCTCTTCGGTGACCCGACCAAGGCTCTGGGTTCCGTTGCCGAGCCCGAGTGTGCGCGGGTCATCGCGGGCCTCGACCTCGCCGAGGAGATGGGGGTCCCGCTCGAGTGGTTCGCTCTGTCGTCAGGCGCCCGGATTTCCATGGACAGTGGCACCGAGAACATGGACTGGGTGGCACGTGCCCTGCGCCGACTGATCACTTTCACCCAGGCCGGTGGCGAGGTGAATGTCGTGGTCGCTGGCATCAACGTTGGGGCACAGCCGTACTGGAACGCCGAAGCGACGATGCTGATGCACACCAAGGGCATCCTGATCATGACGCCTGACAGCGCCATGGTGCTCACCGGGAAGCACTCCCTGGACTACTCCGGTGGTGTGTCGGCCGAGGACAACTTCGGTATCGGCGGATACGACCGGGTCATGGGGCCGAACGGGCAGGCGCAGTACTGGGCACCCAACCTCACGGCGGCCTGCGGCACGCTGTTCGCCCACTACGAGCACACCTACGTCGCGCCGGGCGAACGGTTCGCTCGTCGTGCCGCCACCAACGACCCGCACGACCGTGACGTACGCGACTACCCACACGTCCATCCCGCAAGCGACTTCACGAAGGTGGGAGACATCTTCTCCGCCGAACTGAACCGCGAGCGCAAGAAGCCGTTCGACATCCGCACCGTCATCCGCGCGGTGGTCGACCAGGACCACGCGGTGCTGGAGCGCTGGGCCGGTATGGCGGAGGCCGACACGTCGGTCGTCATGGATGCCCACCTGGGCGGCTATCCCGTCGCGGTTCTCGGCATCGAGTCCCGCCCGATTCCTCGACGGGGACGGTTCCCCGCCGACGGTCCCGACCAGTGGACGTCGGGCACGCTGTTCCCGCAGTCCTCGCGGAAGACAGCGCGAGCCATCAACGCCGCCAGCGGCAATCGCCCGCTGGTCGTCCTGGCGAACCTGTCGGGCTTCGACGGCTCACCTGAGTCGCTGCGCCGGACCCAGCTCGAGTACGGCGCCGAGATCGGCCGCGCGATGGTCAACTTCGACGGCCCGATCGTCTTCCTCGTCGTCTCGCGCTATCACGGCGGCGCCTTCGTGGTCTTCTCGGGCGTCCTGAACGACAACATGGAGGTCATCGCTGTCGAAGGGTCATTCGCGTCAGTCATCGGTGGCGCGCCCGCGGCGGCCGTCGTGTTCTCGCGCGACGTCGCCAAACGCACGGCGGCCGACCCCCGGATCACGTCACTGGAAGCCGTTGTGACTCAGGCCGACGAAGCCGACCGGCCCCGGTTGCGGGTGCAATTGGCCGACCTGCGCTCCGTGATTCGCTCTGAGAAACTCGGCGAGGTGGCAAACGAGTTCGAGAACGTCCACAACATCGAGCGGGCGCAGGCTGTCGGATCGGTCCACGCGATCATCTCCGCGCAGCAGGTCCGCCCCTACCTGATCGCCGCCATCCAACGCGGTATCAACCGGACGGCGGGCGAGGGAGCCATCGGAGCAACGCCGTGACATCGACCCGCAACGCTTTTCGTTTCCTAGCGAAGGACCCGGCATGCAGCCATTCCTCGTCAACGCGCATGGACGGGTGATCTTCCCGTCCAACTTCATCCCGGAGTTGGACCTGTCCGTCATGCACAGCTTCGAGCAGCTGGACAGTGCGATCAGACGTGACTTCGAAGTCAAAGCGCCGACGGGCACGAACATCCTGGCGCGGATAGAGGAAGGCGGTTACACCAGCCGCTACGACCTGTTGCGCGACCTCGCGCTGAACCTGTTCTGGAGCAACCGCTTCGCGCTGACGCTGTACGAGAAGCGGCCGACCCGGTGGTCCGACGTGCCGCGGACACGAAGCGACGCCTTCCTACCCATCCTGACCCCTTGGGTCGGTGGTGACGTCAAGGTCGCCGCTGTGCAACGGGCCTACGGAGAGTTGGCGCCGACCTGGGACAGTGAGGTCGAAGACCGCATCTTCACGATGCTCTTCGACCTGTTCGGGCACCGCAAGCACCACGCCGGTGACCTGCCGGCGATCAAGCCGACCGTTGCAGAGATGCTCTCCGATCCGACCAATCTGACCTTCCGCTTGTCCGGCTACAACCCGGACTACCCCGTCTACGACTTCGCCGAGATTGCCGACTGCGCCGAGGATGTCGCGGAGCTCGAGGCCCTGATGCGATGGGCGATGGTCCTGCACAACCAGTACCCCTGGGATCGCGCGCAGGCCGAACTCGTCAAGGTCGGCGAGTTGCGCGATGACGACCACGTCGTCGTCTTCTACCCGAAGGACATGGAGGTCCGGCACTTCCTGCGCCGCCTCGCCGCCGGCAAGGTGCCCACGCCGGGGGCGAAGGCGAAGAAGGCCGTTTCTCCCATCCGCCCGTACCCGGCCGTCAACGTGCGCTCCGCGTTCAAGGTAATGCCGCGCATCGAGGCCCTGGCAGCGGTTCACGGCGACGTGATCTGCAGCAACGACGACCTCGTCCGCAACGCGGCGTACAACTGGTCGCCGATGGCCGCGGACGAGATCCGGAACAAGACCGGCATCGAGCAGCGCCGCTACAGCTCGCGCAGCCTCGAGGAGATCGCGCTTCAGGCAGCGCAGGCTGCGCTGGCTCACTCCGGCCGTGGCCCTGAGGAGATCGGCGCGGTGCTCGTGTGCACGTGCACCAGCAGCCGCCTCATTCCCTCGGTGGCTTCCTGGATTTCTGGTCAGCTGGGCATCTACCAGACCCACGGGTCGTACGACGTCATCGCGGCGTGCGCGGGAATGGCCTACGGCATGTCCGACGCGACGCGAATCCTCCAGGAGGTCGAGCGTCCGGTCCTCGTCGTGTGCGTCGAGAAGTTCTCCGACAAGATCGGCAACGTCCGCACCTCGCGCATGATCTTCGGTGACGGCGCCGCGGCCTTCGTCGTCGGAGTGGCGCCACCGGGCGAGCCACCGGACATCGACTACCTGCAGACCTACGCCAGCGGTCCGTTCAGTCAGGTGAACTCGATCATCTGGCCCAACCCGGCGTTCGACAACAACATCACGGTCTACGGGCCTGAGGTTAAGACGCTGGCCGGCCGTTACCTCGTGCAGATGATCGACGAGCTCAAGGCGCTGCCCGACCCCGACGGCAAGCACGCGTCGCTGCTGGAGAGCATCGATCTGATCGTGCCGCACCAGGCGAACAAGACGATGGTCACCGGCCTCGCGCTGGAGGCGGGGCTGTCGGCCGACAGCCTCTACTTCAACATCGAGCAGGTCGGCAACGCCTCAGCGGCGAGCATCCCGCTGGCGATCCACGACGCCGTCCGCGACGGCGTCATCAAGGAGCCGATGCGAATCTTCGCCCCCGGCTTCGGCGCCGGCGCCGTCGCTGGATACTGCGTGATGCGCGTCGATCCGGCGGTTGTCGCGATCTCTGACTTGCGGGCCGACGCCGTCGACACCGAGTACGAGACCGAGCAACCGCCGTCCGAGTCCTCTTCAGAAGGCGTGAAGCTGGCGTTCGGGTAGTCGGGCTGGCCTTAGCAGCGGAGCGAATCTGGTCCCAACGCCGAGCGCTGCCAGTCTCGAGCGACGGGTTCGAGGGGCGCGGTGTGCTGTCCGAAATCGATCGTCTCCCGTTCCACCGCCGGTGGCGCTCAGACGGCAGCGGATTAGTGACACGCAGACCGTGACCGGAATCAACGTCATGCAACGTATGCGATTACGTTACAGTCTCCCGTATGGCGCTGATCGGGTACGGGCGGGTCAGCACGCCGGACCAGAACCCGGACGCTCAACGCGACCAGCTCACGGCCGCCGGCGTCGACGAGCTGTTCGTCGACAAGGCGTCCGGCAAGCTGGCGTCACGGCCGCAGCTCGACGCGGCTCTCCGGCACCTGCGCCCGGGCGACGTACTCGTTATCACGAAGCTTGACCGGCTCGGCCGGTCGACCCGGCATCTCGCCGAGCTCGCGGTCGAACTTCAGAGCCGCGACATCGGACTCCGGGTTCTGCAGCAAGGCATCGACACGACGACTGCGGTGGGCCGGTTGTTCTTCCACATCCTCGCCGCGATCGCCGAGTTCGAGCATGAGCTGATCCGTGAACGCACTATCGACGGGCTGCAGGCTGCTCGAGCGCGCGGTCGCAACGGCGGCCGCAAGTCCTCGCTCACGGCGTCGGCCGTTCGTCAGGCGCAAGCGATGTACGACTCCGGTGACTTCACGGTTGAGCAGATTGCGAAGGCCTTCAAGACGACCAGGCCGACGATCTACCGCGCGCTGGACCCGGCATCGATTGGCAAGAAGCTCACCAGCCCTCGTGAAGGGCCATCGACCGCCGCGACTCGCTGAGGCCGCGCTCGTGGGGGGCGCCGAAAGAGGCCTGACTCTGTAACCATCGTCCTGGCTCGGAGCGACCCAAATCGACCCGACGGAGCATCTTCGCACCGGCCGAATGCTCCATCCGGGGTCAGTAGCCGCCTGACGGCTCCTACACATCGACCCGACTCCGTCGACGGGCACTGGTGAGGCCGGCTTCGATGGCGACGAGTGTGCGGCGGTGTGCCGTAAACGGACGCGGACGTGCCCGCTGTGGGTGCGGACAGCGCTGTATGCCTTGAAGCACGCCGTGCGGATGGATGGAGTTAACGAATCTCTTGCCGGCGGTCCTGGTGATCCGGACGTTGTGGTCGAGTAGCAGGGTTGCCCGTTAGCGCACCGGCCTACTTCGCCCCTGGTGACGCGCTCCTTACCGGCACGTTTCCCGAGGGTTCAGCGGGACTGAAGCTATGTCGGCGGGAACTCACGGCCTTTCGGCTCAGGTCGCCGGGTCGTCCGTGGGTTCGCAGGTCCGAGGGTAGCTGCCGGCTTGGGCGTCACGGGGTTCCCTTAGCAACGGAGCGGATCTGGTCCCTGAATTAGCGGTTGACCAGATCACCAACGCCGCCGTGCTGTGGACCACGACCTGACGATCCAGCTGCCGCGCATCTGTCGCCGTCCGCCAGGCCCTGCGATCGGCGGCAGGTCGACCGACATCTCATCACGATAGAGCCCGGGCGACGGAGGTCCGAGGATCTGGTGCTCGGCGTCGGTGCACGAGATCCTCAGAGGCGGTCATCCGCGGGCGATCGGGTGGTGGCGGGTGCGGTGGGCGCACCCTGGGCCATCGGTTGTCACTCCTGTACTGGCCGAGAGCGGCGGTCACTGGGCCGATCGACGTCGAGGCGCAGGGCGATCAGCTCCCGGGCGGTGGCCAGTGGTTTGGTGTCGTCGCTGAGGTTGCGGGCGACGTTCGCCGCGGCAAGCAACGCGTCGATCTCGAACGCGAGCATGTCTGCCGACGGCGACGTCGGTATGTCGCCCGCCCGTTGGGCGATCGCGGCCTCACGTTCGAGCACGGCAAGCCACCCGCGACGAGCTCGTGCCAACGCATCGCGAACCGAACCTGGATGGCTGTCGAACTCGGCGAGCGTGGCGCCCATGAAGCACCCGCCGGGGAGGACGCGTCGCTCGATGTAGGACAGCCACGAATCGACCAGTGCCTGCAGACGGGACAGTCCCTCCGGCTGATCCTGTGCGGGGGCGACGACGGCGCCGACGAAGATCTCCGTCGCCGCGGCCACCGCCGCGATCTGTACATCTTCTTTGGTCTTGTAGGCCGCTTGGATGCTGCTCTTGGTGACGCCGAGCCGGTCGGCCAACTGCGACAGGGACATCCCAGAGAGACCGTCGATCGATGCGATCGCGGCAGCGTGCGCCGCGACCGCCTTTCGCGTTCGATCTCCTCGCTGCCGCCTTCCGTCCATGTGCTTCCATCGTCGTCGGGTTGACGTGTTGAACCGCGACACTACAGCAGATTTGCAAACACTACGTACGACCGTATTAGTATCGGGGGTATGTCAACAACGAGCGAGATGAACCAGATCGAGTTGTCCGCGGGGACGATCGAGTACGTGGACAGCGGTGGCGAAGGTCCGACGCTGGTGCTGCTGCACGGGCTGATGATGAACTCCTCGCTCTGGGACGACGTGATTGCCGACCTGCGCGTCGATCATCGGTGCATCGCCCCGACGTTGCCGATGGGTGCGCATCGCCAGCCGATGCTCGCCGGAGCTGACCTGACGCTGCGCGGGATCGCGGGGCTCGTCGTCGAACTGATCGAGCGACTGAATCTGAACGACGTCACGCTCGTCGGCAACGACAGCGGCGGGGCACTGGTGCAGCTGCTCATCGGCGATGGATCGCCTCGGATCAGTTCCATCGTGCTCGTCTCCTGCGACGCGTTCGACAACTTTCCGCCAGGGCTCACCGGCAAGACCTTGTTCCTGACCGGAAAACTCGCGCCCGGTCTGTTCGGGCTGTTCATGCAGCAGATGCGGATCCGCCCTGTACGGCGGTTACCGATCGTGTTCGGCTGGCTCACCAAGCGCGGCGATGCAGCGACGAAGCGCTGGATGCAGCCGGTCTTGCACCAGCGCGGCGTCCGCCGCGACACCGTTCGTGTGCTGCGCGCTGCCGCGGCTGACAAGCGGATCATGCTCGACGCTGCGGAGACGCTGCCGTCGTGGCACCGTCCCGCCCTGATCGTCTGGGCAGCCAACGATCGGGTCATGCCGCCCGAGCATGGTCGGCGTCTGGCCGAACTGCTTCCACAGGCGCGACTGATCGAGGTCGACGACAGCTACACGCTGGTGCCGCTCGACCAGCCCCGACAGCTGTCCCAGATCATCCGAGAGTTTGCGAGATCGTCGGACAGCAAGGCGCCCGCTCAGCGCTGATCACATGCTCGGGAGGCCGAGCGTTGCAAACAGCTGACCCATGCCGGTGAACTGGGCGATGCACAGGCCGAGCTCGATGAACTGCGCGCTGCTGAGGTGCTCGAGCGTTTGGTCGACGAGCGCCTTGTCGACCTTGGTGTGGTCGAGGCGGTAGACCTCCGTGACGCAGGGCTGCTGATTCCGCTGCATTGAAACGTCGATCGTCGAGCTCGATGAGCGCCTGACGTTGCACCCCCTACGATCGACCGATCATGCCTACGCGCGGCGCTCAGTGGCTGCGATAGAGACAGAATTCCGCCGCGCCCGCTCCGGTCACCGGCCGCCTGAGCCGAACCCGCCGGCCGAAAGGACCAGATCCGCTCCGTTGCTAAGGAAACCCGGTCACGGCGCAGCTGGTTGTTCGAGTTCGTCGCCGAGTAGCTGTTCGGCGACGGCCGCGTAGCGGCTTGCGGTGTGGTGGGACAGGTGGAACACCAGCGATAGGTGCAGCGGGTCCGGGCCTGCGGTCAGGGCTTCGTGGAGAATGCGGTCGGCTCGGACGCGGTCGACGCTGAACCCGTTCGGTAGTACGACGCCAACGCTCGGCAGTTGTGGTTGCAGTACAAGCGATCTCGCCGACTCCCCTCTGGCAGCGGCGTGTCGCAGTGCACGCAGCTCATCGGGGTGGCAGTGACCTGCCCGTGCGTGCGCGCGGGGTGACGGCGCGGGCCTCGCCAACGGCCGCGGTTGCTTCGTCGGTCGCCGGCATCGGCGCGGCGACCGTGTCGGGTTCGGGGATCAGCAGTTCGTCGATGCCGCAGCCGAGGACGGCGCAGAGAACGTCGAGGTCGTGCAGCTTGATGGCGTTGGGGTTGCCGGTCCACAGGCCGGACATCTTGCCGGCGCTGATGACCAGGCCGCGGTCGGCGAGCAGCCGTTGCAGCTCGCTGGCCTTCCAGATGCCGCGGTTGGCGGCGGCAAGGCGAAGGTCCCACTTCATCGGGCCAATCCTTTAGACGGGCGGCGGCGAGGGCGAGCTCGTCACGGTGTACGGCACGCATCTCGCACCCGTCGGCCCTGCGTCGGGTGGGTGCGCCGGGTGCTCGGACATCCCGCAGGTGCACTGGTGGGGCTCGCTGAACCCGCCGGATCCGGCAGTGCAGGTATGGGTCACGCAGCAAATGTCGGCCGACGTCGATGGTGACGGTCGCTCGGACGACGTGAGCTTCACGGCGTGGTCCGACGGTCGCAGCCGCCTGTCGGCGGAGACGGCGAAGGGTGTCGTGAACAGGGACTTCAGCGGCGGCGAGGTATCAGGGCTGGTGTCGTCGTACGACGTCGACGGCGACGGTGCCGCCGAGCTGTTCGTCGACCTCGGCGGCAACACGCTTTCGAACGCGGGGATCGTGCCGGCCGCCGACAGCGGATGGCAGTGGATCGCGACGCCATCGACCGACGGCCCCGACGGCCGCTACCTGGCCTACACGCCGCACAGCAATTGCTGCCCGCTGGCGACGCTCGGCGTCGTCTGCACGACGGTCGGCGGGAAGCGCGCGCTCGTGGTGAGCGAGTCGGAACTCGTGAACGACGCCGGCACCGGGCTGACCTTCGAGGACAAGCTGAACACCACGACATTCGACAAGTTCCGCCGGGCCTGGGCTACGCGCACCTACGAGCTTCGCGGGACCGAACTCGTCCTGGTCGCGCACGACAACGGCATCGTCGGGCCCGGCGAATCGGCTCCCGGCCTGGGCAGCGCGAACAAGCTCGACTGCGGAAAGCAGCTGGCTCGATGGTGATCTCGGCGACGGCACCGCTGTCGCGTCCGCCAGGTCTAGGGGAGCAGCCGGAAGTCGTCGGAAGCGACGCCCGTGCCGCAGGCGATGTCCGCACACGTCAGGACGTCTTCGACGCGCCCGTCGACGACCCGGCGCACGACCGTACGTCCGTCCGAAACGCCGCTCACAAGTGCGCTTCCTTCACCTGCACGCACGGCGAAGACCATGTTGAGGTCGAGCGACGTCCGCTCCCACACGTGCGACTCGGTCGACCGCAGGAGCTGCACGTCGGGGCATGCGACGACGGCGTACAACGTCGTGGCGTCCCACGCGACCCGCTCCGGCGAACAACCGGCAGGTACGTCGTGCACCTCGCCGTCGGCGAGTGACGTGGCGGTGCGCGGATCGAGCACGAGCAACCGTCGGCCCGACGCGGCAAAGTCGCTCGTCCCGTCCGGTGCGCGCAGGTCTTCCACGGCGACGGCGAGGCGACCGTCGTCGGACAACGCGAGGCCACGCACGTCGGCGTATTTTTCCGCCGCCGTGTCGGCTTCAGTCGCAATATGGCGCACCGAACCGTCGGGCAGCAGCACCGAGATCGCGTGCATGGCCGGAGCCGGCGCGCACGCACTGAACCAGGCCACCAGGCCGCCGCCCGAGGCCGTCTGCTTTGGTCCGCCGACCATGCCGGTGCCGGTGTCGATCGTGTGCAGCCGCTCAGTGCTGCCCTCGCGCACCCGGTGCAGCACGGACGTGTCGCACGTGTGCGCGGTCGTCCAGTAGACGCCGCCAGCCGCTTCGAGAACGGGCTCGTGCAGGAACAGCGCGAAGGGGTCGCCATCCTCCCTGGGTGGGGCCGGCGCCCAGTAGCGCACGAGGGTCTGATCCGCGTACGAGAACGCAGCGATCCCGCAGGCAGTGATGACGGTGTACGTCGCGACGCCGGCCACGGCGTTGGACGGTTGCGGGCAGTGTGCGGGCACCGGAGTGCCGTCGGCGTATGTCGCCAGGATCGCTCGATCTCGCTCCGGGTTCGGCAGCGTGGTGATGGCGACTCCCGTCGCCACCACGGTCAACGCCGCCGTGGCCGCCGTGGCCGACAGAGTCGCGATGCGCTGCAGCCGCCGGCGTCCGGCGATCGCGCGAACGTGCGCCGCGGGCGGCCCGTCGGTCGGCATCGTCTGCACCGCGGCAAACAGGTCATCGAGGTTTCGCGTCATGACCGATCCCTTCCGGTGGCGCCTGCGGGCTGGTCGTCCGTGCCGATGACGGCGGCAAGCGCCGCGCGGCCACGCGACAGCCAGCCCTTGACCGAGCCGACCGGGGCGCCGAGCTCAGTCGCGACCTGCTCGACCGACAGGTCCGCGAGGTAGTGCAGGACGACGGCGTGCCTTTGCTTCACCGGCAGCGTCCGGAGCGCTTCGACCAGGAGGACGACATCGGACGACGGCGAGGGCGCGTCGTGCGGCGTCCCGTGGCGGCGGTACGCCGCGGCCCGCGCGACGCCGCGCCGCCAGTGGCTGATCGCGAGACGGTGGGCAACTGTGCGGACCCACCCCGCGGGCGATTCGTATGTCTGCAGCGACGCCCACCGGTTCCACGCGCGCGCGTACGCCTCCTGCATGATGTCGCGGGCCTCCTCCAGGTCGCCCGTGAGGGCGTAGACCTGGCGGATGACGACGGGCGACGTCGCGGCGTAGAAGTCGTCGAAGTCGGCGCTATCAGCCGCCATCGCCATCGCTTCGCTCCTCGTCATCACACTGACAGACACGCGGGGCCACTGTCTCCGGTTACGCGTCGACCGATCTAGTCGCGGCGGGACAGTGTCGCCAGCAGGACCGCGGCGAAGGTGAGTGCGACACCGAGCCATGTCGCGACGCCGGGCGCGCTGCCGGCGCCAGGTGCCACGAGGTCGACGACGACAGCACCGGCGAGCTGACCGGCGACGCTGGCGAGGCCAAGGACCAAGACTCCTGTACGACGAACGACGGCGGCCGAGACCGCGATGAGCGTCATCCCGATGAAACCGGCGCCGTAGAACCACGGTTCGCTCGGCAGGGCGCCATCGGGGAAGCCGCGGAGGGCGACACTGACGCCGAAAGCGACGGCCAGCGCGGTCGCGGCCATCGTGAAGTTGACCAGTGTCGCGGCCCACGCCGACTGCGCGACCTGCCGCACGCGGCCGTTGACCGCGAGCTGCCACGACAGCGCGATGCCGGTGACGAGCGGCAGCAGGACGAGAAGGGAGAAGCCGCCGGATGCCGGCGTCCCCCGACCGGCGATCGCCACCGCAACGACGGCGAGCGCTGCGCCGGCGATGCGCGGCGCCGTCACGGCGTGCTTGCCGCTCGGGCTGAGGCCGAGACCGTCGACCAGGATGCTGCCCGCCGTCGAGCCGGCCACGACCGCCACGGTGAAGACGGCGACACCGATCGTCGGCACCGCCAGGCCCTGGCTCGCGATGAACAGGCCACCGCAGACCCCGCCGAGGCACTGCCACCACCGCAGCTCGCCGCCGCGCAGCCCGACGCGGAGCCGGCCGAGAGCGGCGCGGCCGGCAGGATGCGCCGGCACGGCGATGGCAAGGACGGCCAGCGCGATGCCGGTCGTGAGCAGCCCGCCGGCGATGCCGTTGCCGATCCGGACACCGAGGCCCGCGTTGAGCCGCGCCTGCACGGCAGCGCCCAGGTTCGCGACAACAGCGGCCGCGACGGCGAGCGCGAAGGACGAGTCAATCCGCGACGGGCGGGCCGCCGGCTCCACCAGCGCGCGTGCCGTCACCGCGGCGACTCTAGACGCCCGGCGCGGTCAGCTGATAGAGCGACGAAGGGCGCCGATCCCGAGGGGGAAACGGCGCCCTTCACGTCGTACAAGAAATGAACTAGCCCGCGATGAAGGCCTCGACGGAATCGCGGGCCTCGTCGTCGCTGTATTGCTCCGGCGGGGACTTCATGAAGTACGACGACGCCGACAGAATCGGGCCGCCGATGCCGCGGTCCATGGCGATCTTCGCGCACCGCAGCGCGTCGATGACGACACCCGCCGAGTTGGGCGAGTCCCACACCTCGAGCTTGTATTCGAGCGACAGCGGGACGTCGCCGAACGCGCGACCCTCGAGGCGGACGAAGGCCCACTTGCGGTCGTCGAGCCACGCGACGTAGTCGGACGGGCCGATGTGCACGTTGCGCTTGTCGAGACCGTTGACCAGCTGCGAGGTGACCGACTGCGTCTTGGAGATCTTCTTCGACTCGAGGCGGTCGCGCTCGAGCGTGTTCATGAAGTCCATGTTGCCGCCGACGTTGAGCTGGTAGGTCCGGTCGACGGTGACGCCGCGGTCCTCGAACAGCTTCGCGAGCACGCGGTGCGTGATGGTCGCGCCGACCTGGCTCTTGATGTCGTCGCCGACGATCGGCACACCGGCCGCCGCGAACTTGTCGGCCCACGCCTTGGTGCCGGCGATGAAGACGGGCAGGCAGTTGACGAAACCGACCTTCGCGTCGATGGCGCACTGCGCGTAGAAGCGGGCAGCGTCCTCGGAGCCGACGGGCAGGTAGCAGACGAGGACGTCGGCGCGCGCTTCCTTCAATGCCGCAACGACATCGACGGGCTTGGCGTCGGACTCGACGATCGTCTCCATGTAGTACTTGCCGAGACCGTCGAGCGTCGGGCCACGAAGCACGGTGACGTCGAGCGGCGGCACGTCGGATTCGCTCCGCTGCTAAGGGGACCCCTAGTCGCCCCGACCTCAGCTGGACTCTGAGATCGCTTTGCCGATGATCGCGGTCTCATCGTCGAGCGACGACGGCTGGTGGAACTTGTCGAGATCCAGTTCGTCGATGTCCGAAATCGCTACCTGGATGGCTTCCGGCGTGTTCACGGGGAGTACGACGCCTTGCGTCTCTGCCACGAAGACGCGGGCGATGCGGCCGCCGGCAACCGAGTAGACGTTGCCGGTGACCGCGCAGTCCTCATGCGCGAGGTACGCGACGAGCGGGGTCACGGACTCGGGCGACACCTTGGACGCGAGCTGCTCGCCCAGGATGTCCTCGGTCATTCTGGTGGCGGCGATCGGCGCGATGGCGTTGACCTTGATGCCCTTGTTGGCGCCCTCGATCGCGAGGACACGCGTCAACCCGGCCAGGCCCGCCTTCGCTGCGCCGTAGTTGGCCTGACCGAAGTTGCCGAACAACCCCGAAGCCGAGGTGGTGTTGATGATCCGTCCGTAGCCCTGTTCGCGCATCAGGGTGAACGCGGGCTGACTGATGTAGAAGGCGCCCTTGAGGTGTACATCGATCACCGGGTCGATCATCGAGGCATCCATCTTGTGGAATGCCTTGTCCCGCAGGATGCCCGCGTTGTTAATCACGATGTCGATCCGGCCGAACGCGTCGAGCGCGGCCTGGACGATCGCCTGCCCGCCTTCCGCGGTAGCCACGCTGTCGTGGTTGGGCGCAGCCACACCACCGGCGGCAGTGATCTCGTCGACGACGAGCTGTGCCGCGGACGTCGACGCGCCGCTGCCGTCGACGGCACCGCCAAGGTCGTTCACCAGGACTTTGGCTCCGCGACGAGCGAGTTCGAGCGCGTGGGAGCGCCCGAGGCCACCACCGGCTCCGGTGATGATGGCTACCCGTCCGTCAAAGCGCAGATCCGCGGTCATGTCTTTCTCCTTCGAGGGTCGGCGGTCGCAGCAGCTTCTGGCCCGTACTGGGAGCAGATTCGATGCTCCTGCCGGCGGGTCATGGAGTCTTCCAGGTGTGTGCGCCACGTGAAAACACGGCGTGACGACCGCTGCAGATTCCTGTCGCGCAGGCAAACCACTCAGCGCGCTGCCGCGAATACAGGCCATCGGTCAGGACACACATCACCTTGAAGGAGAGTCCCACATGGATCCGATCACGCGGCTGGAGGCGGGTGTCGACCAAGCACGACCAATCATCGCGGCGATTGCGAAGGAGGACTTCGAGCTGCCCACACCGTGTCCGGAATGGAACGTGCGGCAACTGATCAACCACATGATCGGAGCGCTCGTGATGTTCCGGGACGTAGCAGTTGACGGCGAAGCGGATCCCTCGCTGTTCGAGCGAGACCTGGTCGGTGATAACCCGGCCGACTCGTTCGACAGCGCCAGCCGAAGCGCGATAGCCGCCTGGCGCGAGGAGGGCAAGCTCGACGGCGCCGCCAAACTGCCGTTCGGCGAGTTCCCCGCTTCATTCGCGCTCCAGCTACCCGCGATGGACATGGTGGTGCATGGCTGGGATCTCGCACGGGCGACCGGCCAGCAGCTCGCCTGGGATCCGGACCTCGTCGCCGACACCTTGACGTTCTGTGAGGCAACCTTCACCACTCCCGAGTTCCGCGGCAAGGACTTCGCGCCGCCGGTCGCGGTGCCGGACGACGCGGACGACATCACGCGCTTGGTCGCCTTCCTCGGCCGCAACCCCTGACCCACGTCACGGCTGGTCTGGCAGGACGTCGAGCAGGCGTCCTGCCAGACCCGACAGGAAGTCATCGACGTGGCGCGCCAGCGCGGTCGCGGGCTCCGGTCGCTGCAAGTCGTGACCGGCAGGCAGCAGGACAAGCGTGGCGTCGGGGATACGCCCGGCCAGCACACGGCTGTTGGCGGGAGGCACGAACCTGTCACGGGTCCCGCAGACGACGAGTGTCGGCGCTTTGATCGCGCCGAGGAACGGGATGCTCGACCAGCTTGAGAAGGCGATCGAGTGCCACCACAGCGCTCTCGGGTCGACGTACGACGACGCAGTGCCTGTTACGGGCCCGCCGAGCGTTCGCAGGGCCGCCAGCCCAGGGCCCGGCGTTGCGCCGAGGCCGCACGAGGTGGCGGCGAGGATCAACCGGCGCACTCGTTGCGGGGCGTTGCCGGCCAGATGCTGGGCGACCGCACCGCCATGGGAGAAACCGAGCACGTCGGCGTCCTGCAGGCCGGCGGCGTCGAGCACCTCCACGGCGAGTCCGGCGAGTGCCGGGATCGACAGGGGCAGCAACGAGGTCGGGCTGCCGCCCACGCCGGGTATGTCGAAGCTGACGACAGTCCGGCCGGAAAGCGCAGCAACGAACGGCTCCCAGCTCTGGAGCGGGCGAGTTGCGCCGTTGATCAGAAGCAGGGGATCTCCCGTGCCCTGCACCCGCATGGCGATGTGGAGCCCGGAAACACTCAGGGATTGGGAGTGGACGCCGTTCGATCGGTGCTGGTTCACGCGCGTTCGCGCACGTAGCTTCCAGGAGCCGGCTCGAGCGGTGGGTAGTCCTTGCTGCCCAACCGCCGCGGCGCCGGCACCTCGGGACCGCCCTGGTCGACGATCCACTTGGCCCAGTCGTCCCACCAGGTGCCGTCCTGCAGTTGCGCGTTGGCCTGCCACTCCTGCGGGTCGGCGGGAATGGCGTCGTTGGTCCAGTGCTTGGGCTTCGGCCCGGGCGGGTTGACGATGCCCGCGATGTGACCGGACGTGCTCAACACGAAGCGGTTGTTGCCGCCAAGCAGCTGCGCGGTCTTGTACGCCGACACCCACGGAACGATGTGGTCGTCGACTGCCGCCAGGACGTAGGTGTCGACGTCTACTTTCGCGGGCTCCAGCTTCTGACCCTCGAGCTCGAACTCGCCGGTCGCGAACTCGTTGTGGAGGTAGCACGACCGGAGGTACTGCGAGTGCATCTTCGCCGGCATACGGGTGCTGTCCTTGTTCCACACTAG
The DNA here is from genome assembly GCA_046715235.1 of Mycobacteriales bacterium. Lineage (GTDB taxonomy): Bacteria > Actinomycetota > Actinomycetes > BP-191 > BP-191 > JBKJZO01. The sequence continues at coordinate 29,128 of JBKJZO010000072.1, forward strand.
CAGGTCGAACGCCGGCGGCTTCTTGCCGAGCAGCCAGTTGTTGACGACGTATGAGAACACCAGGTCGTTGGCGCGCAGCGCGTCGAAGGTGTGCGCCATCTTGTCGGAGTCGAGGTAGCCCTTCTTCTCCATCTGCTTCTCGAGACCAGCGATGGTGGCTTCATCGGTGAAGACGCCGAGTGCACCGGGGAAGCTGAAGTCGGTCAGGGTGTTCAGGAAGGTCGCCGACTTGATCGAGTCGTCGCCGATCGCGGCGTTGTGCGCCAGCCCGATCGCGGTCAGCGTGCCGCCGAGGCAGACCGAGAGGGTGTTGACCCGGGGCGCGCCGGTGATCTCACGAACGACCCGGACCGCATCGAGCGGACCCTGCTTCAGGTAGTCGGCGAGCCCGAGGTCACGCATGCTCCCGTCGGGGTTGCGGTAGCTGATCGCGAAGACGGTGTGACCGTGCTGCACCGCCCATTCGACCAGGCTCTTACCGGGCGCCAGATCCATGATGTAGTACTTGTTGATCCACGGTGGGCAGAACAGCAGCGGTACGGCGTGCACGTTCTTGGTCTGCGGCTCGTACTGGATCAGCTCGATCAGGTCGCTCCGGTAGACCACCACACCGGGAGTGGCTCCCATGTTGACGCCGACCTCGAAACCGGTGCTGTCGACCTGCGAGGGCCAGCCGCCGTTGTTCTTGAGGTCGTTCAGGAAGTTCTTCGCGCCCGCGACCAAGCTCATGCCGCGAGTGCTGAAAGCCTCTCGGATCGCGGCCGGGTTGCCGGGCAGCGTGTTGGTCGGCGCGAGCGCGTCAAGGATGAAGTTGGCGGCGAACCGGGCCTTCGCGTCCTGATCGGCGCGCAGCTCAGCCGCATCGAGCAACTCGGAGACGAGCTGGCAGGCCAGTAAGTACTCCTGCTCCAGCAGGAAGTAGGCAGGGTTGTCGGCGTACGCCTTGTCGTTGAAGCGCCGGTCGCCTTTGGCGGGGGACACGGGGCCGGGCGCGTCGGCGCCGACCGCGCGCATCGCGGCTGCGCGTACTGCAGCACCCACACCGATCGCCGCACGGGCGTTGGCAGCGACCGTGCCGGTCGGGTGCTTGACGAGGCCTACGCCGGCGGCCGCAAGGGAGCGCAAGAACGAGACGGGGTCGGCGGCGACGAGAGGGTCTTCGGCAATGCCCAGGCGGTCGAGGACTGCGCGTCCCGCGGACTCAGGACTGATTGCTGACGTCATGGTGTGCGGTCTCCTAGGCGACCTGGACGACACGAGCCAATCTTCCACCCCGTGGAGGACTTCACGAATCGTCGGTGTTGGCCTCGACGTAGCTCCGGTAAACACTCAGCAAAGCGCGCCGCTGTGCTTCCGACAATCGCCTGTCAGCTCGGATGGCGCGCTCTGTTGCTTGGTTATCAGGCGTTTCATTGTTGCTGACCAAGCCCGCCTGTTCGAACAGCGTCTCCGCAGACACGTTCAATGCGTCTGCGATCGACTTGAGCACCCGAACTGAAGGCTCGTGCAGTCCGCGCTCGATCTGGCTCAGGTAGGGGTTGGAGACCTCCGTGAGCGCAGACAGCTGGCGCAGCGACAGGTTGGCCATTTGCCTCTGTGCACGGATGAAGCTCCCGAGCATGCCCCGTGGGGCATCCTCGGGAGCTTCTACCGGCTCTTGCGTGTTAGCCATCGTCCGAAACCGTGGACGAAGACTAGGACTTCGCGGGAACGAGCACCTTCGCGAGCGACAGAGCGTAGTCGCGCTGCGCGCTCAGCAGCTCAGCTGCCAAGTCGAAGGAGAAGAGAGTCGCGGCCTCGACGCTCGGAAGCGCGGGAACGCCCGGAACGACGGGCAGCTCGGGGACGGGAAGAACCGAAACGGCCTTGACCCAGGACTGGGTGGCGTCGACGGAAAGCTGCTGGCTCTGCTTGATGGTCGCGAGCAGCTGCTCGCTGATCTTCTGCGCGATCGCAGGTACTTCGGTGGTTGCAGTCTTGGTGGCTGCCATGAATGAGCTCCTCATGTCGGGGATGGGCCAGGCGATGCGGGCGTACGCACACGATAGACACCGGCTGCTTGACATGTCAAGCAGTGCCTAGCGCCGGTCGTACGAACTCTTATGGCCTACGTGCGAGCGGATTGGAACCGTGTCAAACCGGATACCTAGCGCCGGCCACAGACCGGCAGTGAGGACTCCGCCGCCGCATACGACGTCCGGGTCGGCAGTCAGCAGGTCAAGGCGTTCCAGGGCGACCCGGGCCAGCTGAGATACTCGCTGCCGATCTCAGGAGCTGGTCGTGGCAGTCGGACGGAGCCGCGCAAATCGCTTACAGAACGACGTGACTCAGATCCAGATCCCACGCCGTCGGGGCGGTTGTTTCGAGCTGCCACACGTACTCGTTCTTCAACTTGGCCCCGTCGTGCTGGAACGGCCCGGTTCGGAAGTCGTAGAACGCAATGGTCGGACGGGATTGCGGTGGCGACGTACGGATGGCGTTGTGGAAGTCACCGTTACGCCGCCGCAGCTCACTGACGACTAGGTCGCGGTAACGGGCCTGGTCGAGGGTCTCGTCAGCGGTCGCGCGCGCCGTCAGTTGCAACGCAATGTGCAGTTGTCGGTCGCCCCGGTCATCCTCGAAGGCGATGAGCCGATGGTTCTCGACGGCGTCGATCAGGCCTGGCTCGGCGCAGATGACGTCACGAACCGCGTCGGGTGGGACAACCGCACCGTTGTAGTCGACCGACAGGTCGGAACGGCCGTAGTGGAACAGGAGGGGGAGGTCGAGCACTTGTCGCTGAATGATGTGCTGGAGTCCCAGCTTGCGCAGCACCGACTCGACATCCCGCACGCGCACGACGTGGCCTCGGTCATGGATGTTGTAGCGAATCCGCGGACTGATGTTTTCCTTACGCGCGATCGTGACGACGAGTTCGCCAGCAGCGTTCGTTTCGAAGAGGTAGTCGTACGGGTTGAACTGGAAGATCATCGGCAGCACGCCGTACTCCGCCTGCTTGGTGATCGCGCCGGCAAGTGCTGAGTTGACTGCTATCTCCTGGCGCAACGCCACGGAGAAGTCCGTCTCTATGGCGAGGTTGATCTCGAGATCCGACGCGCCGTACGACCCGAAGACGCTACGCGCGCGCTTGGCAATGTGGGCGCGCATCGTTTCGCTGATCCCCTCGCCGCCGAACGCCGCAACGATGTCGTACTGATTCCAATCGAGTCGAGCGTCGTCGAAGAGTGCCTTGAGAAACGGGGGATAGCCGAGCACGACGTAAGTGAAGTCGCTGCCAAACTCCGCGATCGTCGAAATGACCTTGTCTCGATCGGGCCCAATCGACTTGATCATCGCGACGTCAGTGAGCGACGCGGTGACGTTCATCCCGGTTGCCCAGGCACCGAGGGAGAAGCAGTTGAGCACGAACGGTTGCTTCGCGAACGTCCGAGCCGTTCGCGAGTAAGCGACCTGAAGGAGTTGTCGCGTCGCGATGCGCTCGTCGCGTCCGCGTACCCAACTCGTGGGCAGCCCAGAACTTCCTGACGATTCGTCGACGACCACGCCGCGTCGTGGCAAGCGGCCGTCGACGCAGCGATCAGTCACCGGCCAGCGCCGGATGTAGCTGTCCTTATCCATCTCGGGCAGCGCCGCGAAGTTTCGTGCGAGGCCACCGGCCATCGTCAGCCGACCGGCTACGCCTTGCTCCTTGAGAAACTCGCGGTACGCCGGCACGCGCCGCGCTGCCATCTCGAAAGTTCGCCACGCGCGCCACCTGCCGAGCATCCAGCGCAGCGGCTCGATGCCGGGCGCGAGCAACAGTTGGTGCGTACTTACCCGTGGCGTGAACAGGCGGACGAACTTGTCCTGCACGAACACGAACGCGAAGACCAGCAGCCGTCTCACGTCGCCCCCTCCGTCGACACGCTCTCGAGAAGCATTGCCGCGGCAGGGCGCCGATGCGGAGCGGGTGGTTCCTTGCTGTGCCCGAAGCGGAAGAGCATCCACGCCATCCGCTCTTCGCCCTCCTGCGCGGAGACGGCATCGGCGAACTCAGCATGCGCGCCCGGGTTCGTGATGACGGTCCCGAACGGGTGCAGATGGACGCCGTGCGCGGTCATGTGGAGCCAGATTCGCATGAACGTGCGGCCTGCGTTCATGAAGTCACGGGGCGTGGCGAACGGACCCTCGATCCAGCCCAACTGACGTACGCCGCGCAACGTGCGCAGGTACACGGAACGCAGCACCGCGCCGACAACCGGGGCCGCCCACAGCTCGCGGTGGCTCATTGCGAACCTGAGCACCGGCCCTGGGAGCAGGAGCGTCTCCGAGCTGAGGCCATCGCCCGATTGAGCGGCTTCGCGCCGAGAGAAGCGCAACCAGTGCATGATCTCCGCATGTACGGCGTCGTTGCGCAGGTCTGAGAACAGCGTCGCCTGATTGATGCGCACGACGCGCCGAACCAGACGGGGGTCGGCCGTCGTGCGGAACGTGTGCCCGGCGGCGGGGGCCCCCAACGCGGCCGCATAAGAAAACCCCCGCGGTAAGAGTGTGGCGGGGGACGGGGGGG
>JBKJZO010000073.1:0-10019 GCA_046715235.1 Mycobacteriales bacterium
CCATCGGCGGGTGCGTGGAGAACATGCTGGCCAGGCCCTGTCCGCGGAACGGGTTGGCGATCATCAGATGACTCGTCGCCGCGAGCTGCGGCTCCTGCGGCAGCGGCAGCGCCGCCGTCCCCGCCTGCAGTTTGCGCAGTGCGCTGGCCAGCGCCAGCGGGTCGCCGGTGACGTGCGCGCCGGTCTCGTCGGCCGCGTACTCGCGGGCGCGGGAGATAGCCATCTGGATCACGCCGGCGGCGAGCGGACCGAGGATCATGAACAGGATCGCGCCGAACATTCCCCCGCCGTTGTCGTCGTCGTCGCTGTGACCCCCGCCGAACATCGCGCCGAACATCGCCATGCGGGACAGGAACATGATCACGGTTGCGAGTGCGCCTGCGACGGACGAGATGAGGATGTCGCGGTTGGCGACGTGGGCGAGCTCGTGACCGAGTACGCCGCGCAGCTCGCGCTCGTCGAGCATCGCGAGGATGCCTTCGGTGACGCACACGGCCGCGTTGGCCGGGTTGCGGCCGGTCGCGAAGGCGTTGGGCTGGTTGGTCGGCGAGATGTACAGGCGCGGCATCGGCATCCGGTGACTGACGGCGAGCTCGCGGACCATCGCGTAGAGCTGGGGCGCCTCGGCCTCACCGACGGGTCGCGCGTGCATCGACCGCAGCGCGATCTTGTCGCTGTAGAAGTAGGCAACACCGTTGATGCCGAGCGCGATGACGAGCGCGAAGACGAGCCCGTTGCTGCCGCCGAAAGTCGAACCGACTAGCAGGATCAAGCCGGACATCGCGCCCAGCAGGACTGCCGTCTTCACGCCGTTCTGGTACTTGTTGCGACCCACGTCGATCCTCCGATAGCAGCCGGCCGTCGCCGTACACCTGTCTGAGTCAACGCGACGGAGCCGTGCCTCGTTCCCGGATCAGCGCAGGGCGAGTGCCGGCGTGTAGTCGAAAACCAGGTCGGGGTAGAAGCCGATCACGACCGCGGCAACCGCGGCAAGACCGATGGCGGCTGCGACCGCTATGGGCACTCGTGAGCGCTCGAGCGGCGCCTCACCGGCGGGCTCGTCGACGCCGGCAAAGACGGTGAAAGCGACGCGCAGGTAGTACCAGGCGGCGATGATCGTGTTGACCGCCATGATGACCGCCAGCCAGACGATCTCGCCGTTGATCGCGGCCCGGAAAACGTAGAACTTCGCCCACAGGCCGGCCAGCCCGGGTGGCGCTCCCGCGAGGCCGAGCATGAAGAACGCGATCGCGCCCGCAAGCAGCGGCGAGGTGCGGACCAGCCCGCGGTAGTCGGCGATCATGTTGCGCGGCGTACGGCGGGCTACCGCGATGACGCAGCCGAACAGGCCCAGGTTGAGCACCGCGTAGATCGCGATGTAGGCAATCGCCGCGGTGACTCCCTGGTCGAGCAGGTCGCCCTCGCGGCCGGCGGCGGACGCCGTGATGCCCAGCGGCACGAGGATGTAGCCGGCCTGGCCGATCGACGAGTACGCGAGCAGCCTGACCATGTGCCGCTGCTGGATGGCGACCAGGTTGCCGAGGGTCATCGTCAGCGCCGCGAGCACCGCGAGGATCGGGCCCCACACGTCGGCGTAGGGGCGCAGGCCCACCGCGCACACGACGATCAGACCGGTGAATCCCGCCGCCTTCGACGCGACCGAGAGGAACGCGGTGACCGGCACGGGCGCGCCCTGGTAGGTGTCGGGTGCCCAGAAGTGGAAGGGCACCGCCGACACCTTGAACGCGAAGCCGACCACGACGAGGCCGACCGCTGCCGCCATCGCCGGCGTACGGACGAACTCGGGGGCCGCTAGCTGGCGGGCGATGACCTCGAGCTGCACCGAGCCCGTCATCCCGTAGACGATGCTCATGCCGAAAAGCATCACCGCGGTGGACAGCACCCCGATGAGGAAGAACTTGATCGCCGACTCCGTGGACCGGGTGTCGGCTTTGCGGAATCCGGCGAGGACGAAGCCCGGCACCGACACGATCTCCAGCGAGATGAACAGCATGATCAGGTCGCGGCTCGAGGCCATCGTCAGCATGCCGAAGAACGAGCACAGCAGCAGGAAGTAGTACTCGCCCTGGTAGAACCGCGGCTCGTTGAAGTAGTTGAGCGAGAGCAGCAGGACGATCAGTGCCGAGACCAGAAAGATGATCTTGAGGATGATCGCAAAGTCGTCGACGACGTACGAGCAGGCATCGACGTTGACGTTGTCGAGGCAGAACGTGCGACGGTCGGGACCGCTTACCAACGACACGACGGCCGCGAGCGTGCCGGCGACGCCGATGAACGACAGCGGCATCGCGATCCACTTGTGCCGGCTCGGCAGGAAAAGATCGATGACGAGCACGACGACCGCTGCGCCGGCCAGGATCAGCTCGGGCAGGATCGCGTGATAGTCGATCGTCTGCAGCATCCGGTCAGCCCTTGCTGAGGAACGGCGCGAGCACCGTGTCCATGGCGGTGTCGGTGATGTCGAAGAGGAAAGCCGGGTAGACGCCGAGCGCGAGAATCAGCACGAGCAGCGGGGCCCAGGCGGCCAGTTCGATGCCCATGACGTCGCTGAAGCGTTCGCCCCGCCAGCGCTCAGGCACGACGCCCTGGTTGACCCGCTGCAGCAGCCAGAGGAAGTAGCCGGCGGTGACGATCGTGCCGATCGCGCCGCCGACCATCAGACCCCGGAACAGAGCGACGTCCAGTCCCGGCGCCGGCTGGAACGCCGCCTGCAGCGCGAAGATCTCGCCCCAGAAGCCAGCAAGTCCTGGCAGCCCGAGCGAGGCGATCGCAACGAAGGTGAGCAGTGAGGCCATGTAGGGCATCTTGGCGAGCATGCCGCCGCCGATCTCGGCGATGTCGCCAGTGTGGTAGCGCTCCTTCACCGAACCGACGATGAAGAACAGCATGCCGGTGACGATGCCGTGGGCCACCATGCCGAACACCGCGGCGTTGGTGCCGGTCGGAGTCAGCGTCGCGATGCCCAGCATGACGAACCCCATGTGACCGACTGAAGAGAACGCGATCAGGCGTTTGATCTCACGTTGCGCGAGGCAGCACAGCGCGCCGTAGATGATGGCGATGACCGCGAGTACGCCGATGAAGGGCGCGAACTCCCGGGCACCCTCGGGCAGCATCGGATTGGCGATCCGGATGAAACCGTAGGTGCCCATCTTCAGCATGATTCCGGCCAGCAACACCGAGCCGATCGTGGGCGCTTCGGTGTGCGCGTCGGGCAGCCAGGTGTGCATGGGCCACATCGGCACCTTGATCGCGAAGCCGAGGAACAGGCCAAGGTAGGCGAGCAGCTGGAAGCTTCTGGTCGTGCCGGCGCCAGCTGCAGCGGCGAGCTCAACCATGTCGAACGTGGACTCACCTTTCGGTGTCTCGACCTGGAAGTACAGCGCCAGGAATCCCAGCAGCATGAAGGCCGAGCCGAAGAGCGTGTAGAGGAAGAACTTGACGCTGGCGTAGTTGCGGTTGGGCCCGCCCCAGATCGCGATCATGAAATACATCGGGACCAGGACGACTTCCCAGAACACGAAGAACAAGATCAGGTCGAGGGAGATGAAGGTGCCCATCATGCCGACCTCGAGCAACAGCATCAGGGCGAGCAAGGCTTTGGGGTTGCCTGGAGCCGGGATGATCTTCATCGAGTAGATGGCGCAGAGGAACGTCAGCAGGCCGGTGAGTACGACGAGCGGCAGCGCGATGCCGTCGATGCCGAGGTGGTAGTTGCTGTTGACCGCGGATATCCATTCGCGGTCGAGCTCGAACTGGTATCCGGTCGCGTCGAAGTCGTAGGTGAACAGGATCCCGAGCGTCACCAGGAAGGTGGCGAGGGAAAAGGCGACGGCGAGGCCCTTGGCTGCCTGCTCCGCGGCCGACGGCAGGACCGCGATGACCACGGCGCCGACGAGCGGGATCAGGACCGAGAGCGTCAGCGCCCAGTCGTCCCAGTTGCCCATCTCAGTGGTTCCCTTCCTCTTGCTGCGGTCGGCCTACGGCCGGTTATCTAGCGGCGACGACGACGGCGAGCGCCACGACGCCGACGAACATGCCGGTCGCGTACGTCTGCACATTTCCGTTCTGGAACAGGCGCAACCCGCGGCCGAAGAGCGCGGCCAACCGGCCTGAGCCGTTGACGACGCCGTCGATCGCGGTCTGGTCGAAGCTGTATGTCGCGCGGCCGAGGCTGACCCCGCCTTTGCCGGCGAGGTTGGGCGGTGCGTCGAGGACGTTCTGGTTGAACCAGTACGACGCCCGCGCGACCTGCACGCGAACGGGTCGCACGATCGCGCGCAGGTAGAACTCGTCGATGTAGAACCGGTTCTGGAACAGGCGCGTGGCGAAGCCCATGTTGAGCGTCGGGTCGCGTTCTGGCAGCCCCGCGCCGTACACGAGGTAACCGACGGCGATGCCCGTGAGGCCAGTGACCAGGGAGATCGCGACCATCCTGGGGTCGAGGTGCGGCGTCTCGGCTTCGCCGGCGAACCGGATCCAGGCGCCGAAGCTGTTGTGGCCCATCATCGGGCTGTTGAGGAATCCGACGAGCAATGCGGGCACCGCGAGCACGATCAACGGCACGGTTATCGACTTCGGTGACTCGTGCGGGTGGCCGGTGCCGCGGTAGGTGCCCCGGAAGGTCAGGCAGTACATCCGGGTCGTGTAGAACGCCGTCATCAGCGCGGTCACGACCGCGGCAATGAAGACCATCTTGCCGACGGTGGCGCTCATCACGACGTGCGGATGCCCGAAACCTGCCTCGTAGGCGTCGAGCAGGATTTCGTCCTTGGACCAGAACGCCGACAGCAGTGGGAACCCGGCCAGCGCCAGCGAGCCGATCAGGTAGGTGAGGTGGGTGGTCGGCATGTACTTCTTGAGGCCACCCATCTCGCTCATGTTGTTACTGCCGACCGCGTGGATGACCGAGCCGGCCCCGAGGAACAGCAGGCCCTTGAACGCGGCGTGCGTGAACAAGTGGAAGAAGCCCGCGGTGTAACCGCCGACGGACAGTGCCCCCGTCATGTAGGCGAGCTGGCTGACGGTCGAGAACGCCAGGACCTTCTTGATGTCGTCCTGGACCAAGGCCATGCAGGCCGCGCCGACCATGGTGATCGCCGCGAGTACGCCGATGAGGTTGAGCGCGGCAGACGACAGCTCGAACACCGGGTAGAGCCGCGCGACAAGGTAGATGCCGGACGCGACCATGGTCGCGGCGTGGATGAGCGCGGACACAGGCGTCGGGCCGGCCATCGCGTCGGGCAGCCAGGTGTGCAACGGGAACTGCGCGCTCTTGCCGATCGCGCCGCAGAAGATGAGCAGCGTGCCGGCCACGATCATGCCGGAGCTGACGTGGCCCTCCTCGACCGAGTGGATGATGTCGGTCAGGCGGAACGAGCCGGCCGCGAAGAACAGCACGATGATGCCGAGCATGAAACCGACGTCGCCGACGCGGGTGGTGAGGAAGGCCTTGATCGCGGCGTTGGAGTTGGGTTGCTCCTCCCAGAAATGGCCGATCAGGAAGTAGGAGCAGACACCCATGATCTCCCAGCCGACGAGCATGAAGAGCACATTGTCGGCGACGGTGACGATGAGCATTCCGGTCGTGAACAGGGACAGGATCGCGAAGAAGAACGTGTAGCGCTTGTCGCCGTGCATGTAGCCGGTCGAGTAGACCTGTACCAGCAGCGAGACCAAGCAGACGACGAGCAGCATGAACGCCGCGAGACCGTCGATCTTCGTGCCGACCGTGAACACGCCGCCACCGAAGTCGACCAGGGGATGCGCATGCTCCTCGAGGAACGGCGTGTCGCCCGAATTGCCGATGACCTGCCCGACGATGCCGATCGTGACGGCCAGCGACGCCGCGATCGCCGCGATGCCGACGTAGGCGCCCTGGCCGGGCATCCGCTTGCCGAGAAACAGGATCACGAAGAACGCCGCAAGCGGCAGCGCGGGGACGACCCAGGCGAACTCAGCCACGGCGTTCCAGCGTCCGCTCGGGGCCGGAGCCGGCCTGGACGGGCCGGCGCGCCGGAGCGCTGTCACCGAGCTCTTGCATGTCGTCGATCGCGATCGACTCGCGGTTGCGGAAGATGAGCAGGACGATCGCGAGCCCGACGCCGACCTCGGGGGCGGCGACCGTGATGACGAACAACGCGAAGATCTGGCCCTGCAACAAGGTGTCCTGCAGGTAGGCGTTGAAGGCGACGAAGTTGATGTTGACCGCGTTGAGCATGATCTCGATGGACATGAGCACCAGCACGGCATTGCGCCGCGCGAGCACGCCGTACATGCCGATCGAGAAGAGCAGGGCCCCCAGCGCGAGGGGATAGACCAGATGCATCAGCTCACCTCGTCGTCGCGCTTGGAGAGCACGATCGAGCCGATGAGCGCCGCGAGCAGCAGCACGGACACGACCTCGAACGGCAGGACATAAGCCTTGAACAACGCCTCTCCGGTCTGCTCGGTCGTCGCCCGCGCCGCATTGGCGGACTCGAGTTCGATGTAGCTGTGCCGGAACGCGTCGACCATCAACGTCACCAGCGTCGCCGCGGACGCGAGGGCGACAAGGGCTGCGGCGACGCGGTTTTCGCCGTCGAGCCCCTGCTCCCGGCCGATCGGAGCCTTGGTCAGCATGATGCCGAACAGCAGGAGTACGACGACCGCGCCGACGTAGATGAGCACCTGCACCCACGCCACGAACTCGGCGGCGAGCATCAGGTAGCAGCCTGCCGCGCCGGCCAGCGTGACGACCAGCCAGAGTGCGGCATGCACGACGTTGCGGGTGGTCACGACCAGGACGGCACTCGCGATGGCGAGCACACCGAGCAGGATGAAGATGACCTCCTGCGGGTTGACGTCGGTGAAGCCACGGCTGGTCTGCGCGGCCTGAGCGAGAAGCGGCATCAGGTGAGCCCCTTCCGTGCCTTCTTGACCCAGGCCGACTTCGCCTTGGCGCGCGCGACCCGGTCGGGCAGCCCGGATGCGATCGCCGCGTCGTAGGTCTCCTGATCGATCTGCGGCTCGCCGACGTCGATGTGCGTGCCTTCGGCAGGACTTGCCGTCTCAGTGGCAGTTCCCCCCTCGGGTTGCTCAGGCGCGCTGTCCTCGGCTGCGGCAGCTGGGGCATCGGCCGGCGGGGTCTGTACGGCGGCCTCCGTCGCGGCAGCGGGCGGCGCCTCGGCGCCGGCGTTGTCTGCCTTCCACTTCTTCATCCACGCCGACTTGGCCTTGCCGCGGGCGACCCGCTCGGGCAGCCCCGACGCGACGGCTGCGTCGAAGACAGCTTGGTCGATGCCGACGTCCTCCTTCGCGATCTCGGCGTGCTCGCGCTGCTCCTTCGCCGGCCCGGCGGGTTCGGTTGCCGCGGGGGCGACCGCGGCTGGGGCAGCCTCGGGTGCGGCAGGTGCAGCGGCGTACGCCAGCGTGCCGGCCGGCGGCGGGGCTTGGTAGACCTTGGGCTCGGCCTTGCCCGCCGCGACGAGCTCGGCGGGCGGGTCGCCATCAGGGTCGGGCGCGGGGGGCGGAGGGACGGTGTACATCCACTCGCGCAGGCGCTCCTTTTCGTGCGTGAGCTCGCGGACGTCGTACTCGCTGTACTCGAATTCGGGCGACCAGAACAGCGCTTCGAACGGGCACACCTCGATGCAGATGCCGCAGTACATGCAGAGCGCGAAGTCGATCGCGAACCGGTCGAGCATGTTGCGCGTGCGAGCCCGCGCGCCCGGCGTCTTTGGCGGCACGACCTCTTTGTGCGAGTCGATGTAGATGCACCAGTCGGGACACTCGCGGCTGCACAGCATGCAGACGGTGCAGTTTTCCTCGAAGAGCGCGATGACCCCGCGGGTGCGCGGCGGCAGCGCGGGCTTCACGTCGGGGTAGTGCTGCGTGACCGAGCGCTTAGTCATGGTCCTCAGCGTGACGGCGAGGCCCTTGGCGAGCCCGACTCCCATGGCCATGGTCAGCCCACCAGCCACGGGAAGCGCAGCTTGGCAGCCGCGGCGATGAAGACCTGCAGGAGCGAGATTGGGATGAGGAACTTCCAGCAGAACTTCTGCAGCTGGTCCTCACGCAGCCGGGGGTAGCTGACGCGCAGCCAGATCACGACGAAGCCGAAGACGAAGACCTTCCCGAACATCCAGAGGATGCCTAGCTCGTCGGAGAGGAACGGCGCGCGCCAGCCGCCGAGGAAGAGCACGGCGAACAACGCGCCAGCGACGACGATGCCCGCGTACTCGGTCAGCAGGAAGAACGCGAAGCGCAGGCCGGTGTATTCGGTCATGTGGCCGAAGATGATCTCGGAGTCGGCGACCGGCATGTCGAACGGCGGGCGGTTGAGCTCGGCCAGGCTGGCGACGAAGAACGTGAACATTGCGGGCGCCAGCACGATGATCCAAGCCGGCTCCCAGGCCCGCGCGATCTCGACGAGAGACATGCTGCCGGCGAGCATCACCACGGCAGCGGCCGAGAGCAGCAGCGGCAGCTCGTAAGCGATGAGCTGCGCCGCGCCGCGGATGCCGCCGAGCAGCGAGAACTTGTTGGCGCTCGACCAGGCAGCCATGAGCATGCCGATCGTGGTGATGCTCGAGATGGCGAGGGCGTAGAAGATGCCGATGTCGAGCTTCTCGGCGACAAGGCCCGGCGACCACGGGATCACGACGAGGACGAACAGCGCGGGCAGCAGCGACACGGCGGGTGCGAGCTTGAAGACCCCGCGGTCGGCGTTGTCGGGGACGATGTCTTCCTTCTGCACGAACTTGATGCCGTCGGCGACGAGCTGCGCCCACCCGTGGAACGCGCCGGCGTACATCGGTCCGACCCGCGCCTGCATGTGGGCCATCGCCTTGTGCTCGGTCTGGCCGATGATCAGCGGCACGGTCAGGAAGATGAGCAGGCACACGACCGACTTGAAGAGAATGACGATCCAGACGTTGTTGACGATCGAGTCGACGATCCCGCTCATTCGCCGGGCTCTTTCGCGCCGGGCCACGCCTTCACTTCGCGACTCGCGAGGAGGAACTCCTTGCGCAGCGGGTGGCCCTCGAACTCGTCGGACAGCAGCAGCTTGACCAGGTTGGGGTGGCCGTCAAAGACCACGCCGAACATCTCCCACGTCTCGCGCTCGTGCCAGTTGGCGCCGGCGAAGACATCGGACAGCGACGGCAGCCGAGGATCGTCGTTGGGTACGACGGCACGCAGCTGCAGGTGATGGCGGTGGATCGGCGAGTAGAGATGGGTGACGACGCCGTAGCCGTTGTCGGCCTCGTCGACACCAGTCAGGAAATCGAAGAACGTGAAGTCGAGGCCACGGGTGGTCTTAGCGAACCGCGCGGCGTCGGCGTACCGCAGGGCGGGCACGGTGACCGTGACGACGCCGTAGCTCGTCTCGACCTCGGGCGTGTCGTCGCCGAGGAACGCGACGAACCGCTGCCCGATCTCCTCAGGAGTCATCGAGCCTCGACCGCCAGGGGCTCGGCCTTCGCCGCGTAACGCGCCTTGAGCGACTCGCCCTGGATCTGCGACTGCAGCTTGATGATGCCCTGCAGCAGAGCCTCCGGCCGGGGCGGGCAGCCAGGCACGTAGACGTCGACAGGGATGATCTGGTCGACGCCCTTGGTCACCGAGTAGGAGTCCCAGTAGGGCCCGCCACAGTTGGCACAGGAGCCGAACGAGATGACGTACTTGGGGTCGGGCATCTGCTCGTAGAGGCGCTTGACCGCGGGCGCCATCTTGTCGGTCAGGGTGCCGCTGACGACCATCAGGTCGGCCTGCCGCGGACCGTGCGCGAAAGGGATCACACCGAGGCGGATGAAGTCGTGCTGAGCCATCGAGGTGGCGATGAACTCGATCGCGCAGCAGGCGAGGCCGAAGTTGAAGACCCACAGCGAGTATTTGCGGCCCCAGTTGAGGACGAACTTGATCGGCTGCGCGACCTCGCCCTGGTCGCTCAGACCCATTAGAGCACCATTTTCTTCCAGGCGTAGAGCAGCCCGACCGCGAGGAAGCCGATGAAG
>JBKJZO010000074.1:0-29847 GCA_046715235.1 Mycobacteriales bacterium
TCGACGAGTACCAGGACACCGGTCACGCCCAGCGCGTCCTGCTCCGGGCCCTTTTCGGCACGATGCCGGGGGAGCCGGTGCGCGACGACGGCCCGGCGGTCACGGCCGTCGGCGACCCGTGCCAGTCGATCTACGGGTGGCGCGGCGCGTCCGTCGGCAACCTGCTGCACTTTCCTAACCACTTCCCCGACGCCGACGGGCACCCGGCGCGGGTGCACTACCTGAGCACCAACTTCCGCAGTGGCGGCAAGGTTCTGGCCGCGGCCAACGAGCTGTCGGCGCCGATGCGCTCGGTAGACGCGCCGGTCGCCGTACCGGAGCTTTCACCGCGCGACGATCAGGCCGAGGCAGGTCGCGTCACGGCCGCACTGCTCGACACGGTCGACGACGAGGCGTCCTGGATCGCCGACCGGCTCGTCTCGGCGCTCGATGCGGGCACTCGCGCGCAGGACATCGCGGTGCTGTGCCGGCGGCGGTCGCAGTTCGAGCCGATCCGGCGCGAGCTCGAGGCGCGCGACGTACCCGTCGAGGTCGTCGGCCTTGGCGGACTGCTCGACACTCCGGAGGTCAACGACATCGTCTCGGTGCTCGAGCTGCTCGACGATCCCACCAGCAACGCGGCCATGGTGCGGCTGCTCACCGGCTCTCGCTGGCGCATCGGCCCGCGTGACCTCGCGGCTCTGGGCGCGCGGGCATCCGTGCTGGCCCGATCGCCCGACGATCCCAACCGGCCGCCTGATCCCCTCGGCGACGCGGCGCGCGACGCCGATCCCGCCAGCGTCGGCTGCCTGCTCGACGCCCTCGACGATCTCGGCAACCCCGTCTCCTACTCGGCCGAGGCCCTCGACCGGTTCAGCGTGTTCGCCGCCGAGCTCGAGGCACTTCGCCAGCGGGCTAATCAGCCGCTCACCGACCTGATCCAAGACGTCGAGCGCACGATCGGCCTCGACGTCGAACTGCTCGCCTCGCCGGGCCTGGCCCGGCAAGGGCGCGCGGCCAACGTCGCTGCCTTCCTCGACGAGGCGGCCCGTTTCGTCGGGCCCGACCGCGAACAAGACCTGTCCGCTTTCCTGGCCTTCCTGCAGACCGCGCGCGAGCAGGAGGACGGTCTCGACATGGGCATCCCCACCGAGGCCGCGACCGTGAAGCTGATGACGGTGCATGCCGCCAAGGGGCTCGAATGGGACGTCGTCTTCGTTCCCGGACTGGCAGGAGGCGCACGGTCCATGGTGTTCCCGGCGAAGCCGCAGCGGTCGGGGTGGGTGACGGTGGCCGAGATGCTGCCCAACCCTCTGCGCGGCGATCGCGCCGACCTGCCCGAGTGGCACGACGTCAGCAAGAAGGGCGTCGCCGCTTTCCTCGACGCCTGCCGCGACCGCGACGCCGTGGAGGAACGCCGGCTCGGCTACGTCGCGTTCACCCGTGCCAAGGATGCTCTGCACATCAGCGGCTACCACTGGGGGGCCACGCAGGCCGCGCCGCTGGGTCCTTCCAAGTTCCTGACCGAGACCTGCGATCGAGGGCTTGCCGAGATCGATGTGTGGTCGCCGCCACCGCCGGATGACGCTGTCAGTCCGTTGGCCGGCACGGTGATCGACACCACCTGGCCGACCCGCGAGCTGGCCGATCACTCGCGGCTCGCGGCGGTCGCGGCCGCGGTGCGGCACGCGATCGATGCCGGTGGCGATGACGGGCAAATGGCTTTCGCACTCGATGCCCCCGACGACGACTCGCAGGCCACGGCGCGCTGGGACGACGAGATCGACTTACTGCTCGCCGAGCTGGCCGGCGCGACGTCAGGCGACGTGACCGCGACGGTGCCCACGCAGCTGAGCGTCTCGACGCTCGTCGAGTTGCGCCGTGACCCGGGCGCGCTCGCGCAGCAGCTCGCGCGGCCCCTGCCCCGCCGCCCCGCGCCGGCCGCGCGCCGCGGCACCGCGTTCCACACCTGGGTCGAGGGACGCGGGGGCCAGCGGCAACTGCTCGGACCCGACGACCTGCACGGCGCGGCCGACGAAGCGCACAGCGATGCCGAGCTGGCCGAGCTGCAGGCGCATTTCCTGCGCACGCGGTACGCCGCGCGGGCGCCGGTCGAGGTCGAAGTGCCCTTCGAGCTGACCCTGGCCGGACACACCGTTCGCGGGCGGATCGACGCGGTCTACGCCGACGACGACGGCGGTTTCGACGTCGTCGACTACAAGACGGGCAGCAAGCCGACTGGAGCTGATGCGGCGGCCGCCGCAATCCAGCTCAGCTGCTACCGGATCGCCTGGGCCGCACTGTCCGGCGTACCGCTGGAGAGGGTCCGCGTCGCGTTCCTCTACGTGGCCGACGAGTCGGTGGTGCGCCCGGAGGTTGTGTACGACGCCGACCAGCTCGCAGTGCTGCTCGCCGACCTTCCCTCCGCCTAAAGCGGATTAGGGAGCCAGGCCGGTGCACCCGCGCAGCCGCTCCCACGAACGCCTCGCGGCGCTGGCCGCGGGACCGCGAAGCACAGGCACCGGCGTCCCCGAATGGATGACTGCCGGTGCCCACGAGTACGCGGTGACGCGCCTGCCCACGACGCGCAACGTGAGTACGCCGGTCGTCCGCGCGAGGGGTCCGCGGGAGTAGAACGCGAAGTTGCCAAGGCCGTAGGCGACGAAAGCGCCGCCGAGCCGCCCGGCGCCCTGCAGGGTATGCGAGTGACTGCCGACGACTACGTCGGCACCGGCCTTGACCAGGGTGTCGGCGAGAGTGCGCTGACTCGTGGTGGGGCACTGGCGCCCCTCGACCCCCCAGTGCAGGTAGACGACGACCGTGCTGGAAGTGCGACGCGCTTCCTGCACCGCGCGCACCAGGCGGGGGACGTCTTTCGCGGAGGCGAGCCCCGGTTTGCCCGGGCCCGCGGTCCATGCCCGCAACAGCCCGCCGTCGAGCACCTGGGTCGCGCCGATGACCGCGATCCGCTGCCCGCGTACGACGAACCGGTGCGCACGGTAGGCCTCGGCTTCGTTACCGCCGATCCCGACGACGGGAAAACGCGCGGCCCGCGCGGCAGCCAGGCTGTCACCCAGCCCGACGAGCCCGTAGTCCATGCCGTGGTTGTTGGCCATCGTTGCCACGTCGACCCCGGCCGAGCGCAGCGCGGTGAACGCCGGCGCGGGCGCCCGGAAATTGAACTGCTTGGGCGCCTTCGACCCGCCCTCGGTCACCGCCGTTTCGAGGTTGACCATCGCGATGTCGGCGCGGGCCAGCAGCGGAGCGATCGGCGCGAGCACCGCCTTCGGGTCCTTCGCGAGGGTGCGCGCCAGCGCCCCCTCGAAGTGCACGTCGCCACCGAAGGCGAGGATGACCGGCTTCGGCTCCGGCTTGGGCGCCGCAGTTCCCTGCCCCAACCGCCGCACGAGGGTTGTCGCCTGCGAGGGTACGGACAGCACGGTGCCCACGACGAGCAGAAAGAGCACAGCGGCGATCCGCTTGCGGGCGTTGGGGTTCACGCCACCCAGCATGCCTGGCAAACCGCGCAATTCGGCGGAGGCGGCGGGTTTGCGCGATCCGCGGAACGCGCCAGGGCTCAGACGGACAGAGCCGGCAGACTGCTGGTGACCAGGTGCGCCGGACGGTGAAACGGATCGGCCGCCGGCGGAGCGGCCAGTTCGGCTCTGGGGCAGTTGGCGAGCGTCAGGCCGGCATGCGCGAGTGCCGCGTCGCACAGCGACTCGACCTGCCATCCGGTGGAGATTCCGTAGTCGCTGACGGCGGCCTTGTAGATCGTGATCTGGTGCCGGCGGGGGCTGTCGTAGACGACGGCGATGGTTCCGACCAAGTGCGAGTCGCCGCGGGTGCCGGCGATTCCCGACCACGGGCTGTCGTAGAGCTGCCAGACGGAGACGGACGCATTCCAGACACCGCCACGCGAGACGTCGTTCTCCGACAATGCGGTGACGATCTTCGCCGCGGCGTACTCAGGCAGGATCGCGGCAGGGCGAATGATCTTTTCGGTGCCCGCCATGAAGTCCCCTCGGCTTGTGTCCTAATTGGTTCGGCCGGGCGAAAGGGCTTCTTGAGCATTTCGAGCCACTTGCAGTAGTGCTTTTGGAACTGGTCCCCGGTCAACCGGGCTATCCGGGGCTCGGCCGGTCTAGCCCGAATGGGGTGCGTACTCCTGTAGGGAGTTCGTAACGTCGAGCAGTTCGGCCCTCGTCAGGTCTCCGGCCACGGTTACGACCAGATCGTCCGTCTGTGCCCAGACGTGCGGCCAGCCGAGCGGAGAGACTCCGACGTTGACCTGTACGCCGGACAGCGCACCGGAGTCGACGTACGCGGTCTCAGTCTCGACGTTGCGCGTGAATGTCCCGTCGCTGATCGGATCGACCCAGATGCGTGAGTAGCTGCCGGCGCTCCCGCCGGACCGCCGCGTGGTGACCGTGAACGAGTCGAAGCCCTTGCGGTAGAGCAGCGACACCACGTCGCGCGAGTCGGGGTTGAGATAGTCGTCGGTCGACCGCTTCCGGTCGGGGCGGCCCGCGACGCGCACCGCGACGAGCCGATAGCCGTCCGGTGCCCTGGTCGCGACCCGAGGTTCGTAGCCGACCTCGGCGGCGACATCGGACAGCTCAGTCGGCGCGAACCTCAGCGACTTGTCGTCGGGCGCCCGGTTCAGCGTCGCCATGTTCGTCGAGGAGACCGCGAACTCGTGCTCCTGCAGCGCTGTTTCCTCGAAGGCTTCGACCGTCATCTCGCGGTACAAGGCGCCGGCCTTCTTCTGTGTGACGAGCAACGGGTAGCCGGTGACCTTGTCGACGACGATTCGCTGCGAATCGAACGGCACTCCCGCGATCGCCGTGACCAGCTCCATTGCAGGACGGTCAAGGTAGGTGATCTCTCGCACGCCCGATGGACTCTCCGCTGCGATTGCTCGGACTGCCGCCCCGAGGTCGCGGCTCAGGCCCGCGTTGGGCTGCGAGAGCTCGGGGCCGTCCGGTGGGCCGGGGGGCAGGTCGCGCTGCTCGACGTACTCCGCGGGCTTGCCTGGGTCGGCCCTCCACATCGTGCGTACGCCGGACGCCGAGTCGTAGACGAGATCCAGACCGGATGACTCGCGGGCCATCCGGTAGTCGCCGTTGGGGCTGATCACCGCGTCGTAGGTCTCGCGGGTGCCGTTCTTCGCGTCGGTCTTGGTGAACCGCACGTGCAACCCGTGAGTCGCCTTCGCCGGTTGCACGGGCACAAGCAGACGGTTGCTTCCTGCTGCCAACTTCTCGTCGCGGTCGCGGGCGAGCAGGCCGGCTCCAACGACGAGTGCGAAACAGGCCACGGCTGCCGCCGGGGCGGTCGCCAGTGTGAGGAAGCGCCGCAACCGTCGCGTTGGCGCTGAGCGGGCAAGCCGTACGGCGGCCAGCTCGGTGACGGCGGACCCCGGCGGCGCCGGCGTATCCGTTGCCAACGAGGCCCTGAGCCGGTCGAAGAAGTCGTCGGCGTGCTCGGGTACCGGCAGCGCGCGCAGCGCGTCGCGCACGTCGGGTGCTTCCCGGTGCGCCGTCATGACCGGCCCCCCAACGCCAGTCGCAACGTCGCCCTCGCGCGGGAGACGCGAGAGCCGACAGTGCCTGCCGGTACGCCGAGAATCTCGCCCGCGCGTACGTAGTCGAAGCCGTGTGCGTCGACCAGGATGACGGCGGCGCGCTGATCGACCGGGAGCTGCGCAAGCGCCTCGGCCACGTCGCCGCGAAGGGCGGCAAGATCGCTCGGGTCGCTTGCCGGGTCGGCCTCTTCGGCGACATCGTCGAGGCGCACGCCCGGCCGGCGCTGCCCCCGCCGCAACTCGTCGATGCACACGTTGTAGGCGATCCGGTAGAGCCAGGTGCCGGCCGTGGCCTCGCCGCGGAAGGACGGCAATGCCCGGTAGGCGCGCAGGTAGACGTCCTGGAGGACGTCGTCCATTACGTCGCGGTCGCCCATCAGCCGGAAGACCAGCGAGCGCAGCGGGCGGTCGTACTGACGAATCATCGAGATGAAGTCATCGGGATCGGTTGGCGCCGCAGCTGCCGGCGCGAGCTCAAAGGGTGCTTCGGCGTCCTCGAGTCGTAAGGGCGCCACGGTCATGTCGGGTTCGACGCCCCCGCCCCCCGTTTCCTTCACGGGCAGACCCTAGCGAGCCCTCCAAGATCGGGCGTCAGGCGCTGCGTGCGACCCGGGTCAGCACCTGGGCCGGGGTCGGGTTGGTGACCGCTTCACCGCCGGGAAACACCACCGTGGGCACCGTGTAGTTGCCGTGGTTCACGGTCTGGACGAAGTCAGCCGCCTCGTCGTCGTACTCGATGTTGACCTCGCGGTAGGGGATGCCCTCCCGCTGGAAGAAATGCTTGAGCCGGACGCAGTAGCCGCACCGCGACGTGCTGTACATGACAATCTCGTCGCTCAGCGGTCTGCCTCCTTGGCTCACGTCGGGTCTATCGACAACACCGCGTACCCGATTAACGCCTCAACGTTATCAACATGCCGGCTATGGCCCCGAGTGGCGGGGCAGCGCGTCGGGACCGGCCGTTACTCTCGTCGGCGACATGTCAGAGCACCCCATCCTGCGCGGTCTCGATCCCGAGCAGCGCGCCGCCGCACAAGCCGTCCGCGGTCCCGTCTGCATCCTCGCCGGCGCCGGCACCGGCAAGACCCGGGCGATCACCCACCGCATCGCGTACGCCGTCGCCACCGAATCCGTGCGCCCCGACCACGTGCTCGCGGTCACGTTCACGGCCCGGGCCGCGGGGGAGCTGCGCTCGCGGTTGCGCGCGCTCGGCACCGACGGCGTACAGGCGCGCACTTTCCACGCGGCGGCGTTGCGGATGCTCACCTATTTCTGGCCGCGGATCGTCGGGGGCGAGATGCCGCGGATCGTCGAGAGCAAGCTGGGCCTGGTCGCCGAGGCGGCCAGCCGTGGCGGCGCCCGCCGCGGCGGCACCGAGCTGCGCGACCTCGCGGCCGAGATCGAATGGGCCAAGGCGCGCATGATCGCCCCCGACGACTACGCGGCCGCCGCGGCCACCGCGCACCGCGAGCCGCCCCTGTCACCCGCTGAGACGGCCGCGGTCTACGCGGGCTACGAGAAGGCCAAGCGGCGCGCCGGCAGCATCGACTTCGACGACCTGCTGCTGCTGACCGCGGCCGGCATCGAGGAGCACGACGACATCGCTGAGGAGGTGCGCGCGCGATACCGGTCGTTCGTCGTCGACGAGTACCAGGACGTCAACCCGCTCCAGCAGCGCCTGCTCGATGCGTGGCTCGGCGAGCGCGACGACGTGTGCGTCGTTGGCGACCCCAACCAGACCATCTACTCGTTCACCGGCGCGACCCCCGACTTCCTGCTCGACTTCCCCAGGCGGCACGACGACGCGACCGTCGTGCGCCTGGTCCGCGACTACCGGTCGACGCCGCAGGTCGTCGCGCTGGCCAATCGCATCGCCGCAGTCGTCGTACCAGGCAGCCGGGTGATCAATGCGCCTGACCTCGTAGCGCAGCGGGCGGCCGGGCCGTCGCCGCAGTTTCGCGAGTACGCCGACGAGCCGGCTGAGGCCACCGACGTGGCCCGTCGGATCCGCATCCTGGTCGACTCCGGCGTCCCGGCCGCGCAGATCGCGGTGCTCTACCGCATCAACGCGCAGAGCGAGGCCTACGAGCAGGCGCTGGCCGATGCGGGCATCCCCTACGTCGTCCGTGGCGGCACCCGCTTCTTCGAGCGCCCCGAGGTGCGAGCCGCGCGGGCCGCGCTGCGCACCGCGGCCGGCGCGCGACCCGTCCCTGAGTCAGCTGACGAGGCGCCTCTGCCCGAGACGGTACGCGCGGTGCTCCTCGAGTCGGGGTGGACCGTCAACCCGCCGCCGGGCGGGGGAGCAGCGCGCGACAAGTGGGAGGCGCTGGCCGCGCTCGTGACTCTCGCCGACGACCTCGCTACCGCCGACCCCGAAGTGAGCTTGGCCGACTATCTGGCCGAGCTCGACGACCGAGCCGCGCACCAGCACGCGCCGACCGTCGACGGCGTGACGCTGGCATCGCTGCATGCGGCCAAGGGCCTCGAGTGGGACGCCGTGTTCCTCGTCGGCGTCGTCGACGGCACCCTGCCGATCCAGCACGCCGTTACCGCTGAGCAGATAGCCGAGGAACGCCGGCTTCTCTACGTCGGCGTCACCAGAGCGCGCGAAACCCTCGTCGTGACGTGGGCGCAGGCGCGCAACGTCGGCGGCCGCAAGAGCCGGCGGCCCAGCCGCTTCCTCACCGACGTTCCTGAAGTGGCAGCCATGCGCGCCGCCCCCGCCAACGCAGGCGGCAACGGCACGCGTGACCGG
Source organism: Mycobacteriales bacterium (assembly GCA_046715235.1). Taxonomy (GTDB): domain Bacteria; phylum Actinomycetota; class Actinomycetes; order BP-191; family BP-191; genus JBKJZO01. The sequence continues at coordinate 8,322 of JBKJZO010000074.1, forward strand.
TTCACCGCGAAGACCGCATCCTGCCGGGTCTGCGGCAAGCCGGTGTTCGCGGCAGCCGAGCGCAAGCTGCGCCGGTGCCTGACGTGCCCCTCGTCGATGGACGAAGCGCTCTTTGAGCGGCTCCGCGAGTGGCGTCTGGGCAGGGCGAGCGAGCAGAAGCAACCGGCGTTCTGCGTCTTCACCGACGCCACGCTCACCGCCATCGCCGAAGCCCGCCCCACCAGCGTCGCCGAGCTGGTTCTCATCCCAGGGGTGGGTGCGTCCAAGCTGGCGAAGTACGGCGACGACGTACTCGCGATCACCACCGCCTGACATCCGCGTCGGCCCCACGGTCACTGCAGCAGCTGCCGCTGTCTTGAGCTCCATCCCGGCGAACGGAAGGCCCTGGAACGGGCCATCCGAAAAAAAGATTTGCCCGTTACGGGAGAGCTCACTTACCCTCCGGGAACACGCGCGACATGGCTGTCGCGACCCGGCAAGCAAGCAGAGGAGGTGCCCAGGTGGATAACTGCGTAGCGATTTCCCCGCGCGAGTTCGTGCATGCCCACCCCGGCACCGGCACGCTCGCGGCGCTTGCCGTCTATCGCACCAGCGAAATGTCCACGATCAATGGCCTCGCCGGTGCATGGCGCGAGACGTCGCTCGTGGACGCCGTCCAGGCAAAGCGACCCCCGCAGTCTCGAAGGAGTTTGGCTCATACCTAGAGCCAGCGAAGCGCCTTCGAGGCCGCGGACCCCCACAAGGGAACCGCGGCCTTTTTGTTTCATCCGAGTTCGAACCACGAGGAGGTGACCACAGTGCTTCTCTCCCAGCTCGACCACACGGCAGTCGAACTTCCGTGCTGGGCCGAGGACCCCGAGTTGTTTTTCGCCGAATCCCCGGCAGACGTCGAGGCGGCGAAGGCCGTCTGCGTGGGCTGTCCGATTCGGCTCGAGTGCCTTGCCAGCGCACTCGACCGGCGCGAGCCGTGGGGCGTCTGGGGTGGCGAGCTCGTCCTGAACGGCACTGTCGTCGCCCGTAAGCGGCCGCGTGGTCGCCCTCGTAAGGAGGTTGCCGCATGAGCGGACCCGCTGGTGGGCCAACGCCCGCCGATACGACCGTCGACACGGCCGCGCGTCAGCGTGTCCGCAACCAGTGGCCACGAAGCGACAGGACACCTGTGATGAACCTTCTGTTGGAAGATCTCGCTCACGAGCGGATCGCCCAGCGCCGGCGTGAGGCCGATGAAATGCGCCTCGCGCGCACGGCTCTCACCGCCCGGCGCGCCAAGCGCAGCACGGCGCGAGCCGCCCTGCGCACCAGGGTGCGCGGCCTCGCCGGCCGCTGAACCCGCCTCGACCGCCCCGGTTCCACAAGAGCCGGGGCGGTCGCTTGTCCGGGGTGCCTCATGGCAGAGTCGCAGGTCGGAGGCCGCAAATGGGTATGCACGAGCCGGCGTACTGCGCGGTGTGCGGCAAGCTCGCGGTCGACGGCGTGCCGCCCACCTGGTCGATGCAGCACGCCGAGCGGGGGCTGCAGATGCTCTGCGATGACTGCACCCGCGACAACATCCGCTCGATCGAAGGCCGGCTCGGCGAAGCCTGGTGGTGAGCGGGCTACTCGGCCGGTTCGGCGGGCTTCTTGGCCGGCTTCTTCCGGGCCCGCTTCGCCGGCGCCCGTTTGACCGGAACCTGCGCGAAGCCAGGCGCCCAGCGCACCATCTCGTCGCGGAACCTGCCGGTGCTGCCGAGCTGTGAGAGCACCCCGATCGCGCCCATCGTCACGCGGTGGATCAGCAGGTACGACGGCGGCAGGTTGAGCTGACGGCCCAGCTGTGACACCGGCGAGCGCGGGTCGCTCACCCGCGCCGCCTGGCCGCGCAGCCAAGCCCGGCTGAACGTGAACTCGTCAGACGCGATCGGCTCGATCATCGGGCGCACGTAGTCGAGGACGGCGTCGGGGTCGACCTCGATGTTGGGCCGGACGAACCCCTCCGCGCGCAGGCCGTCGAGCACCTGCTGCGCCTCGCCGGCAAGAGCGAGCCTGGCCATCCGTCCGATCGGTTCCGGCAGCTCGCCCTGGATCCTCGCGACGGCACCGAAGTCGATGACACCGAGCCTGCCGTCGGGCATCAGCCGGAAGTTTCCCGGGTGTGGATCCGCGTGCATCAGCCCGACGCGGGACGGCGACGAGTAGAGAAAGCGCACGAACAAGACGCCGAACCGGTCGCGCGTCGGCTGATCGCCTGACCGGATGATCTCTGACAGCGGGGTGCCGTCGATCCACTCGGTGACGAGCACTTGCTCGCTGACCGCGACTACGTCGGGCACGCAGACGTCGCGGTCGCCGGCGTACGCGCGGGCGAACGCTGCCTGCGATTCGCCCTCGAGCACGTAGTCGAGTTCCTCAGTGATACGCGCCTTGAGTTCGGCGATGAGCGGTTTGACGTCGAGGCCGGGCGACACCGTGGCGAACAGCCGGGCGACCCGGGCCAGCTGGTTGAGGTCGGCGAGCAGCGCGTGTCCCGCACCCGGGTATTGCACCTTGACCGCGACCTGCCGCCCGTCGTTCCACACGGCCTGGTGCACCTGGCCGATGCTGGCCGCGGCGGCCGGCCGGTCCTCGAACGACCGGAAGCGCTCGCGCCAGTCGGAGCCGAGAGACTCGTCGAGCACCTGGTGCACCGTGGCCGCGGGCAGGGGTGGAGCCGCCTCCTGCAGCTTGGTGAGCGCCGCGCGGTAGGGCCCGGCGAGGTCTTCGGGCAGGGCGGCTTCGAAGATGCTCAGCGCCTGCCCGAACTTCATGGCGCCGCCTTTGAGCTCGCCCAGAACCTTGAAGATCTGGGCGGCTGTGCGCGCCTGCAGCTCCGAGGCGACGAGTTCTGCGGGCCGACCACCGACCCGGCGGCCCAGGCCCCATGCCGCGCGGCCGGCGATCCCCAGCGGCAGCGAGGCCAGCTTCGCCGTGCGCGTCACGGCGCGGCGGGGGATCTGCGACATGCCGTTAACCATGACACGTCAGCCCGACAACGACGCAGCACTTGCCGTGCAACCACAGTCCGGATGGATGCGCCAAGCACGCCGGTGCATCTGCCAGTCGGGCAGGCCGATCTCGAGAGTGGCGCCGAGCACACCGGCGCATCGCCCCGCGAGATGGTCGTGCAACTGCCCTGCGGTCACGGCCGCGATCGCGGTGGCGAGCTCGACGCCGCACGCGGTGATCGAGCTCGACCGCGGGGAGCTCAGCTGAGCGGCGATCAGTGGCCACGCCGGATCGCGGTCCGTGCGGAACAGATCGTGGCAGCGGGCACACGAGGTGCGGCCCGGAAGCACGAGCGGGCCGACGATTCCTCGGGTTTCGCGAACGCCGCTGATCACGTACGGCGCGCGCGTGGCGATCAGCGCGGCCTCGACCGCGGGCGCGGGTCCGCAGTAGACGTCGGGCGCGAGCACCACGGCCGACGCGCCGGCGTACAGCGATGGATCGTCGGGACCTAGCTTCGACGCGCGGACCCCCTTGAGCCCGCGACGAGCGGCGCCTGCTGCGGTGGCGAACGCGCGGGTCCGGCTGTCGCGAGGTGGCGCGAAGCCTGCTGGTCCGCCGTCCCAGGCCTCTGCGGGTCGCGCATCGCACACGGTGACCTCGCTCGCGCCGGCGGCCGCCAGCAGGAGGCTGACCGCGGAGCCCACCCGCCCCGCACCGACGACGACTATCCGTGCGGCATGCATGCGGGAGAGCGCGGCGCTGGCAGCTCCCGGCTGCGGCGCGAGCAGTGACTCGTTCGCGAAATCGCGGCGGAGCCGGTCGAGCTCGTCGACCGGGATTCCGTCAGGGACGCGGGCCGCGTCGTCGAGGAGTCCGCGCTGTAGCAGCGTGTCGAGCAAGGTCGCCGTATCGGCCGGATCGCAGCCGCGCTCAAGCGCTTCGTCGAGTACGGCGTACCACTCGCGTGACCCGTCGAGCAGGTCGAGCACCGTCGCCACGGCCTCGGAAACGCCATCGAGGACGACGCCGTGCGGAGGTTCGAGGCCCAGCTGCACGCAGGATGCGTCGCGCCAGAGCCGGACCAGCGCGGGCTTGAGGACTGGACGCATGCGACACCTCGCGGGACGACGACTGGGCGGCAGCCTGTCACCGGGGCGAGCAGCGGGTCCGTGCGGGTCCACACAAGGGCGGACATGCAGAACGGCGCACGCATCGCGTACGCCGTTCTCCACACTTCTCGCCGGGACGCACCCGGCGACGTCTTAGGGGTGCTAAGCCTTGCCGAGGATGCGGTTCATCTTGGTGCCGCATACGGGGCAGGTGCCCTTGGCCATCCGCCGGCCGTTCTCGCTCGTCGAGACCTCGCCGTCGAATTCGCGCTTCTCCTTGCACTTCACGCAGTAGCCCTCGTATTTGTCGGCCACGTTCTTCCTCCTAGGTCTCCTGCAGTCCTGAGCACGAGCCTAGCGGTGTTGAGCGCAAAAGCCGCGCATCGGCGCGGCGCGCCGACTCCGTACGGTAGTGAGCTCTAACGCAGTGTGTTCGGTGATCTCGGCGGCTCAGGCGGTTCGGGACATCACCGGCTGCTGCGGTACGGCGTCCGGCGCCGGCACTCGGGCTGCACCCGGCAACCGGAGCGTGAAGGTCGACCCGACGCCGAGCGTCGAGCTGACCGCGATGTCCCCGTTCATCGCCGCGGCCAGCTGACGCGCGATGAACAGGCCCAGCCCGGTGCCGCTCGTCGTCATCCGCAGCGGGTCCTCCACCCGGTGGAACTTCTCGAAGATCCGCTCGAGCTGGTCGGCCGGGATGCCGCGGCCGCTGTCGGTCACGCTTACGAGCCCCGCGCCCTCGGCGTCCGACTCGACTCGAACGACGATCGATGACTTCTCCGCTGAGTACTTGATCGCGTTCGAGACCAGGTTGCTGATGATCTGGACCGCGCGGGTCGAGTCGCACGAGACGGCGACCGGTCCCTGCGGCACATCGACAGTCAGCCGCTGGACGGCGTCGCCCATGTCGCCGCACGCCAGCGTGGCAAGCGCGGCCAGGTCCGCGGACTCGAGCGTGACGCTCTGCCGTGGCGCCTGCGGCGAGGTCATCCGCGAAGCGAGCAGCAGGTCCTCTACCAGCCGGCCGAGGTGGGTCACCCGGTCCGCGATGATGTCGAGGCATTCGCTGCGCTTCTCCGGAGTCATCCGGTCGCCGCGCTTTCGGAGCAGGTCGGTGTAGCCCTTGATCGGTGTCATCGGGGTGCGCAGCTCGTGCGACACCGTCGCGATGAAGTCGGCCTTGAGCCGATCGACCTGGCGCTCGCGGGTGATGTCGTGCGCGATGATCACGTCTCGGGTGAGCGTAGGCCCGTCGAACATCGCCGCATGGGCGCAGCGCAGCCACCGTTGCTCGCCGTCCGCGCGTACGACGCCGAGTTCGACCGTCGACCGCGGCTGTTCCGGTGTCAGCTCGGCGAGCGCGCCGGCCGGGTCGACGGCGACGCCCTCGGGGTCGACCGTCGTCAGGAGCCGGCCGAGCGCCTGACCGTCGGCCGTCTCGGCCGCTACCCCGGTCAGCGCCGCTATCGCTGGGTTCCAGACGAGCACTTGGCCGTCGCCGTCGAGAACGAGAATGCCGTCCGACGAGTGGTCGACGACCGCCTTCAGCTTCGAGGTCTCCTCGACCAGGCGGTCGAGGTGCTCCGCGCCGCGAAGTGCAATGCCGAGCGCGCTGGCGAGCGGCGTCAGCAACGTGATGTCGCCGGGGGAGAGCTCGGACTTGTCGTGGGTCGCCAGGACCAGCACTCCGATGCGCGAGCCCTCGGCTTCGAGTCCGGCCAGCAGGCAGCGCTTCCATCCATCAGGCAAATCGCTGTCGAGGAACGACGCACCGCTGCCCGAGCCGCGGTGCAACAACGCTACGTCGGCTGTCGACGCCTGCCGGGTGATGGTGTCGTCGCCGTCGTTCTCGACGACGATCGGCCACGGGTCGTACGGCGCCGCGAGCACCGCGAGTGCGACGTCCGCGTGGAAGGCGGCGCGCATGATGCCGAGGTACGACGTCAGCAACTCGTCGGCGTCCAGCCGTCGGGCGAGCCGCGAGGACAGATCGAGCAGGAGGGTTGAGCGCTCGCGCTCCGTCTGCTCCTGCGCGGCGGCGCGGTAGGCGTAGGTGAGCGCGACGGCCGGGAGCGCGGTGAAGGGCAGGAGGTACGGCGCGCTGGAGGCAACCGCCACCGCCACCGCGCCTACCGCGACGTTGCCGATCGCCATGAAGGCCGACAGGCGCATGCCTTCGCGGACGACCGTCATCGGCGGCACGCCCTCGACGACCGCAAGCACGCGGGCGAGGAGCACGAGGTTGACCGCGGCGAAGCCCAGTGTGCCGAGCGTCAGGCCGGCGACCGAGCGGGCGCCGAACTGCTCACTGCTGCCGGCGACGACGTGGTAGGTGCCGACCAGAACGGCGGTCGCCACGGCGTACGTGCCGATGTTGAACGCGGCCTTGATGGGCGGGCGGCGCTGCGCAATGGACGCGAGCGTGAGCGCGATTGCCGGCACGGCGATCGCCTGCCATGGCGAGAGCAGCAGCACGTTCACGACGACCGCTGCCTCGAACAATGTGAGGTCTTCGCTGGAGTTGCCGTGCCGTAGCCGCACGGAGGTCAGCTCACCGGCAATGGTCAGCGCGACAAACGCGAGCGGCGCCCACCAGGGGAGGTCGGTCCGAGGAGCGTCCAGCACAACGACGACGATCGCCGTGGCGGCGATGCCGAGCACGTCGACAGCGACGACGACCCGCGTTATCGGCGAAAGCCTGCGGAAGCGCGAGCCGGCCCCGTGGTTAACGGGGCCGGTCGCTTCATCGCGCTGTCGGGACACTGCAGGTCAGTTCCAGGCGCGGGCGGACCAGGCGCGAGCAGACCACGCGCGGGCGGACCAGGCACGCACGGTCCATTCGTCGACCGACCAGGCGCGGGCGAGCCACTCTTCTCCGGACCAGGCCCTTGCCGACCAGGCCCTCGCGGACCATGCCCTCGCGGACCAGGCGCGCGCGGCCCAGTCGCTGGTCGACCATGCCCTCGCCGACCAGGCGCGGGCGAGCCACTCTTCGCCGGACCATGCTCTCGCCGACCATGCCCTCGCGGACCAGGCGCGAGCGGACCAGGCGCGGGCGGCCCATTCCTCGTCGGAGACATCGCCGTTGGCCCAGACGTCGACGGCCCAGGCCCGAGCGGCCCATGCGCGGGCCTCGGGGCTCAGCTTCGACCAGGCGCGGGCCGTGGCCTTGTAGTCGCCGCGGGACCAGGCGCGCGCGAACTGCTCCCACGTGCCTTCGGCGTCGTCGACCCAGCGGGGCAGCTTGACCTTCGATGGCCGTGTCTTCGCGACGTCGGGAACTGGAGCGGTGAGCGCGGAGGCCAGATCCAGACCGCCAGCTCCCGCGGCCTCAGCGTCGTCGAGCCCGAGGCCGTCGTACGCCGTGCCGGTCAGCAGCGCCTTCACCTGAGCGGGACGCAGGTGCGGCCGGGCGGAGAGCACCGCGGCTGCGGCAGCGGCGGTGACAGCGGTCGACATCGAGGTGCCGGACCCGCGGAAGTAGTGCTCGCCCTCGCGGGAGGTGGGGTTGGCGTTGTCGATGAAGCTGCCAGGTGCACGCAAGGAGACTAGGTGTGCCCCAGGCGCCGCGAGGTCGGGTTTCGCGACGTTCTGTGCGGCGGGTCCGCGGCTCGACCAGAGCGCGATCGAATCGTCAGAGCGGGCGCCGGTCGCGGACTCGTCGATGCCGCCGACGGTGAGCAGGGTGGGGTCGTTACCCGGCGAGGTCACGGTGCCGGCTTCCGGTCCGCTGTTTCCCGCGGGTACGACGACGACGACGCCGCGGGCCCACAGCGCATCGAGGGCGCGGGTCAGGGGGTCGCGCTGCCAGGGCAGGGGGCTCTCGGACGAGAGGGAAAGGTTCAACACGCGCACCTCGCGGTGCCTGGCGACGACCTCGAGACCACGCAGGACCGTGATGAGCGAGGTGTCTCCGTTTGCCGCCGCCACCCGGACGTCGAGGACGCGCGCAGCGGGGGCCACGCCGCGGTAGCGGCCGTCACTGGAGGCGCCGGAACCGGCGATCAGGCCGGCCATGAACGTGCCGTGACCGAAACCGTCGCCCGTGCCTTGGCCCGTGACGTCGACGTGTGTGACCGCGCCGGCCAGGTCCGGTACGTCGGCAACGCCCGTGTCGACGACCGCGACGGTCACGCCTGCGCCCTCGGCGCCGTCCTTGGCGAGTCCGAGCGTCTCGCGCACGGTGCTGACTGCAGCGCCTGCGGGTCCCTCCGCGGCGTCCACGCTGACGGGGCGGTCGGGAGCGACCTGCACGGTCGCAGGCAGGCTGCGCCCGGAAGGCACGGTAGCCACCACGCCGTTGATGAGGGATAGCTCGCTGAGCACCTTGCCGCCGACCGCGCGTACGGCGTCGGCCGCGGCCCTGACGCCACCCTGGGTGGCGGTGACGATGAGGGTGCTCGACGCCGATTCTGACCGCGGTGAGGGCATCGCGCCGAGCATCGCGAGGGCGATCGCGCCGGCGACAGCGGTGCGGCTGAGGGGGGCAACATGAGAGTGCATGAGGGGCTTCCCGTCGTCGGCGGACCTGGGCGTTTCCTGGGTCCTGGATCGGCGGGACGGCGCATTCGGAGCACACCCAATCGGGTGATTGGCCTCACATTCGGTAGCCCGGTGCCCGAGTTGCCCCTTTTGCCCGGCTAGTGTTGTGCTCGCAATTGCAAGCAGTATTAGCCGGGGACCGGTTCATTCCCGCGCATGCGGGTAGCCCCGGTCTCGATCTCAACTACAGCGTTGGAGGTGACTTCCCAGCCGAACGCGCCGAAGCGCGCCCGGTGACATGAAGACGTCACCGAGCACGCGCGGGGGACCCACTCGCGACCAGCCGACACCACGTAGCCGGTCGCACGGGGCGAATCGTCCATCGACGTAGGGGACCCACCCCGAGCCCGTCAGCTCACCTCGTAGGCGCTGGGACATGTTGCATGACAGACCCGACCTTCCGGCCGGGGCACGTGAATGGCCGCCGTGACCGCTTCATGCGGCACGGACGCCGTGCCCGAGTGTTTCTGCAGATCCGTCGCGGGTGTATTCGAGTGACCGCGATTTCCGTCGCGCTGCTCGTTCTTGGCGGCGCGTCTCCCTCCGTCGCCGCTGCGCCTTCCCCGACGCCCGTCGCGGATCGCACCGGCGGTTCCGGCCGCCCGGCAGCCAACCTTGCGAGCCTTCTCGGTGCCAACGTCGCGCCCGCCAAGGTGTCGAACGCGGCCGGCCGCAGCCCGCAACCCGCCGCCGTACGTCCGGCTGGCCCCACCTTCACCGGCCGGGCCTCGTGGTATGGCCCCGGTTTCCACGGCCGCCGTACGGCCAGCGGTGAGCGGTTCAACAGCCAGTCGTTGACGGCCGCGCACCGGACTCTCGCGTTCGGCACCCGGCTTCGCGTGTGCCGCGGCACCCGCTGCGTGCTCGTGCGGGTCAATGACCGCGGCCCCTACTCAGGCGGGCGGGTACTCGATCTCTCGAGCGAAGCGGCGCGCCGGATCGGGCTGGTCAGCAGCGGCGTCCTCGTCGTCACGGCCACCGTCGTCGAGGTAGTGCCTGCGCCCCCGTCCAGCCACTGGGGCAAGCCGACCGCCTGACGGTCGGGACTGCGCGGCTACGGACCACCGGCGCTGGATCCGGGTCGGTTGGGCCGGGACATGAACGAAGCCCCCGTGGTGCGGGGCCGCCACTCGCCTTCCCCTTGCGAGTGGTGACGTCCGCCCCTCAGGGGCTCCGTTGGGGAGCAACGTACGGACGCCGCAATCTGAGCGTCAACGCAGGCCTGTGGACGACACTGGGGACAGGCTGTGCGCAACCCGGAGTGTCCCTGTGGAACCGCGCCCCTCTCCTGTGGGTCGGCCCGGGACGAGCCTGCGCGGGCACGGTGCTGACCTGCGCTGACAGCCCGGTTCGCTGTGGACAAAAAATACTTTCCGCAGAGGCGGCTCGGGGACTCCCCTAAGCCGTCCGGGCGACTACGGTCGTGTCTCGTGACCACTCGCCGCAGTCATTCCAGTCAACCCGGCAACGGCCGCACCAGCGCTTTCCGCATGGCTGCCGACGGTCATCCGGTCGAGGTGGTCCGCAGCGCGCGGAGGCGGCGCACGGTGTCGGCCTACCGCGACGGCGACCGTACAGTGATCCTGCTGCCCGCTCAGATGAGCGCGGCTGAGGAGCATCAGTGGGTCGATGCGATGGTGGCAAAGCTGGCGGCTAAGGACGCCCGGCGCAAGCCGTCGGACGACGATCTCGCCCGGCGCGCGGAGCTGCTGTCGGCCAGGTACTTCAGTGGCAAGGCGCGACCTACGTCCATCTGCTGGGTCGGCACGATGCGCAGCAGGTGGGGCTCGTGCACGCCGGTCGACGGCACGATCCGCATCTCGGATCGCCTCCAGGGCGCGCCCGGTTGGGTGCTCAACTACGTCGTGGTCCACGAGCTCGCGCACCTGCTCGTCGCGGATCACTCGCAGAGTTTCTGGGACCTCGTCGCCTATCCCAAGTCCGAGCTCGCCCGCGGCTACCTGCTCGGCGTCGCGGCGGTCGCCGACTCGAGGGCCCAGCCGCTTGACGACGACATCGAGTGAACCCTTAGTCGGTTGACCCCAAGTCGCCGTCGGTCAGCGACAGCGGCGGGTCGTCCGACTCTTCGACGAATGACAAAGGATCGTCGAGCGCCTCGCTGCCCGGCAGCAGGTCGGGATGGCTCCAGATCGCATCGCGGCCGTCGGTGCCACGCCGCTGCGCCAACGCGGCCCACAAGGTGGCCGCGTCCCTGAGCCGGCGCGGCCGCAGTTGCAGGCCCACCAGCGTGGCGAAGGTCTGCTCCGCGGGCCCGCCCGTAGCGCGCCGCCGCCGTACCGTCTCGCGCAGGGCCGCGGCCGACGGCAGGCGACCGGTCGCAGCCTCGTCGACGACATGGTCGACCCAGCCCTCGACGAGGGCGAGCATCAATTCGAGGCGCGCCAGCGATGCCTGCTGCTGCGGGGTGTCCTCGTGTTCGAACAGCCCGCCCGACATCGCGTTCTGCAGGCTCTCTGGGTCGGTCGGGTCGACCGACGAAATCGCCGCCTCGATCCGCTCGGTATCGACCTTGATGCCCTGCGCGTAGGCGTCGATCGCATCGAGCAGGTGCCGGCGCAGCCACGGCACGTGCGCGTAGAGCCGGTGGTACGCCGACTCGCGCAGTGCGACGTACAGCTCGACCTCGGCCGCGGGCACCCCGAGGTCGGCGCCGAAAGCAGCCACGTTCGACGGCAGTAGAGCGGCAGTGCCCTCAGGGCCGACCGGCAGCCCGACATCGGTCGACGACAGCACTTCCTGAGACAGCGCCCCCAGCGCCTGACCCACCTGCATCCCGAACATCAGCGCGCCGACCTGGTTCATCACCTCGACGAGCGGACCCGCCTGGGCTTCCACCTCTTGCGGCAACGCGGATCTCATGGCGGCGACGACGCGCGTGGCGACCGGGTCGCATAGTGTCTGCCACGTCGCGAGTGTCGCTTCAACCCAGCGCGTTCGCGTCCATGCCTGCGCCACGGTCGCACCAGCTGGAAGTGCAGTGACCCCATCGAGCCAGATTTCCGCAACCCGGAGCGATTCAGCCGAGTTGCCGACCTCGCCTTCCGGTTCGGATTCGGCACTGGCGCCGGCGACCGCCATCTGCTTGGCCAGCTCCCAGTTGACCGGCCCCGAGCCGGCCATCAGGCGCTGGAGTTCGGCGAAGAACGGCACCTTGGACAGGTCGTCCGGCGAGCCCGATCCGCCGGGGTTGAACCCGAAGGGAAAATTCGTCATAGCGAGTCCAACGCACGGGGGAGCGCCGTTGTGCCGAAGCGGCGAGCGAGGATGGTTGCCATGGGGATCACGGTAGTTGGCGCAGGCCGATGATGCGCTCACGATCCGAACGCCTCCAGGTCGTGCAGGCAGCGAGGGACGAGCTTTCCGATATGACTGGTCGCCCGAGGACCATCGCGGTCACCGGAGCGTCTGGCGTTCTCGGCGAGGAAGTCGTGCGGCTGCTCGGCGGTGACGCGGACTCCGAGCTGATCGTCGCCATCGATTCGATCGCCACCCGCAGCAGCCGCGGGGCTGCCCCCGCCTTGGTCCTCCCCGGCGCCGGTGTGTCATGGCGTAGCGGCGACACGCGCGATCCGGCATTCGTGCGGGCGCTCGAGGGCGTCGACGTCGTCGTACACACAGCTTTCGACCACCGCCCTGATGCACTCACTGCCGAGCGGCGGGCATGCAACGTCGAGGGGACGTCCAACGTGCTCGCCGCCGCGGCAGTCGCGGGAGCGCGCGCCGTCGTGGTCGTGACCAGCGCAATGGTGTACGGCGCACTCATCGACAATCCGACGGCGCTCACCGAAGCCGATCCAGTAAAGGCGCCCGCCGACGATTCGGTGGTCGGCGATCTAGTCGAGGTCGAACGTCGGATCGACGATTTCCGCCAGCAGCATCCGCTGATCGCCGTCGCGGTGCTGCGCCCGGTCACCGTCGTGGGTCCGGGGTGCGACACTGTGCTGACACGGCATTTCGAATCGCCCAGGCTATTGACCATTCGCGGGGTCACGCCGCGGTGGCAGTTCGTGCACGTGAGCGATCTGGCGCAGGCCTGCGCGCTGGTGGCTCGGGCGGAGCTTGACGGCTCGTTCAACGTCGCTCCGCCGGGCGTTCTCAGCCGGGCGGATGTCGAGGGGGTCACCGGCATCCGGAGCATCGAACTCCCAGCGTCTGTCGTGTTCGGGGCAGCGGACCGGCTGCACCGCGCGGGTTTGACCCTGGCACCCGCCGGCGAGCTCACCTTCGTTGCCTACCCGTGGTCGGTAGACCCTTCGAAGCTGATCGCCGCCGGCTGGTCGCCGGTCCACGACAACGAGGCCGCACTGCGTGCGCACATGGTCGCCGTACGCGCGCTGGCTCCGCCATCGCGCCGGTTCGCCCGCGATGATGCGACGCGGGCCGCGGCCGGCGCGACCGTTGCTGTTCTCGGCACGGCCGCGTTGGTTCGCCGCGCCCGCAGGCGGCGCAGATGACGACCGGGGTGAGCGGTGCCGTCTCCGTGCACGTCGGCATCAGCGCGAGCGAGCTGTCCGTCGACGAGTGCCTCGCCGCCGTACGACGCCCGTCAGCTGGTGGCGTCGCCGTCTTTCTCGGCACGGTGCGCGACCGCGACCATGGCCGCGACGTTGTCGAGCTGGAGTACAGCGCTCACCCCGACGCGCTGGACGTGTTGCGGCGCACGGCGCAGGCCGTGGCGGCGGAGTTCGGCGTAGCGGCGGTGGCCGCGGTGCACCGCGTCGGCGTGCTCTCCGTCGGCGACATCGCCGTCGTCGTCGCGGTCGCGGGCGCGCACCGGCCTGAGGCTTTCGCAGCGGCGCGAGCCTTGATCGACCAGCTCAAGGCGAGCGTCCCGATCTGGAAGCGGCAGGTGTACGGCGACGGCGAGGTCGAGTGGGTCGGCTGCGCCTGAGCGCGGCGCGGGAACCAGTGCGACGCCGACACAAGCCACGAACTAGCGAAAAAACGGACGACTTGCCGAGGCGATCACGGCGTATAGCTCAAGATGGCTCACCCGGATGCCGACCGTTGGCGTAATCAGACCTCACTACGCAAGGGGGCTCCTCGTGGAGCACGTCGTCTTCTACACCGCGGCCGACGGGTCGCCCGCCTACCGTCGCACCGCCTCGCTCGATGACGCCGTGCGTGTCGTTGAGCACCTGCGCAACGCCGAGGGTCGCGAGGATGTGCACGTGTACTCCCTCGCACCGGTGGCACTGAACTTCCGGCCGTACTACCGGGTCGAGGTGAACGGTGTGCACGAGGCGCCTCCGGCCGCCGTACCCGCGCCGCCGGCGCAGTACGCCGCACCGGCCGCCGCCGCGCCGCCTGCGCCTCCGGCCCCTCCCGCTCAGCAGCCGGCGCCAGCCGACATGGGGATCGCCGAGCCGATGCCGGTGGCGCACCCGTCGCCGTTCGCCGAGCCGATGCCCGCACCGCAGCCCGTACAGCCCGCGATGGCCTCGGCCGGAGCCGGTGAGGGCGGCGAGGACGCGGCAAGCAACGGCCGCGGCCGGGGACTGGGTTTCTTCACCCGCTGACTCTGTTTACCCGCTGACCGGCGTTCGATCAGCGGATCCCACCCACGATCGCGAAGATCACCAACGCCGCGGACGCGGCGAGTGCCGCGACGAGCGCGACCAGTAATACGACCGCAGTCCTGCGCCGTGCGGGGGTGAGTCCCTCGTCGGGTTCGACGTCAGCCAGCTGGTCGAGCAGGTGCGCTGCCCTCCGGTAGGGCGCCGGCGACCAGGACGGCCGCTGCGGGGGACCCTCGCCTGTCGGGGGATGCCAGCCGCTGCTCATGGGACGCTCCGCTGTGGGACCGGGAAACCCCAGGGTAAGCGATTACGCTCACCGCCATGAGTCGGCGCGCGATGACCCTCGCCACCTCGGCGGGCCTGCTGCTGCTACTGCTAGTGGCGAGCGCGACCTTGCCGGTCCCCTACATCGCCGTGACGCCGGGGCCCGTCTACGACACCCTGTCGCACAACGAATCCGAACCGGTCATCACGGTGAAGGGACATCCGGCCTATCCCTCGCAGGGCCATCTCTACCTCACGACGGTGAGCGTCGAGGGCGCGCCCGGATACCGGCAGATGACCCTCGTCGAGGCACTCAAGTACTGGGTCGACAAGAGCGCCGCGGTCGTGCCCCGCGAGGTGCAGTACCCACCTGACCAGGACGACAAAGAGGTCGAGGAGCGCACCAAGCAGGCGATGATCGAGTCGCAGGACGTCTCGATCATCGCGGCGTTTCGGATGCTCGGTGAGGAGGCGACGACCAGCCGGCTGGTGATCGACGACGTCGACCCGGGGCTGCCTGCCTCGAAGGCGCTCAAGCCTGGCGACGAGATCGCGACGGTCGACGGCAAGCCGGTGATCACCGCAAAGGAGCTGCGTGAATCGATCCGCACCCGCAATCCAGGTGAGCCGGTCACGATCGGCTATGTGCGGGACGGTAAGCCGGCCACCGCGACCATCAACACGGTGGAGTCGGACAACGACACGAGCCGGGCGATCATCGGGGTGTCACCGTCCGAGCGCTGCCCCTGCAAGACGCCGTACGACGTCGACATCACCTTGGGCGATGAGGTCGGAGGCCCGAGCGCCGGCCTGATGTTCAGCCTCGGTGTGATCGACACCGTCACCCCGGGCGACATGACCCGCGGCAAATCCATCGCCGGCACCGGCACCATCGATCTCGACGGCCAGGTCGGCCCGATCGGCGGCATCCGGCAGAAGCTCATCGCCGCGCGACGCACCGGCGCGGCCGACTTCCTCGTTCCCGATGGCAACTGGGACGAGGCCAACAAGTCCATCCCGAAGGGCTTGCGGCTGCACAGGATCGCCGATCTGCGCGCCGCGGTCGCGCAGGTGTGCACGATCAGCGGCGCGACCGAGAAGCCGTGCGGCTGATGGCTGCCCCGCAGGCTTCGGGCGATCCCGACCCGGCCGTTGTCGCACTCTGCGAGCTGATGGCGGCCGTCAGCCATGACCTGCGCACGCCGCTGACTCCGATCAGGGGGTACGCCGAAATCCTGCGGACGCGCCCTGGTCTCGATCGCGATCGCATCGAACAGTACGCCGGCACGATCGTTGCGGCGGCCGCCCGCATGGAGCACGACATCGACCTGCTCTCGAGCCTTGCCGTTCTGTACACCGGGCGAGCCGAGCCGCAGCGCGACCCGGTGGATGTCGCGCTGCTAATCGGGGAGCGGACCGAGATGTGGCGAGGGCGGATGCCCGCCCGGCAGTTTGCGGCGGCGGCGGACGATGGCTTCGTCATCTCCGATGTGCACTGGCTCCGACGCGTCGTCGACGAGCTCGTGGAGAACGCGGTCCGCTCGTCGCCGGCGACCGATGGCGTCACGATCTGCGCGGCCCGGTCGGGCGACGGCGCGCACGTGCGGTTCAGTGCGACCGTCGACTCCGCGCGTACGGACGGGGACGGCGTCCCCGCGGGTCGGCTAGCGATGGCGTTTGTCGCTGCGGTGGCCGATGTCTGCGGGTTCACGGTGTCGGCGCAGCCGCTGGCTGTCGTCGTAGCGTCCGGCTAGGCCTGGTTGCGGGACGAATCCGGCACTTTGGTAGGTTGCGAATCGTTGTGATCGTCGGCGCCGCGACCGCGGCGACCCTCCGCATCCCCTGGTGAAGGTGCCTGCGTGGCTGTCCGGACGCGTGCCGTGCCCCGCCCCCGAGCCTTCCTGATCGTTCCCGTCCTCATTCTCGCGTTCGTACTGTTCAACCTGTTGAGCGTCGTCGCGGCGCGCTACACCGACCTGCTCTGGTTCCGCGATGTGAGCAGCACGAGCAAAGTCGGCTACACCGGCGTCTTTTCGTCCCTGTTGCGCACGCAGATCCTGCTGTTCTTCCTGCACGGCGTCGTCATGGCGCTGATCGTCGGCGCGAACATGTGGATCGCCTACCGGCTGCGCCCGCCGTACCGGCCGAACTCCCTCGAGCAGCAGAACCTCGACCGCTACCGCCTCATCGTCGAGCCGCGCATCCGTCCAGCGATGGCCGTCGTCCTCACCCTGATCGCGCTGATGGCAGGCACCGGGGGAGCGGGCTCGTGGAAGACGTGGCTGCTCTGGGTGAACCGGCAGCCGTTCGGTGTGGAGGACCCGCAGTTCCACAAGGACATCGGCTACTACGCGTTCAGCTACCCGTTCTACCGGCATGTAGCGGGCTTCCTCTTTGGGGCGTTCGTGTTCGCGACGATCGTCAGTGTCGCGACGCACTACCTGTTCGGCGGCATCCGGCTGCAGTCGCCGGGCGAGCGGATCGTGCCGGCCGCTCGCGCGCACCTGTCGGTGCTGCTCGGCGTACTCGCGGCATTCAAGGCGCTCTTTTACTACCTCGACCGGTACGGGCTGGTCTTCTCCACGCGCGGTTCCGTGACGGGTGCGTCGTACACCGACGTGAACGCGCGGCTGCCGGTGCTCTTCGTCCTGGTTTTCGCGGCGACCCTGTGCGCGGTGCTGTTCATCGCCAACATCCGTTCGCGTGGCTTTCTGCTGCCCGGTGTCGCGGTTTCGTTGCTCGCGTTGTCGAGCATCGTCGTCGGCTTCCTCATCCCGCTGCTCGTGCAGACAGTCCGGGTGCGACCCAACGAGCTGCGCTACGAGCGGAAGTACATCGATCTCAACATCAAGGCCACCCAGAAGGCCTACGGCATCGATGCTGTGAAGTACGAAGAGTTCAAGGCCGGCAGCAGCGCGGGAATCGAGGAGCTGCGTACGGCGGGCGGCACGCTCGAGCACGTGCGACTGCTCGACCCGAACAAGCTGAAGGCGACCTTCGAGCAGCTGCAGGAGATCCGACCGTACTTCGGCTTCCCCGAGACGCTCGACATCGACAGGTACATCGGCCCGGACGACAAGTTGCAGGACTACGTCGTCGCGGTCCGCGAGGCCGATCTGAAGGGTCTGCCGGCCGACCGCAAGGGCAACTGGCTCAACGAACACGTCCTCTACACGCACGGCACCGGCTTCGTCGCCGTACCCACTGATGCGGTGGCTGCTGACGGCAAGCCTGACTTCTCCGTCCGAGACATCCCGACGGCCGGCTTCCTCAAGATCACCGAGCCGCGCGTCTATTTCGGTGAACTGTCACCGGATTACTCGATCGTCAACAGCCCCGACTCCGCGGAGGTCGACGGCCTCAGTGAGCTCACCAGTGGCGATGGTGGCTACCGCTACACCGGCACGGCCGGCGTTCGGCTGTCGGGCATCCGGCGGTTGTTCTACGCGATGCGTTTCCGCGAGCCCAACCTGCTGATCTCCGGCGCGGCGGGCGGCAAAGCGCGGGTGATCTACGACCGTAATCCGCGGCACAGGGTGGAGCAGGTCGCGCCGTTCCTCAAGCTCGACAGCGATCCCTACCCGGCTGTCGTCGACGGGAAGATCCTGTGGATACTCGACGGCTACACGACCAGTTCGGGGTATCCCTACGCGGAGCTGACCGACCTCGATGCGCTGACCGAGGACGCGACGACGGACACGCGGCGGGTCCAGCAACCCGCGGAGAAGATCAACTACATCCGCAACTCGGTGAAGGCGACCGTCGACGCGTTCGACGGGAGCGTGAAGCTCTACACGTGGGATGAGCAGGACCCCGTGCTCAAGGTGTGGAAGAAGGCATTCCCCGGCGTCGTGCTGCCGAAGGACCAGATGCCGGCCGGAGTGCGGGCCCACCTGCGCTACCCAGAGGACCTGTTCAAGGTGCAGCGCGGGCTGCTCGCGCGCTACCACGTGACCGATGCCAGCACCTTCTTCTCGCGGCAGCAGGACTGGCTGGTGCCGAACGACGCTGCTGGCCCGCGCGACGGAGATGACAAGCTGCTCAACCCCGTCGCGCAGCCGCCGTACTACGTGATGCTGGAGGAGCCAGGCAGCGAACGCAGGTCGTTCAGCCTGACAACTCCCTTTGTTTTCAGGGAGAACCTGGCTGCGTTCGCGAGTGTCTCGAGCGACCAGGGCGACTACGGGACGATCAGGGTCAAGACCGTGCCGCCAAGTGGCTCGATTCCCGGGCCTCTGCAGGTCGCGAACGCGTTCCTTGCTGACGCGCGGTTCAGTCGCGACCAGACACAGTTCAGCGGGGGCGCGTCCGAGATCATCTACGGCAACCTGCTCACGCTGCCGGTGGGCGAGCAGCTGGTCTATGTGATGCCGGTGTACGTCAAGGGCAAGGAGGCGTCGGCGTACCCGACCCTGCAGCGGGTGCTTGTCGGATATGGCAACAAGGTCGGCTACGGCGAGACGTTCGAGGACGCCCTCCGCGACGCGGTGACGCAGACGACGACCGGTGCGCCGCCGACGTCCGCCCCGACGGCAACTGCCCCACCGACAGCCACAGCGACTGGTACGGCGACGCCGTCGCCAACCGCGGCCGCTCCGGTCCCTGCGACTCTCGGCGCCGCCGTACAGGAGGCGCTCAATGCTGAGGCGGCCGCGCAGGCCGCGTTGCGTGCGTCGCCGCCGGACTTCGCCGCCTACGACCGGGAGCAGCGACGGCTGCGCGCCGCGCTCGCCCGCATCGCGGAACTAACCCAGACCACCGCGACGCCGACGACGGTCCCGAAGCCGACGCTAACCCCCTAGCCGACTCTCACTCCGCAGCCGCCCGACCAACTCTGGCCCCCCAGCCCGCCGCGGCGCCCCACGCCCCGCACCGCCCCGCTCCCCGGCTCCCCGGCTCCCCGGCGATCTTGGAGGAAACATGCCGCGGTCGGATTGGCTTTTGCGGCTGTCTCGGTTGCTGCGACCGGACGTGCCGACGTACAGTGGTCGGACCGACGCGGGGTGGAGCAGCTCGGTAGCTCGCTGGGCTCATAACCCAGAGGTCGCAGGTTCAAATCCTGCCCCCGCTACGAAAGTACGCAGGTCAAGGGCATGATCACCGATCTTGGTGGTCGTGCCCTTGATCATTTGACCGTCATTTGACCGTGAACTCAGCGGCACGAGCCGGCACGGTGGGGCACGGGATGGCGCGACAATGGCGTGTCGGCGCGCCATGTGGAGCAGTGGCGACGGCTGTTACATCTCTGGGCGATGATGGGGCCGTGGCCACCTCCGTACCTGCGCTCGTCGAGCCGGCCGTCCTGCGCTGGGCCCGTGAGTCCATCGGCCTGACGGCCTTCGCGGCTGAGCGCAAGCTGGGGCTGCCCGAGGGTCGCGTCGCGGCATGGGAGGCCGGCGAGGCGTCACCCACGATCGCCCAGCTGCGGACTGCGGCGAACGTGTACAAGCGTCCGCTGGGTGTGTTCTTCCTGTCGGAGCCACCCACCGACTTCGACGCCATGCGGGACTTCCGGCGACTCGTCGGTGCGTCCGCGGGAGCATGGTCACCCGAACTGCATGGAGAGTTCCGGCGAGCCCAGGCGCAGCGGGAGTTCGCCCTGGAGCTGGCAGAGCTCGAGGACGAGTCGCCCTCCAGCGAATGGCGGATCGGGGACCTTCCCGATGACGATGAAGACCTGGCTGCGGCTGCCCGGGAGGTGCTGCTGCGGCACGCTCCCCTTCGGATCCCGGAGGCGGCCGCGACGCCGTACGAACCCCTCAACGCGTGGGTGGCCGCGCTCGAGGAGTCAGGTGTGCTGGTCCTTGCGACGTCCCGCGGGGGAGTGACTCCTCAGGAAATGCGGGCCTTCTCGCTCTACTTCGAGAGCCTGCCCGTCATCGTCGTGAACGGCAGCGATGCCCCTCGGGGTCGGCTTTTTTCGCTGCTGCATGAGTACAGCCACCTGCTGCTCCACACCGGTGGCCTCTGCGACACCGTGACCGACCAAGCCGCGACGACGACGGACCGCCGGCTGGAGGCCAGGTGCAACGCCGTGGCCGCCGCCATCCTCATGCCTCGCGAGCTCGTCCTCGCCATGGCCGACGTCGGTGCCCGCCGGCACACGCCGGACGCCTGGTCCTACGAAGCACTTCGCGCGGCGGCCGCGCCGTTCGGGGTGAGCGCCGAGGCGTTCCTGCGCCGCCTCGTCACCCTCGACCGGGTCCCGGCCGACCTCTACCAAGCCCGGCGGGAGGAGTTCCTGGCGGCGTACGCCGACGACGAGGCTCGCAGCACCAGCAGCGGGGGCAACTGGTACCGCAACACCGCCCGTGACCTCGGCAAGGGCTACGTGCGCAAGGTCGCGAGCGCGCATCGGCGTCGGATCATCGACAGCTACACCGCCGCCTCGTTCCTCAACGTCAAGGTCGGGCAGATCGACCGACTGGCCGAGGCTGCTGCTCTGCAGATCACGGCGTAGCAGCGGTGGCAATCGGGTTCTCGTTCGACACGAGCTCCTTGTTGAACGGGCGACGAGACCTTCTGCCATGGGTGTTGGCTGGCTCAACCTGATCGGCTTCGTCCGGCAGCGGGGCTGGAGCTTCTGAGAGCTCGGCCCCCGGCCCGATGCGATTGGTCAGCTCACCCGGTTCTGGTCCGGGGCGAGCCTCAGGAGCCCGCGCAGGCGGGCGTTCTCGGCTTCCGCCTTCGCGAGCTTGGCGCGCAGATTCTGCACCTCGCCGTGGCGACTGTGGCCACCGTGAGGTAGCGCGCCGGCGGTCACCTCATCGGTCATGAGCGGGAACGTCTCGCCAGCGGTCCCGAATCAGGTCCAGAGCCGGTCCAGCGGCAGCACGTGGATTCCGCGCGGCTCGTCGATGGTGAAGGCACGGCTGCCGGTGTACAGGACCACGCCGCCCAGCCATGCGTCGCCGAGGCGGTCTGCGAGTGCCGCGAGGTGCCGGGCGTCGGGCGCCTGCACGCGGGAGCTTGCCTTGATCTCGATGCCGACGACGCCGCCGTCGGAGCGTTCGAGCACCAGGTCGACCTCGACGCCGTCTCGGGTGCGCCAGTGTCCTGCCGTGACCACGTCGTCTAGCCAAGAGACCTGCTTCAGGAGCTCAC
>JBKJZO010000075.1:0-7012 GCA_046715235.1 Mycobacteriales bacterium
CGACGTCCTTGATCGGCAGGTCGGCGTAGTAGTGCAGGAGCACCGGGCTTCGTAGACGCTCCGGCAGTCCCTCGACGAGGTGCCGGAGCCACGGGTCGACGTCCGTGACGTGATCCGCGCCGGGTACGGCGTGCAGTTGCTGCAGTGCGGTGCGCTCGCGCCGCTCCCTGCGCCAGTGGTCGCGCACGAGGTTGAGCGCGACGACGTACAGGAACGCCTTGGGATCACGGACGCCGCCCCACCGCGCGAGCAGGCGGGTGAACGCTTCGGCCGCGATGTCGTGGGCGACCTCAGTGCTGCCTGCGAGCGCTGCGCACCAGCCGGCGAGTGGCGCGTAGTGAGCCGACCAGAGTTCCCGGGCCGCGTCGTCACGGGCCGCGAGGCTGCCGGCTACCGCCATCTCTCCCAAGGCCCACTCCTTTCGCGCATGTACTACAGACGCGGGCGGCGACCGGTTGGTTCGGTGCGCGAGCAGCAGTGATGCCGCCGCCCGGCCGCTGGAGTACCGTCGGGTCAGGCACCTGCAAGGAGGCGAGTCATGGGCAGCAAGGACAAGGGCAACAAGGAAACGAAGAAGCCCAAGAAGGAAAAGAAGTAGCGCGTTCAGCGACTCGGCCGGCGCCGGTCAATGACATGACCCGCTGCCCGAGTCGCTGAACGTCCCACCGCCCGCCGGCACGAACTCCCACTCGTAGCTCCGCTCCCGCAGCGTCATCTTGAGTACGCCGAAGGTCTGCCACTCGCGTACCTCGCTGCCGCGCTCCTTGCCTTTGAAGAAGTACAGGCTGCGGCCGCCGGTACCGACCACGAACTGCCGCATCCCGCGCGCCGGGTCGACGTTGCCGCCCGCGTTGATGGGCGCGAACCGTTCGTAGTCGTGATCGTGTCCGGCCAGCGCAACCTCGACGCCGGCATCAGCCAGGGTCCGCCATACGCCGTCCATCGACGCGTCGTTGCCGTGCAGACCGGAACTCCATCGCGGGTGGTGCCAGAACGCGAGCGTGCAGCGCGACCGGTGGGCGGCAAGATCCGCGCGCAGCCAGCGCTCCTGCGGCGATCCGCGTTGGCAGCCGCCGACGAGGCGGCAGTTGGAGTTGAGCGCGATGACGTGCCAGCCGCCGATGTCGGTGCTGTAGTAGCCGCCGCGTTCCCTGGCCGCGCGCTTGCCGAAATAGGTGTAGTAGCCGGGCGCGACACCCGTGCCGTACTCGTGGTTGCCCGGCGTTGGCCAGGTGATGCTCTTGAACCGTCCCCAGGTCTGCTCATACACGCCGCGGAAGTCCGCGAGCAAGCCCTTCTCGTACGCCAAGTCGCCAAGCACTAGCACGGCGGCCGGCTTGATCTGGGCGACCAGGTCGCTCGTCGCGCGCTGCTGGCACGCGGTCGGCGTACCGGCTCCACCGTGGTACGCCGGGTGGCTGGCCTGGCAGGCGATGTCGCCCGCCGCGACGATGACGGTGCCGCTCTCCGTCGTCGGTCTTGAGGCAGGTGCGTCGGCTGTAGGCGGGGTTGTCGAGGTTGACGCAGTGGGCGTCGCCGTCGCGCGGGGCGTCGCGCTGGTCGTGGGGGAAGAGGCCCCGGGCTCGCTGTCACACGCCGTGGCGGCGACCAACCCGGCGGCTGCTGCCACGGCGACCAGGACGCGTAGCTTCCGTCGCCGCACCGCCGTCGTGATCATCACGTCGAGTTTGGCACTCCGGGAGATGACGTCGCATCTCGCAGCATCTTGCCCGGGTTGAGCACGCCCAGGGGGTCGAAAGCTCGCTTGACCAGGACGTGGACACCGAGCGCGGCGCTGCCGATCTCGCTCTCGAGGTAGTCGAGCTTCAGCAGGCCCACGCCGTGCTCACCGGTGATGGTGCCGCCGTGGCGGATGGCACTGCGGACGATGTCCTCGAACGCGGCGTGGGCCCGCGCCAGCGACGATGCGTCCTGCGGGTCGAAGACGATCGTCGGATGCATGTTGCCGTCGCCGGCGTGACCGAACGTGCCGATCACGACACCGTGCTCCTTGGCCGCCCGCTCGACGTCCGTGAGCAGATCGGCGATCCGCCCAACCGGCACCGCGACGTCGTCGAGCAGTACGGAGCCCTGCCGTTCGAGCGCGGGGAAAGCCGATCGCCGGATGGCCATGAGTTCACGGGCCTCCATCGGGTCGTCGGTCTCGACGAGGAAGGACGACCCGGCCTGCTGGCACTGCTGCGCCATCTGGGTCACGTGCGCCCGCCCGGCCTCGCCGCCGAGGTCCGAACACGCGAGCAGAAGTGCGGCCGCGTCGAGGTCGAGCTCCATCCGCTTCCACTCCTCGACCGCACGGACCGTCGTACCGTCCATGAGTTCGAGCACCGACGGCACGCCGGTGGACACGATCCCGCTGACTGCTTGCCCGGCTGAGACCAGCGAGGGGAAGAACGCTGCGAGCGTTGCCGCCGGCCCGGGCGGCGGCCGCAGCCGCAACGTGGCTTCGGTGATGATGCCGAGGGTGCCCTCGGAGCCGACGAACAGGCTGGTCAGGTCGTAGCCGGCAACCCCTTTGACGGTACGCCGGCCGGTGCGGATCGCCTGACCGTCGGCCAGCACCACCTCCAGGCCGAGCACCCAGTCGCGCGTAACGCCGTACTTCACGCAGCACAGCCCGCCGGCGTTGGTCGCCAGATTGCCCCCGAGGGTGGAGAACTCGTAGCTGGCGGGATCCGGCGGATACCACAGCCCATGCTCGGCAACGGCGGCACTGAGGTCTGCGGTGATGACGCCCGGTTGGACGGTCGCCAGCATCGACTGGGGGTCGATGTCGAGGATTTCTTTCATCGCGACCAGGGACAGCAACAAGCAGCCGTCCACCGCGTTGGCGCCGCCGGTCAGTCCCGATCCTGCACCGCGGGCGACGACCGGAATCCGGTGCCGCGTCGCGAACCGCATGACCGCCTGCACCTGGCTGGTCTCGGTGGGACGGACCAGCGCGAGCGGCACGCCCGCGGCCAGCTGCGCCGCCTGGTCGCGGGAGAAGGCGGCGACAACAGCCGGATCGGTGACGAGCACCGAGGCCGGCAGCTCCGCTTGCAGCTGCTCCAGAAGCGCCGCTGCGTCGACCCCGGTCACCGCCTCCTCCCGCGTTTCTCCGCGTCGATGAATCGGCCGTAGAACCCCAAGACGTGCTGCCGCACCAGCTCGGCGGCGCGCTCGCCGTCGCCCGCCTCGACCGCATCGAGTACGGCGGCATGCTCGGCGTGCAGCGCACGCAACACCGGTCTGGTGTTCCCCCGCAGCCCGGCGAGCGCCTCGAGCAGGTGCGAAGCCACCGATTCCCGGACGGCCAGCATCACCAGGTGCAGCGCCTCGTTGCCCGAGGCCGCCACCAGCGCGACGTGAAACCGCACGTCGGCGGCGTCGAAGTCTTCCGCCGAAATGCCGGGGGCAGCCATCTCGTCGAGGGCCTGGCGCGCTTCCGCCAGCCGAGCCGGATCGCCGTCGCCGGCAGCGCGGGAAAGCGCTGCTCCTTCGAGGGCGCAGCGAAGCTCCACCAGGTCAGCAAGCGACACCCGCTGCAGCTGAACCAGGTGCCGGAGGGCGTCGCGCAGCGGCGCACTCGTCGGCCCGGTCGCGACCGTCGTCCGCACGGTGCTCGTCGAGCCACCACCAGCGACCAGCCCCTGCGCCTGCAGCGCGCGCAGTGCCTCCCGCACCGTCGTGCGGCTCACCCCGAACTGCCGGCACAGCTCGCGCTCGGTCGCGAGCGGCTTCCCGGCCGCCAACGACCCGTCGAGAATCGCCTCGCGGATCTGCTCAGCGACCTGCAGGTAGGCCGGGTTGCGGTCGATCCCGGTGAAGGTCATCCGCTTTCCTCCGGCGTCGGGCTCGCTCAGCCTTCGTAGCCGCGGCTGGTGTCGGCGAGCTCCGCGTCTCCCGTCAGCGATGCGAGGAACTCGTCCGCGGTAACCGGGTGGGAGAACATCGGGTAGTCCTTGGCGATCGCGTTGTCGTGCTCCTCCTGCGAGGTGGCGGCGACGCAATCGGTGAGGGTGAGGACGTTGAAGCCCTTCTCGTACGCCGTGCGCATCGTCGACTCGACGCAACAGTTGGTCAGGAAGCCCCCGAGCACGACGTTCTTGATGCCCCTGCTGCGCAGGATGAAATCGAGGTTGGTCGTCGCAAACGTGTCGAGCCCGCGTTTGCCCTCCACCACGATGTCGCCCGGCGCCGGCTCCAGCTCCTTGACGATCTCCGCGCCCCAGGTGCCCTTCACGAAAGCATTGCTCGCGACCACGCCGGCCAGGATGCCGTAGGGCGACGGGGACAGCTCGCCGTACCCCTTCGCGAAGCTGATCGGGGCGTGGATGATCGTCGCGCCGGCCTCGCGCGCGCGCTCCACGGCCTCCACGGTCGTGTCGAGCATCCCGGTCTCGTCCATCACCCCCACGACTGCACCATGCAGGGCGCCGCCCTCACTGGTGAAGTCGTTCTGGAACTCGATCAGGACCACTGCGGTCTCGCTTGGCTCGAGCTTCATGGTTGCTCCTCCGTCGCCGCGGGGTTAAAGGGCGACGGTAAAGTTGGTCTGACCAGCAGTCAATAAGACCGGCTGGGATTTTCTGACCAAGAGGCAAGAGATTTGACCGGCCGCACCGCCTGGGTCGAACGTGTCGCCAATGAACATCGTCGCCTGCGTGAAACAGGTCCCTGACACGTGGGCCGACAAGAAACTCGATGCCGCCACGAAAACCCTTGACCGCGAGTCGGCCGAGGGCGTGATGAACGAGCTCGACGAGTACGCCGTCGAAGCGGCCCTGCAGCTGAAGGAAGCGCACGGCGGCACGGTCACCATCGTCACCATGGGTCCCGCGAAGGCAGCCGCGACTATCCGCAAGGCACTGTCGATGGGCGCCGACGCCGGCGTCCACGTGTGCGATGACGCGCTCGCCGGCTCGTGCGTGATGGCGACGTCGTCCGTGCTGGCCGCGGCAATCAAGACACTCGACGCCGATCTCGTCGTGCTCGGCTCCGAGACGACCGACTCGCGGGGTGCGGTGATACCCGCGCTGCTCGCGCATCGCTTGGGACAGCCGCAACTGACGTTGGCCGAGAAGGTCGACGTCGACGGATCGACTGTCCGGATCCAGCGCGTCACCGAGACCGGTCATGACGTCGTCGAGGCGCAGCTGCCTGCTGTGGTCTCCGTCGTCGAGAAGATCAACGAGCCGCGCTACCCGTCGTTCAAGGGCATCATGGCCGCCAAGACCAAGCCGCTCACGACGCTGACGCTCGCCGACCTCGGCCTCGAGACGTCGGCGGTCGGCCCCGACGGCGCGACTACTGCAGTACGAGACTTCAGCGACCGGCCGCCGAAGCTGCGCGGCGAACTCGTCGTCGACGACGGCACCGGCGCCGAGAAGCTCGCCGAGTTCCTGCACGCCGGCAAGTTCGTCTAGGGGGCGGGGTCGTGGCCGAGATCCTGGTGCTCGTCGAGCACTCCGGAAGAGAAGTCAAGCGAGTCACGCTCGAGCTGTTGACCAAAGCGCGCGAGCTCGGTGAGCCGAGTGCGGTGTTCATCGGCTCGACGTACGACGCCGCCGCGGCGGTCCTTGCCGAGTACGGCGCGCAGAAGGTCTACATCGCCGACGGCGAAGCGATGGACTCGTACGTCGGCGCCGCGTCCGACGTACTCGCGCACGTCGTCAAGACCGTGCAGCCCGCCGCGGTTCTCGTCGCGTCGACCGCAGCTTCACGCGAGACCGCCGCGGTCGCCGCGTGCAAGACCGACAGCGGTGTGCTCACCGACGTCGTCGACATCGAGGCCGGTTTCGTCGCGCGCCAGGACGTGTTCGGCGGCGCGACGATCGTGAAGGCGACCGTCTGCCAGGGCACGCCGTTCCTCTGTGTGCGGCCCAACTCGTTCGACCCGTCTCCGTCACCGGCGCAGCCGGTCGAGGAGCGCGTGAACGTCGAGCTGTCGCCGTCCGTGCAGGCCGCGAAGGTCATAGCGAGCGTCAGCGAGGCGCGCAGCGGTCGTCCGGAGCTCAGCGAAGCCGCGATTGTCGTGTCCGGCGGCCGGGGCATGGGCAGCGCCGAGAACTTCTCGATCGTGGAGGAGCTCGCCGACTTGCTGGGCGCGGCAGTCGGAGCGTCGAGGGCCGCGACGGACGCCGGCTGGTATCCCCACCAGATGCAGGTCGGGCAGACCGGTCGCACGGTCTCGCCGCAGCTCTACATCGCGGTCGGCATCTCCGGCGCGATCCAGCACCGAGCCGGCATGCAGACGTCGAAGACAATCGTGGCGGTCAACAAGGACGCCGAGGCGCCGATCTTCGAGCTGGCGGATTTCGGCGTCGTCGGCGATCTCTTCAACGTCATACCGGCCCTGACCGCTGACATCAGGAAGCGCAAGGGCTCCGGGTAGGCTGGTACATCTGATGGTGTATCTGGACCATGCCGCGACGACGCCGATGCTGCCCGAAGTGGTCGCGGCGATGTTGCCCTACTTCACGACCGAGGCGGCCAACCCGTCCTCGCTGCACGCGTCCGGACGCCGGGCACGGCGAGCCGTCGAAGAAGCGCGTGAGGCCATCGCGCAGGCACTCGACGCGCGGCCGAGCGAGGTCAT
This sequence comes from Mycobacteriales bacterium, assembly GCA_046715235.1. Lineage (GTDB taxonomy): Bacteria > Actinomycetota > Actinomycetes > BP-191 > BP-191 > JBKJZO01. The sequence continues at coordinate 6,599 of JBKJZO010000075.1, forward strand.
CTTCACCGGCGGCGGCACCGAGGCCGACAACCTCGCAGTCAAGGGGCTTTTCTGGGCCAGGCGCGACGCGGACCCCCGGCGTACCCGGATCATTGCGAGCGCGGTCGAGCACCACGCCGTGCTCGACGCGGTCGAGTGGCTGGTTGCGCATGACGGAGCGCGCGTGACCTGGCTGCCGGTCGACGTACTGGGCCGGGTCGACCCGCTCTCGCTGGCAGCGGCAATCGACGACGACGTCGCTCTCGTCACGGTCATGTGGGCCAACAACGAGGTCGGAACCGTGCAGCCGGTGACCCGCCTCGCCGACGTGGCCCACGAGGTCGGCGTGCCGTTCCACACCGACGCCGTGCAGGCCGTGGGCCAGCTCGCGGTCGACTTCGCCGCGAGCGGGGTCGACGCGCTCACGCTGACCGG
>JBKJZO010000076.1:0-17230 GCA_046715235.1 Mycobacteriales bacterium
GATCATTGCGCCGACCACGCCGCCCGCCGCGACGCCGATGAGAGCCGCGGCCATCGTGGCAACCGGCGACAGCTTCACCGCCTGGCCGATGATGATCGGCTGAATGACGTTGTTCTCGACGTACCCGTAGAGCACGAACAGGACGAGGCACAGAACGCCGGTCGTCGGGCTCTTGCTGAAACCCATCACGACGAACGGGATGCCGCCGGCGGCTCCACCGATCTGCGGCACCAGATCGAAGACCATGACGTTGAGGGCAAGCAACGGTGCCAGTGGCACGCCGAGCACGAGGCCGACCGTGAGTGTGTAGACGCCGGCTATCCCGGCGACGAACATGGACCCCGCGACGTACCGGCCGATGGCGCGATAGGCGAGCCCGCTGAGTCGGTCGGCGAGCGGACGGCGGTGCTCGGGCAGTAGGCGCCGGGCGTGCCCGATCAGCCGGCCTCCGTCGAGGAGGAGACATACGGCGAGCAGCAGTACGACGCCGCCGGCGAAGAAGCCCGAGAGCAACGACCGGAGTGCGGCCCCGAGTGGGCTCTGCTCGCCGGCGAGTCGTTCCGGGACCTGCTCGAAGAACGCGGTCAGCTTGGCGGGCACGTCGGCGTTCTCGAGGTAGGTGCCGATCACCGGGATCTGACCGAGTTCGGCGATGCTCCGCGGCAGCTGCTCCCCGACGCCAGCGGCTTGCCGGGTGGCCGGCGGGATGAGCAAGAAGGCGAGTCCGACGACAATCGTGAAGGCTGTTGCGAAGACGGCGGAGACGGCCCACGGGCGCCGCAGCCGCAGCTTCTTCGTAACGATCTCGACGAGTGGGTTGAGTGCAAGGGCGAACAACGTGCCGATCGCGACAGCCGTGACGGCGGATGGCGCGGACCTGATCAGCGAGACGACGGTGACGACAGCCAGGAAGCAGATGACCATCGCGACGATAGTGCGCGGGTCGACGTCGTACTCAACTACGACCGGCTCATCGGCCGGCGCGGCGGTTGAGGGATTCGGCTGCGCCACGTGGGTAGCCTAGCCAGCATGGAGTCGTCTGGACCGCGCGCGCGGCTGCGACTCTCGAACCGTTCCATCGCGCTGACCGCAGTGGTCTTCGCTTTGACTCTGCTGGCGCTTCGTGTGGTCAGCGCTGCCGGTCGCGTCATCGGCTGGATGCTGGTCGCAATGGCCCTCGCCGGTCTGCTGCATCCGCTCGTGTCCTTCCTGTCGCGCTTCCTGCGGCGCGGTATGGCCGCCGTACTCGTGATGCTCATCGGCGTCACGGTCAGCGGCCTCGTCATCCGCGGCATGGTGACCGACGTCGTCCGCGAGACTCAGCGAGTGCGCGTGGCGGCGTCCGAGGCGACGGGCGAGATGCAGCGCAGTGGCCGGCTTGCCGACTTCGCGACGACGGTGAAGCTGCAGGAGCGGACCGACAGGTTCATCACGCGTATCCCGGAGCTGCTGTCCGGCGGTGGTACGGCGGCCGACAAGTTCCGCGCGGCTGCCACGCGCGGCGTCGCGTTCCTCGCGACCGCCGTACTCACGTTGTTCCTGTTGCTGCACGGGCCTCGGATGGCACGTGCAGCGTCTGATCAGATTGCCGACGAAGACCTTCGCGAACGACTGAGACGGGTGGGTGTGTCGGCGTTCCGGCGGGCGTTCGGCTATGCGCGCGGGACACTCCTGCAGGCAGCAGTAGCGGGAACTCTGGCCTATCTGCTCGCCCGTGGTGCTGATGTCCGGGGAGCCGGCGCGCTCGCGGTGTGGGTAGCGATGTGGGACGTCGTTCCGGTCGCAGGCGCGGTGGTCGGCGCCGCGCCGATCGTCGTCCTGGCGTCAGTGCAGAAGCCGATTTACGGCGTGCTGATTGCTCTCGCGTTCATCTGCCTTCAGGTTGCCGAAGACCTTCTGTGGCAGCCGGCACTCGAACGGCGGTCGATGCGCCTCGGGCCGTTCCTCACCATGCTTTCGGGCCTGGTTGGGCTCGAGATTCGCGGCCTGTCGGGCGCACTGCTGGCAGTGCTCTTCACGGCGCTCGCCGTCGCCGTACTCGATGACATCGCAACGACGGCCGAGGACCCCCTCGGCGAAGCGACGTCGAAGTCCTAGCGGTGGTTGTCGTCCTCGTCGAAGGGGGCGAGCAGACTCTGTTCGACGGCGTCCGCCTCCGGTGTCTCGATACCCAACTCGAGGTCGTCGGGTAGCTGGTGCGCGGGCTCGTTGGTCACCGGAACGGCTTGCGCCAGGTCACCCTCGGCCGCCTCGATGTACGTCTCAGGGACTTGTGTCATCACATGGCTCCACGAATCGAGTGAGTCCGGCCAATCATGCGTCTCTGCCGTCGAGCTCCCGGCTGGAGTCGCGCATCCGCAGCGGGTCGGGTGCCGTGTTCTGCGGGAAGCGGCGCAGGTACTCGGCTTCGAGTTCGAGCATCCGCTCCGTGTGCGCCTTCAACGCGTGCGCTGAGCCGTCGAGCAGCGTCTGGTGCCGGGTCTCGTGCAGGTGCGTGACCTCACGATGAAGGTCGGCGTCGTCCAGCTCGCTCGCGGGTACCCCGCGGGCGGTCAGCTTCTTGTCGGTGACGTCGATCGCGTCGGCCTTCCGCTCCGCCTCGTGCCTCAGGTCCGTGCGAGCCATGTGCGCCTCCCGTCTTGGGTTCTTGGGGGCTGCATACCCGCGCCGGCGATTTCGTATCCCTCGCGCAGTGCCAGACTGCGCATGGCGAAAACCGCCCGAGTGGATCAAGTTGTCGAAGTCTCGATCGGAAATCAGGCGTATTTCCCTGGGTTGCTTCGACAACTTGATCATCTGCGGCCTGGCGGGGAGTGACGCACCTGCGTGGGCGTCAGGGGAGGGCGGGGAGCTTCTGCTTGAGCGTCAGCACTGGTGCGAAGAGGTCGCCGTACTCCTCGACGCGGTCGAGTACGGTGTCGCTCTCGAAGCGCAGGTACGACGCGTCGCCCTTGTCGAGGCAGGCCTGCACCTCGTCCCAGGTGATCGGGGTCGAGCAGGTCGGGTGGCTGCGCGCCCGCAGCGAGTACACGCAGATCGTCGTCTTGGCGGAGACGTTCTGGCTCCAGTCGACGAACACCTTGCCGCCGCGCAGGTCCTTCTTCATGTTGTGCACGACTAGCTCGGGGTGCTCCTTCTCCATCAGCTGCGCGAGCCTTTTCGCGAACGGCGTCACGTCGTCGTACGACGTCGGCTTGTTGAGCGGCACGTAGACCTGCATGCCCTTTGAGCCGGATGTCTTGGGGAACATCTCGAGGCCGTGCTCGGCGAAGAAGTCCTTGAGCCACAAGGCGACCTGGCAGCACTGCACGATGTCGGCGGGCGCACCGGGGTCGAGGTCGAAGACCATCATCGCCGGCTTGTCCGGCGTCTTCGCGACGTGCATTGACGTGTGCAGCTCGAGGTCGGCGAGGTTGGCGGCCCACACCAGGGCCGGCAGTGAGTCGATGGAGCAGTAGTCGATGTCGCGCCCGTTGTCCTTGCTCCAGATCGGCACGGTCTTCACCCAGTCCGGCCGGTGCTTGGGGCAGTTCTTCTCGAAGAAGAACAGGCCGTTGACCCCGTCCGGATAGCGTTTCATCGTCAGCGGCCGGCCCTTCAGATGCGGCAGCAGCACCGGCGCGATGCGCGAGTAGTAGTCGATGACCTGACCCTTGGTGAACCCAGCCTCCGGGTAGAGGACCTTGTCGAGGTTCGACAGCGTGAGCGTGCGGTTGCCGACCCGCACCTCGACTTTCTGGCTCGCCGGACTCACGCAGTCACCTCTCGCACGACGTCATGGGCGGGCTTGTCGTCGCGCATCCCCTTGTACGACGGGTGGCGCAGCCGGTGCGTGCCGGTCCACTCGGTGAACTCGACTTCGCAGACCAGCTCCGGCTCGACGTACGTCGCCGTCTTTGCGACGGCCCTCGGAACCGCGTCGGCGAAGGGGCTTGTCTGTCGTATCAGCGACTTCATCGCGGCGGCGATCTCGCGCAGCGTCTTCTCGGTGAACCCGGTGCCGACGTTGCCTGCGTAGACGAGTTTGTCGCCCTCGTGCACACCGACCAGCAGCGAGCCGATCCGTCCCTCCCGATTGCCCTCACCGGCCGTCCAGCCGCCGATGACGACCTCTTGCCTCCGGATGTTCTTGATCTTGCGCCAGCAGTCGGAGCGCTTGCCCGGGTAGTAGAGCGAGTCAAGCTTCTTTGCCATCACGCCTTCGAGTTGCTGCTCTTTGCTGGCGGCGATGAGCGACTTCCCGTCCTCCGCGAGGTACGGCGGCGTGTCCCAGTGCGGACCGCGCAGCGCGAGCTTCTCGAGCAGCTCGCGGCGCTCGACGTACGGCAGCGTCGTCGTGGGCTGACCGTCGACGTACAGCAGGTCGAAGATGAGGTAGGCGACCGGCGTCTGCTTCATCAGCGTGCGGATCTTCGACTCGCTGGCGACGTGCATGCGGCGTTGCAGCAGCCCGAAGTTCGGCCGGCCGAGTTCGTCGAAGGCGACCACCTCGCCGTCCAGGACGAGCCGTGTCGAGCCCACCGCGAGACCGAGCTCGCGCAGCTCCGGGTACCTGATGCTGATGTCGAGGTTGTTGCGGCTGACGAGGCGCACTCGGCCGCCGTCGACGTGCGCGATCGCGCGGACGCCGTCCCACTTGAACTCATAGCCCCAGCCGTCCCCGCGCGGCGGGGCGGTGGCGCCGACGGCGAGCATCGGCGCGACGTTCTCCGGCATCGGCTCCCAATCGGCAGGCGCGGGGTCCAGCCTGCGGATCATCCACTGCCGGCCGTCCCTGCCGCCTGTTTGGAAGAGCACGTACTCGGCGTCGACCCGCTTCCCGTGCAGGCGGAACTTCACCTTCGAGTCGGTCCACTCGAGCAGGTCGTAGGTGCCCTTGTCCCAGATCGTGACCTGGCCGCCGCCGTACTCGCCGGCCGGGATCTTGCCCTTGAAGCTGAAGTAGCTCAGGGGGTGGTCCTCGGTGTGGATCGCCAGTCCCTTGGCGTGCGGATCCAGCGGCACGCCCTTCGGCACCGCCCACGACACAGCGACACCGTCGTGCTCGAGGCGCAGGTCCCAGTGCAGCGCAGTCGCGTGATGCTCCTGTACGACGAACCGCGGCTTCTTCGTGCGCGCCTTCGGCGCGGCCTTGCCCGCAGGCTCCTTCGTCTTGGTGAAGTCGCGCTTGCGGTTGTACGTCTCGAGCTTGCCGGCCATGACCGCGGGTCTACCCCCGAGGGCGTGTCAGAAGCCACCGTGCGATCACGGGCGCCGCGAACCACGCGAGCATTCCGGTGAAGCTGCTGCCGCCCACGATCCAGCCGAGGAGGGCCAAGGGGATTGCCAGTCCCGCGGCGAGCGCCGCCGTTCGGCCCGCCTCCTGTTGCCTACTCAAGCGCAAGCCGAGCCACGTGCCCAGCGACATCGCCACCAAGGCCACCACGGAGGCGAGGAGTTGGAGCCAGATGTTCTTGCCGGGCTGCACGCCGTGGTTGGCCTTGTCGATCACCAGCGCAACGAGGAAGAAGCAGGCGACACAGGTGATGCCGCCTCCCATACCGGCTTGCCAGCGGCCGGTGGCCCGCGGCGCCGCCGAGCCATTGCGAGAGTAGGTGACCAGCCAGCGTGCGAAGAAGGGCGCCGCCATCCACGCAAACACGACGAGGCGGAGCGAACCGAGCATGCCCCAGGCCACTGAGGGAGGAGCCAGCAAGACGGCAAGTACGGTCGTGATCCAGACGCGGTCGTGCCCGGCAAGTCGCAGGACTAGCCAAGTCCCGATCGCGGTGCCGGCAATCGCGCCGAGCGGTATGAGCAGGTCGGCGGTACACGGTCCGTGACAATTGACGTCCGGGTCACGGTTCGCCTCGACGAACGCGTAGGCAGACGCTGCGAGCGCCAGACTGGTGAGACCGCCACCGAGGCCCGCTGCGATGCGACTGTTCGCAAACACCCGGCGAGGGCCGCGTGGTGCCGGCAGGATCGTCATGGTCCGAGGATCGAGTGATCAGCGGGTCGGCTTGAGCGATATACGCACCAATTGACGGATCACCGCGATTTCGGGACCCGACCAAGCGTGGTGCGTACGGTCATTGGTCAATTGGTGCCGGCGAGCGGGCGTGGGTAGCCATAGCCGCGCTCGGGTAGGACGATCTTCGCTTGAGGCGGATCTTCCCCGTACCCGCCGGTCCTGTGGAGGCAGCACGTGCGCTCGATCTGGAAAGGCTCGATCACGTTCGGCCTGGTGACGATCCCGGTGAAGTTGTACTCGGCCACCGAGGAACGTGACGTGCAGTTCAACCAGGTGCACGTGAAGGACGGCGGCCGCATCCGCTACAAGCGCATCTGCGAAAAGGACGGCAAGGAGGTCGAGTACGCCGACATCGCCAAGGGCTACCAGCTCCCGAACGGCGAGGTCGTCGTACTCACGGATGAGGACTTCAAGGACCTGCCGCTGTCGACGAGCCGCGCGATAGACGTCCTCGAGTTCGTGCCGCTGGAACAGGTCGACCCGATCTACTTCGCCAAGAGCTATTACCTCGAACCCGAGAAGGCAGGAGCGAAGCCCTACGTGCTGCTGCGCGAGGCTCTCGAGCAGTCCGGCCGGGTCGCGCTGGTCAAGGTGGCGCTGCGTCAGCGCGAGCAGCTCGCGACCATGCGAGTGAAGGACGGCGTCTTCGTGCTGGAGACGATGCTTTGGCCGGACGAGATCCGGGACGTCGACTTCGGCTTCCTCGACGACAAGGTCGACGTCAAACCGCAGGAAGTCGCGATGGCGGGGGCGCTGATCGACAGCCTGAGCGCTGACTTCGACCCGTCGCAGTACCAGGACGCCTACCGCGAAGCGCTCGAGGAAGTCATCGACGCGAAGGTCGCCGGCCGGGAGGTGGTGCAGCCCGCAGAGACGCCGACCGAGTCGGGTGGGGTCGTCGACCTGATGTCGGCACTGCGCGCGAGCGTCGAGGCGGCAAAGGCGAAGAAGGCACCTGCCGCGGCCGAGAAGCCGGCGAGCAAGGCGGCGGCGAAGAAGGCCGCGAAGCCCGCCGCGGCCAAGAAGGCGGCTCGCGCGAAGTCGTCGTCGACGCCGGCAAAGACGGCTGCAGCGAGCAAAGCGCCGCGCAAGGCGGCCCGCAAGAGCGCCTGAGAAGGGCACTCGTGCTGGATCGCACTCCTGTACCGTGCTCAAGCATGTCGGGGGGCGTACCGATCATCGGATTGGACAACTCTGTCCGACGTGCCCTGACTGGGGAGATCGCGGTGACGGTGACCGACTACGACGAGATCGTCGCTGCGCTGCGCGCGGTCCCGGGTGTCGCCGACGCCGACGTGCAGCCCGACTCGGACGGCGGCGGCCTCGGCATGCTGCGCCTGGGCCTAGCGCCCGGCTACGACGAGGTCGAAGTGGCAACCACGGTCGGCCGGCTCCTGCGTGAGCGATTCGGTCTCGGCGTCGACGCTGAGCGCGTCCAGCTCGTCGAGGACGCCGACATCTCGCCCGCGACCATCGAGGACGAGCCCGAGCCCGCGACCAGCCGGCCGGCCATCCAGCGCATGCACCTTGTCTCCTCCGGCCTCGACGTGACGGTCACCGTCACGCTTGGTCACAACGGTCGCGATTCAGTCGGCGAGGCCAGCGGTACGGCGACGCAGTCCGGCGTACACAAGGCAGTTGCCCTTGCGACGCTGAACGCCGTGGAGGGCTTCATTGGCCAGAGCGTTCGTTTCGAGGTCGACCACCTGGAAGTCACCCAGATGGGCTCCGCTCGCACGGTGGTTGCCGGCGTCACGCTCGTATCGACCCGCGGCGTGGAGCGGCTTACCGGTGCGGCCGTGGTCCGTGAGGACGTTCGGCAGGCCGTTATCCGCGCGACCCTCGACGCAGTCAACAGGCGGATCGAGAAGCTACTCGCCTGAGTGCCAGGCAGCAGTACACACGGCATTCACTGCGAAACAGGCTGCGGGGAAACGACTTCAGTCCTGCGCGCCGATCGAAGATCGGGCTGGCTGAGCTACCTGCGGACGTACGCCGCGACGCGAGTCGGCCCGTATGTCGCCGAGTAGTGCGTCGAGAAGTTCTGGGTGTTGTAGCCCAGACCGTCCGCGCGAGCGACCCAGCCCATGCCGATGAACTTGAACGACGGGTTGAGGATGTTGGCCTTGTGGTGCGGCGAGTTCATGTACGCGTCGAAGAGACGGTCGGGGTCGCTGTTGCAGTAGCCGACGTTCTCCGCGATCAAGCGCCAGCCCTGGCCACCGGACGCCTGCAGCTCCGTCTTCATGTTCGGGTTGTGCTTGAGGGTGTTGACCTTGAGTTGCGCTGCCGACCAGCGGCGCGCGACGTCAGTGAAACCGGCAGCAACCGTCAGGGGGGCGATATTGCGCGCCTTGCGGGCAGCGTTGATGCGCCCGAGGAGGCGGCTCTCGACGCTGTTGAGCTGGACGCCGGCACCCGTGCTCGCCTTGATCTGCGCGCGCGTCGCGGCGGACGCGGCGGGCGCGTTGAAGGTGAACGTCGTCGCCAGCGCGATGAGTAGGGCGAGGAACACTCGCGCTGATCGCCGGCGGGCTGCTGTGCTGGAAATGGCCAAATCCCCCTACGGAGCTTCTGCGGACCCTTGATAGGTCGGCACCGCGGGGTCACCTCCGTACGCCTGATCGGGTGAACGAATCGGCCACGGATTAGGCTGAGTAGGTGAAAACGTCTGATATCGGCCGGGTTCCGAGCCCCCGGCGCCGCGCGCTCCCCGGGCCGGGTGAGCGACCCCTGCCGCCATGGCCGGGCCTGCCAGTCGATGTCGCAGGCCAGCGGTTGTTCGTACGCCGGACCGCCACTCCGGACGTAACGCCAGCGCTGTTCGTGCACGGCCTGGGCGGGTCGTCGACCAACTGGACCGACCTCATGGCGCTGCTCGCGGATGGTTTCGACGGGCATGCGGTCGACCTGCCTGGCTTCGGCAATTCCGCGCCGCCTCTCACCGGCAACTACGGCCTCGACGCCCATGCGAGCGCAGTTGCCGGCTACATCGAGCAGGAGATCGGCGCTCCCGTGCACCTGTTCGGCAACTCGCTGGGCGGCGCCGTGACGGCCGTCCTCGCGGCGTCGCGGCCCGAGTTGGTGCGCTCGTTGACGTTCGTCTCGGCCGCGCTGCCGTCGTACCGCCCGCAAGTGGGTTCCGACCCGCGTATGCCGCTGCTGCTCGTGCCGGGCCTGTCCCAGCTCACGTTGCGGGCTCTGAGCCGGCACTCCGCCGAGCGCCGCACTCAAGCCATCGTCCGGCTGTGCTTCGCCAATCCCGAGGCCGTTTCGCACGAGCGATTCGCCGAGGCGGTCGAGGAGCTGCGCAAGCGGCGGGCGATGGCCTGGTACGACGACGCGCTCACCCTTTCGCTGCGCGGTTTGGTCCGCGCCTACCTCCGGCCGGGGCGCGACGGGCTGTGGTCTCAGGTGAAGGGGCTGCGCATGCCGGTGCTGATCGTTCATGGAACGAACGACCGACTAGTGCCCGTCGCCGTATCGCAGCGCGCTGCGCGAGCCATCCCAGGATCGCGCCTTGTCCTAGTCGACTCGGCTGGGCACGTCCCGCAGATTGAGTCGCCGTACGCCGTTGCCGACGCTTTTCTTGCTATGCACGCTGCGATGGACGCAGCCGCGCCGATGCGGGAGGGTCCCCGTTGACAGAGCAAGATCCATCGCACCCGGAGGACGTCGTGGACGAGTACCTGCGCTTGACCCCGTCGCCCAGCGGCGCGGTGAGCGAGCGGATGCAGGCACTGCTCTCACGCGCCGTCGAGGACCAGGTCAACGAGCAGCGAGAGGTCCAATCGCTTCTCAACGAGGTCAAGAACGCGCTGGCCGAGGTGCAGCGCGACACGCGGATCAGCCCGGCTGGCGACGCGGATCTGCGCGCAGAGCTCGCCAACCATTCCAGTGAGACGCGGGTGCAGCTGACGTTGCTCGACGAGCGGCTCGAAGCATTGGTACGCGCGGTCAGCACCAGTGCGCAGGTGCTCCAGGGCCTGTCGGGTCAGCTCGAGCGGGTGAACGAGGCGGTCCGCGACCGGTCGGCGGAGGCAGTCCGGACCGAACCCATCGCTCAGGTGCGCCATGAGGTCGCCGACCTACGGACGCAGGTCGGCGGCATGGAGGCCCTGCTGCACAGCGAGATCTCGACGCTCGGTGAGCGATTCACGAGCGAGGTCGAGGCACTGCGTGACATGTCCGGCTCGATCACGCAGGCAGTCACCGACCATGTCGACAACGCGGTGCTCGTCCTGGCTGAGGCGCTGTTGCGGCGACCGGGGCCGGCTGCCGACGAGGCGGCCGAGAGCGGTAGCGAGATGCAGACCGAGCCCGAGGATCTGCTGGCCACTGCACCCGTGCCCGAGGAGCCCGCCGCGGCTGAGCCAGAAACCGTCGAGCCTGCAACCGTCGACGAAGCAGTCGTCGAGCCAGAGGTCGTCGAGGAAGCCGCCGTCGAGGAGGTTGAGGAGCCACCGGCGGATGAGCCGACGCCGGCATCGGGGCCGGCCTTGGGCCCCAACCTGGCTCTGGTCGAATCGACACACACGGCCGAGAGCTACGACGACGTGCTGAGCGAGATTCCCGAAAGCGAGATCCCCGAGAGCGACGAGGGCTCGGTGTTCCCGCAGTTCCGGCAGGCGCCGTACGACCTTGAGCGCTCGTTGTTCGGCGACAGGTCGCGGGTGTTCGTCGCCGCGGAAACGGCGGCGGAGGGCGATGTCGAACCCGATGTCTCTGCTGGCTCGCCGCCCGAGGACGTCGCCGAGCCGGACGTCGCCGAGGCTGACGTCGCCGAGCCGGATGTCGCCCAGCCGGATGTCGCCCAGCCGGACGTCGAGGACACGGTTCGGCGAGGCGACTACGTCGCGTACGAGGAAGAGGACGTCGCCCCCGCGGAGGACGACGAGGACGACGAGGATGAGGCGCCGCGGCGGCGTCCCTGGTGGCGTCCCACCAACTGAGCGCGCGGCGCCGTACACAGAAAAGGACCCCGCTGGTCAGCAGGGTCCTTTTCGCGTGAGGGTGAGCTTGTAACGGACTACTTCTTGAACGCATCCTTCACTTTCTCGCCGGCCTGCTTGAGGTCCGCCTTTGTCTGGTCGAGCTTGCCCTCGGCCTGCATCTCCTCGTCACCGGTCGCGCCACCCACGTGCTCCTTGAACTCACCCTTGAGGTTTTGAGTGGCGTTCTTGAGCTTGTCGTCTGCACCCATCAGTTGACCTCCTTGTTGGTCGCACCACGGGCCTACCCGCGGCGTACCTGACGGACACGCCATATCGTCGTTTCGCGCATCACGCGTGGAGCGGCGACAATCGATGCACAGCCGGTTCGCCGCGTTGCGCGCGGGGCCGGAAACATTGGTGCGCTCGCGTGGTTGCACCTCTGGACGTCGCCGAAGCGTAGGAGAGCACTGCCGTGTCGTTGCCACCCCTGGTCGAACCCGCCGCCGGACTGTCGAAGGCCGAGATCGAGCGGTACTCGCGGCACCTGATCATTCCCGACGTGCGGCTCGAGGGGCAGCTGCGTCTGAAGAACTCGCGCGTGCTGTGCGTGGGCGCCGGCGGTCTCGGCTCGCCCGCGATCATGTACCTCGCCGCCGCCGGTGTCGGCACGATCGGCATCCTCGAGTTCGACGTCGTCGACGAGAGCAACCTGCAGCGCCAGATCATCCACCGCCAGGCCGATGTCGGTCACTCCAAAGCGCAGAGCGCGGCCGACAAGGTGCGCGAGATCAACCCGTTCGTCGACGTACGGCTGCACGAGGAACGCCTGACCTCCGACAACGCGATGGAGATCTTCGCCGGCTACGACATCATCGTCGACGGCACCGACAACTTCGCGACCCGCTACCTCGTCAACGACGCGTGCGTGCTGCTCGGCAAGCCCTACGTCTGGGGCTCGATCTTCCGGTTCGACGGGCAGGCGTCGGTCTTCTGGGCCGAGTACGGACCGTGCTACCGCTGCCTCTACCCCGAGCCGCCGCCGCCGGGGATGGTCCCGTCCTGCGCCGAGGGTGGCGTGCTCGGCGTCCTGTGCGCGTCGGTCGGCTCGATCCAGGTGACCGAGGCGATCAAGGTCCTCACCGGCATCGGCGAGCCGCTCGTCGGTCAGCTGATGATCTACGACGCCCTCGAGATGAGCTACCGCAAGGTGCGCGCACGCAAGGACCCCGAGTGCCCGCTGTGCGGCAAGAACCCCACCATCACTGCGCTCATCGACTACGAGGCGTGGTGCGGCACCGTGTCCGACGCGGCGGTCGAGGCGGCGGCGGGTTCGACGATCACCGCGGGTGAGCTGAAGGCGATGTTCGACCGCGGCGACGACTTCCTGCTCGTCGACGTACGCGAGCCTGCGGAGTACGACATCGTTCGGATCCCCGGGTCGGTGCTGATCCCGAAGGGCGACATCCCGGCCAAGCTCGCCGAGTTGCCGCTGCACAAGCCGATCGTGCTGCACTGCAAGTCAGGAGTGCGCTCCGCCGAGGCGCTCGCGACCCTCAAAAACGCCGGCTTCGCGTCGGCGACGCACGTGCAGGGCGGCGTGCTCGCCTGGGTCCACCAGGTCGACCCGAGCCTGCCGACCTACTAGGTCAGCGCGTTCCGCGGCGTGGACGAGCCGTCGGCGCACGCCGAGCGCGTGCTGGCCGATGTGGCGCAGATCCCCCCGGGCAGGGTGATGAGCTACGGCGACGTGGCCGAGTTCATGGGTGAGGGGTCAGCGCGCGCAGTTGGCGGGGTGATGTTCACGTGGGGCGCCGACGTGCCGTGGCACCGCGTCGTCATGGCCGACGGCCGGCCCAAGCCGTTCGGGTCGGAAGAACACCTGGCGCTGCTAAGAGCGGACCGGACGCCGATGACGACCGCCGGCTCCCGCGTCGACATGCGGCTGGCCCGCTGGGACGGCCGTTAGCCCGGGAAATGTCAGCCGTGCGTGATGTCATGGACCCGTCGAAGCCCATCCCCACCGCTCGAGGTGACCGTGTCCGACGCGTCCGTGATCCGCCTGGTGCGGTCGCCGGCGCGCCCCGTTGTCGCGCCGGCGCTAGACGAGTCGCAGCAACGCGTCATCGATCACCCGGGCGGGCCGCTGCTCGTGCTTGCGGGGCCCGGCACCGGCAAGACGACCACGCTGGTCGAGGCAGTGGCCGACCGGGTCGAGCGCGGCGCCGACCCCGATCGACTCCTCGTCCTCACCTTCAGCCGCAAGGCCGCCGCGGAGTTGCGCGGCCGCATCTCCGCGCGTCTCGACCGGGTCACCCGCGGGCCGTCGGCCTGGACCTTCCACTCGTTCTGCTTCGCACTCGTGCGGCGGTACGACGACGCATTCGCCAGCGCGCAGCCGCCGCGGCTGCTGTCGGGCACGGAGCAGTTCCTGCGGGTGCGTCGCCTGCTCGACGGCGACGCGCAGAGCAAGCCCACGCGCTGGCCGCAGGAGCTCCGGTCGATCCTGCGCACCCGCGGTTTCGCCGAGGAGCTGCGCGATCTGTTGCTCCGGGCGCAGGAGCGGGGGCTTTCCCCCGCGGCCCTCGACGAGTTGGGCGAGCGGCTCGGCCGGCCCGAGTGGCGCGCTGCTGCTTCGTTCTTCCAGGACTACCTGGATGTGCTCTCGTTCGAGCAGGCGCTCGACTACGCCGGGCTGGTGCAGCGCGCCGCCGACCTGCTGTCCGACCGGGTCATCCGCGAGGCCGAAGCAGGCCGCTACGCCGCGGTCTTCGTCGACGAATATCAGGACACCGATCCGGCGCAGGAGCGGCTGTTGCAGCACCTGGCCGGAGGCGGCGCCGACCTCGTAGTCGTCGGCGATCCCGATCAGTCGATCTACGCGTTCCGCGGGGCGCAGGTGCACGGGCTGCTCGAGTTCAGTGATCGATTCCGGACCGTGGGCGGCGCACCCGCGCCGACGATGTCGCTGGCCGTATCGCGGCGGGCCGGCAGCGAGTTGCTACAGGCGAGCAGAGCGCTGGCGCAGCGCATCCCTGCACCTGGCCTGCCCGCGGCCGCTCTGCGAGGTCATCGCGCAGTCCATCCGGCCGAGGGCATGCTCCCTGGCTCGGTCGCCGTACGCACCTACAGTTCGGCCGCGCAGGAGGCGATGGGCATTGCGGACGTGCTGCGGCGGGCCCACCTGATCGACCGCGTCGAGTGGTCGCAGATGGCGGTCGTCGTCCGTTCGGCCCGCCGGTCGATCCCGACGTTGCGGCGCGCACTCGTCGCGGCCGACGTACCGGTCGCCATTGCCGGTGACGAGATCCCGCTCGCCGACGATCCGGCCGTCACGCCGTTGCTGCTCGCGCTGCGCTGCGCGCTCGAGCCGGCAAGCATCGACGAGGAACGCGCGGAGTCGCTGCTGCGGGCTCTGGGCGGCGCCGACGTGTTGCAGGTACGCCGGATCCGGCGCGAGCTTCGTGACCTCGAGCGCGCGTCGGGGGGGCGCCGGCCGTCAGGGCATCTTCTGGTCGAACTCGTGCGCGACGGGGCAGATCCTCGCAAGCTGTCAGCGCGCGTACGGCGGCCGGCCGAGCGGGTGCGCGCCCTACTTGCCCAGGCACGCGCCGCCATCGAACGCGGCGAGGCGGTCGACGAGGTGCTGTGGGGTGTCTGGGAGCCGTCGTTGCTACGGCGCCGCCTCGAGCGTCAGTCGCGCGGCGAGGGTGCGGTCGCGGTGGCGGCCAACCGTGACCTTGACGCCGTGGTCGAGTTGTTCGAGACCGCGCAGCGCTTCGTCGACCAGCTGCCGAAAGCGGGCGCCGCCGTTTTCCTCGACGATCTCGACTCGCAGGAGATCCCGGCCGGCACGCTGGCCGAGCGAGCCGCCCCCGGCGAGTCAGTGCGACTGCTGACCGCGCACCGCTCTAAGGGCCTCGAGTGGGACGTCGTCGTCGTCGCCGGCGTACAGGATGCGCACTGGCCCGACCTGCGCCGCCGGGGGTCGCTGCTCGGAGCCGACCTGCTTACCGAGGCCGACCTCGGCGCTGCCGCGGAGATCTCCCGCGTCAACGCCGCACTCGTCGATGAACGCCGGCTCTTCTACGTTGCGGCCACGCGGGCCCGCAGCCAGCTCGTCGTCACCGCCGTTGACAGCGGCGAGGCGACCGGCGAGCGCCCGTCGCGGTTTGTCCACGAACTCGGCGTGCCGGTGCCGGAGCACCCCGAGCCGCCGCCGCACGTGCTCTCTTTGCGTTCCCTGGTCGGCGAGTTGCGTCGCACCTCGCTCGACCAGCACGCGAGTGCGCAGCTGCGCGCGGCCGCCGTACGACGCCTGGGGCGGCTGGCTGCCCCGGCGCAGGACGGACGACCGCTCGTGCAGTCCGCGCACCCCGGTTCCTGGTGGGGGCTGGCCGAGCTGAGCGACCCAGGGCGCCCGCTCGTTGCAGCCGACCAGTTGGTGAAGGTGTCGCCGAGCGAGGCCTCGCAGTTCCACAACTGCCCACTGCAGTGGTTCCTCGAGCGCAAGGCGGGCGTGCGCACACTGGCGGGGGAGCGGCAGACGTTCGGCAACCTGTTGCATGCCATCGCGCAGATCGCGGCCAACGATCCGGCGCGAGCGACGCCCGAGGCGATGGTGTCGATGCTCGACGACGTCTGGCCCCAGCTCGAGTTCGAGGCGCCCTGGTACGCCGACCAGCAGTACGCCATGGCCCGGCGAGCGGTCCTGCGGCTTGCCGACTACGCGCACCGCAACGGGCGCACTCTCGTCGGCACAGAGATCCGGTTCGCGGTCGAGGTCGGCGACGCGCGGCTGACCGGCTCGGTCGACCGGCTCGACATCGACGACGAAGGGTCGGGGGTCGTCGTCGACTACAAGACTTCCAGCAGCAAGGCGGGCCCGACCAAGATGGCCGTGCATCCGCAGCTGGCGCTCTACCAACTGGCCGTCGAGCACCACGCCTTTCCGGGCATCGAGCGCAGCGGCGGGGCCGAGCTCGTTCAGTTGCGGGCCGGCGAGGGAGACGCGGCCGTCGTCGAGCGGCAGGGCGCGATCGACCAGGAGCCCGAACGCGGGGCGGCCGCTCTGGAGTTGCTCGACGAGGTCGCGTCCGGCGTACGCCGGGAGGAGTTTCCGGCCCGCCCGTGGAGCGGCTGCAAGATCTGCGTCGCCGCCCGAGTGTGCCCCGCCCAACCCGAGGGCGAGCAGGTGCACCGATGACCGCCGCAGTCACTTCAAGTGCCGTGACTGCCGACGTCGCAACGCTGCTCGGCCGGCCATTCACTGCCGACCAGGCCGCGGCCATCACCGCGCCGCTGGCGCCGAGCGTCATCGTCGCGGGAGCGGGATCGGGCAAGACCGCGGTGATGGCCGCCCGCGTCGTCCACCTCGTCCGGTCAGGTCACGTGCAACCCGGCCAGGTCCTCGGCCTGACGTTCACCAACAAAGCGGCGACGGAGCTCGCCAACCGCATCCGATCGGGCCTGGCCGCCCTACGCGCCGATAGCGGCTACTCCGGCACCGACATCGGCGACGAGCCCGCGGTCTCGACCTACAACGCCTACGCCGGCCGGCTGGTCGCCGACCACGGCCTGCGCATTGGCATCGAGCCGGGCAGCCGCGTCATCACCCAGGCCCAGCAATGGCAGCTGGCAACGCGCGCGGTCCGAGCGCATCGTGAGCCGCTGACGCACCTGCGACTGCTGCCCCGCAACGTCGCCGGCCGCGTCATCGAACTCGCCTCGCAGCTCGCCGATCACCTGGTCGAGCCCGACGACGTACGCGCCGAGCATGCCCGTATCCGCGCGCGCATTGATGCTGTCGGCCCGGGCGTCAAGGGTCTCGACGACGTCGTCGCCGCGCTCGGCAAACGCGACGAGTTGCTCACCTTCGTCGAGTCCTACACCCGGCTCAAACGCGAACGCGACCTGATCGACTTCGGCGACCAGGTGCAACTTGCGGCACGAGTGGCCGAGCAGTGCCCCGCGGTCGGCGAGACCGAGCGCGAGCAGTACGCCGTCGTCTTGCTCGACGAATACCAGGACACCGGAATCGCGCAGCGGCGCATGCTGCAGGCGCTGTACGCCGGCGGTCACCCGGTCACGGCCGTCGGCGACCCGTGCCAGTCGATTTACGGCTGGCGCGGGGCATCCGTCGGCAACCTGCTGCACTTCCCCGACCACTTCCCCGACGCCGACGGGCATCCGGCGCGCGTGCACAACCTGAGCACCAACTTCCGCAGTGGCGGCAAGGTTCTGGCCGCGGCCAACGAGCTGTCGGCGCCGATGCGCTCGGTAGACG
>JBKJZO010000077.1:0-11649 GCA_046715235.1 Mycobacteriales bacterium
GTCCTCGTCCAGTGCCAGGTCTCCGACGACCAGCGTGGAATCGCCCTGAGTCATGGCGATACCGCTGCGGCGCAGCAGTGCGCGGAGCCGGGCGATGACTTCTTCCAGACTGAACGGCTTGGTGACGTAGTCGTCGCCGCCGAGCGTCAGGCCAGTGACCTTGTCCTCCTTCGCATCGCGGGCGGTCAGGAACACGACGGGAGTGTGCGCCCCCTCGCCGCGCATCCGTCGTACGACGTCGAAACCGTCTACGTCAGGCATCATCACGTCGAGCACGATCAGGTCGGGCCGGAACGTGCGCGCGAGCCGCAGTGCCTCGGAACCGTCGGTCGCCGTCTCGACCTCGAAACCGGCGTAGCGCAAGCTCGCCGACAACAGTTCGACGATGTTGGGTTCGTCGTCGACGACGAGCAACCGCGCCTCGGGCGCGGCTGCATCGTCACGTCTCACCTGTGCCACGACGTTGATCGTGCCACCGGGTGCGGCGGCCTGTGTCATGACCCGGCGGTGCCGAGCACGGCGCTGGTCGTCAGCGTCTTGCCGTCGCGGACGTAGGTCACCTTTACCGACTCGCCCGGGTTGCGGCCCGTGATGAACGACCTCAGCGCCGCCCCGTCACGTATCTGTGTGTCGCCCACCTGAGTGATCACGTCGCCAACTTTGAGCCCGCTGGTCGCTGCAGCCGACCCGGGGGTGACGTCGTCGAGCAGGGCACCACCGGCCGGGGCGTCAGCGACGCGCACGCCGAGGAGCGCCTGCTGCGGCGTACGGCCGGCGAGCAGATCGTTCGCGACCTTGTTGGCGCGGCCGATCGGGATCGCGAATCCGATGCCGATGTTGCCGCTCTGAGCGCTGCGCCCGAGGTTCGCGATGGCCGTGTTGATGCCGATGACATGACCTCGTACGTCGACGAGCGCCCCACCGGAGTTACCCGGGTTGATCGATGCATCGGTCTGGATCGCGTCCGTCAGGCCGGCGTCGACGCGGTGCAGGGCAGAGACGATCCCGGCAGTCACTGAGCCTTCGAGCCCCAGCGGGCTGCCGATCGCGAGCACCGTGTCGCCGACGTGAACGCTCGTGTCGTCGGCGAGCGTCGCGGCGGCCAGGCCGGACACGCCGCGGGCCTTGATGACGGCGAGATCGTTCTTCTCGTCACGACCGACGATGTCGGCCTCCGCCGTCTTGCCGTCAGCGAACCTCACCTTGATCGAGCCACCGCCTGCGGCGCCCTCGGCGACGTGGTTGTTGGTCAGGATCGTGCCGTCGGATTTGAGGATCACGCCGGATCCCGAGCCGTTTCCGTTGGAACCCTCGACCGCGATGTAGACGACGCTGGGCTGTACGGCGGCCGCGACCTGCGCGAGCGACTCGACCGGCTTCGCCGCTCCACCGAGAGAGGTGGTGACGGCCGGAGCCGTGACGGCCGCCGAGTCATCGACGTTGCGGGTCGCGAACTCGGCGCCCACTACGCCGGATCCGAGTGCGATCGCGACGACCGCGGCGCCGGCGGTGAACGCCTTGCCGAAACGAGGACGGGCCGAGGGGGACTCGGACGCGGGTGTGTACGGCGGCACCGGCGGCTGCGGGGGTAGTGCTGGCCCGTAGGCGAATTGGTCGCCGGCCGGGTCACCGATTTCGTCCGTCTTCTCTCGAGTGCTTGTCAACAGCTGCTGCTCAGTCATGCGATTACTGTCGACGCCGCCTCTGTGCCGACCCTGCGGGCTACCTGTGAAGATGCTGAGAGCGCGCCCTTCGCGCCGGTAGCCAGCGACTCCCCACGTAGCTCACAGGCTGCTCACAGCTTGGCCGTGAAAACTCCGGGCAGGACAAGATCCGCGATCGCGGACTGCGAAGGAGTCTCCATGACTGACAACTGGCCGACGCCAGAGCAACCTGCAGAATCGCCCACGACCGAGGTACTCGACGTCGCGCCGCGCCGGCGTGTGTCGCGGACGGTCGCAGTCGGCATCGCGTGCCTGACCGGCGGGGTCGCGATCGGGGTAGTGGGGATTGCGGGAGCGACCGGCTTCAATGATTCCGAGGTGCGACCGGCGGCCTTTCAGGCGCAGACGCCCTCCCCGTCCGTTGCTCCCACCCCCGCGCCCGACGAGCGCGAACTGAAGGGGCGGTTCAAGGGCGGCCGCGGACACCGATTCGGTAAGGGACTGGGCGGGCCGCTGGGCAGACTGGGCGGCGTGCTACACGGCGAGTTCGTCGTACCCAAGGCTGACGGCACGTTCCAGACGGTGCACGTGCAGCGCGGCAGTGTCACAGCGGTGAGCGCGAGCTCGATCACCGTCAAGAGCGATGACGGCTTCAGCAAGTCGTACGCCGTGAACGCCGACACGCTCGTCAACGCCGCACGAGACGGGATCTCCACCGTCGCCGTCAACGACGTCGTGCAGGTGCAGGCAACTGGCACGGGCGCGAGTCCGACCGCGGTGTCGATCGTCGACGTGACCAAGCTGGCTGAGCTCAAGGAGAGGTTGCAGCCCAAGCCGAGTACGCCGACGCCGAGCCCCAGCGCCTCGATAGTCCCGAGCAATGCGTAGCGCGCTGGTGCCGACGACGGCACGGGCCCGGGCGAGGTGGCTGATCGGTGCCGTCGTCGCCGGAGTCCTGTTGATCGTCGGCGGCCCGTGGGTCTACATCAACCTGATCAGAGGCGACGAGCCGGCGAAGCTCACGTTGTCTGCCGCGCCGACGGCGGCAGAGACGAGCGGCGCGGAGATCACGACGCTCGAGGGCGAGTGGACGATCGGTGACGGCAGCATCGTCGGCTACCGAGTGAACGAAGTCCTGTTCGGGCAGTCGGCCGAAGCCGTCGGCCGGACGAGCGAGGTGGAGGGAGCGCTGACGGTCGCCAGCGATGCCGTCTCCAAGGGCGCCTTCACCGTCGACATGACGACCGTCAAGAGCGACAAGAGCAGGCGTGACGGGCAGTTCCACGGCCGCATCATGGACACCGAATCGCATCCGACTGCGACCTTCACCCTGACCAAACCGATCGCAATGCCCGCCGAGGTGGCCGCCGGGTCTCAGTTCACAGCCGGCGCGACCGGCGACCTGACCCTGCGAGGCAACACCAAGTCGGTGACGTTCGACATCACCGGTCAGCGATCAGGCGACGGCTTCGACATCACCGCACAGATCCCGATTCTCTTCTCCGATTACGACGTGCCCAACCCCAGCATTGCCGGCATCAAGACCGAGGACCACGGCGTGCTCGAGGTGCTGCTGAAGCTGGTGCCTAAGGGCTGATGTCGGCGCGCCGTCGATGGCTCGTCGACAGTGCGCCTGCCAGAGCGAACGCCACCAACGCGCTCGCCGCGGCGGTCGCGATCGAGTACGGAACCGCCTGCTCGCCGGCAAGAGAAACGGCCCCGCCGACGAGAGGTGAGACCAGCGCTCCTCCGCCCATCGCCGCGAGAAGCAGCCAGACCGTCGTACGCGTGACAGAGGTCGACAGCTGGCTTGCCCACGCCAATCCGGTCGGGAAGATCGGCCCGCACGCGAGCCCGGTCAGGGCCCACGCGGCAGGGGCGATCGGCGGTATGGCGGCGAGCAGCATTCCGAACGGAACGATGGCGATGCAGGTCTGAACGATCCGGCTCGGCGACACATGAGCGACGAGCCGCGCCGCGATCAGCCGACCGATCGCGATGCACAGCCAGAAGGCCGACGTGATCACTGCCCCGAGGGTCGCACTGCGGCCGGCCTGATCCAGGTGCGTCGCCATCCACCCCGTTGCCGCCGATTCCGCGCCGACGTAGAAGAAGAACGCCACGATGAATGCGCGCTGCACCGGGGCGAACGTCGCTCTCGACGCGGCGTCGTGACTGCTGAAGGCGTGTGCTTCGCCCGCTGTGGGTGCGTCGATCCCGCCGATGGCTGCGGCGAGCAGCACCGCGAGCACGCCCGCGCAGGCGAAAACGATCGGGATGCCGTCGTCACCGGCGAACGCGAGGAGCAGGGGTGCGATCACCGCGCCGATACCGAAGTTCGAGTTGAGTACGTTCAACAGCGCCGGCCGGCGGACGGGGTCGGTGCGGGCGAAGAGTGCGTTCAGCGCAACCGCCAGAGCTCCTGACCCGAGGCCAAAGGCGCCGGCGGCGACAAGGAACGTGGCCCAGGTGGGCGCGAAAGCGACTCCCAGGCAGCCGGCCGCGCACGCCGCCAACGCCACCCGCACAGTCCCCTTCGCGGGACCGGCGCGCAGGCGACCCACGGCGACTACGCCGGCAAAGGCACCCCCGAAGTGCGCACTCAGGACGACGCCCGCCTGGCCGACGCTGATGTCGAACCGGTCGGCGATGGTGTCGAACATCGTCCCGTAGCCTGCCGCGACGCCGCCGAGGAGGAGGAACGACACAAACGACGCCGCGATCGCCAGCCTCGTGATGGTGACGTAGCGACTGTTCAGGCTGTCGTGCACGTCGCCGGGAGCAAAGGCTGACATGGGGGCCAGCCAATCACAGCGAGCGGCCGGCCCTCGAGTCACTCGTCTGCTGGCACCTCAGGGTGGTCCCGGCGAACCGGCACCTGAGACATCAGGCCGGCCGCGCCGATGCCGATCAGGACCAGCGGTGTGATCCATCGCGGGCTGACCCCCACACCAGCCAGCAGGTCGACCAGGAATGCCGCGCCCACGGCTAGAAACACCGCGCCCGCGACGAGCGAAGTGAGATCGAGGTCATGACGCTTCACGCTGCACCCATAGCTCTCCGATGCCGACGCGGGCATCTATGACGAGATCTGCCGATTCGGAGTCGGCGTGACTAACATCCAGGCCGCCGCCGTCATGCTGCTCGTTGAACATCCGCAGATTTCCCAGTGACACGTGCCCGTTCACCCTGACGTCGACGCCGTCCGGCACGATCACCGTGAGCGCGCCGATCCCGACGCTGACGTCGATGTCGTGGCGGCCCTCGAGCAACGGCGCGTCCGTGAGGTCGAGCACGCCGTCCCCCACGGCCAGTCGCATCGGTACGTCGAGCTGCTGAGTTGTCACCGGTCGCCAGGTGCGTTCCCCCGCACCGCCAGTCAGCGGTACGTCGAGCGCGCCGACGGCTGACACCGCCAAGGTCAGGATCAGGCCGAGAGCGATAAGCCCCCGTGAACGACCGATCCAGGCGCCGACGATGAGCCCGGTTCCGATCACGACCAGCGCGCCCCCGAGTACCGCCTGCGCCGACAGCTCGATGGCATTGGCCGCGTCGAGGAGCGCGGCGATGCCCCACGCGACCAGCAACACGCTGAGTGTTATCGAGCCCAGCGCCGACTTCTCCCGGGGTGGCTTAGCCGGTGCGACCCGGGCGCCCCATGGCTCCGTGGGCGCAGTGGTCGGCAGCGGCTGAGTTGCTGTCGGGGCGGTGGCCGTTGCCGACCAGAACTCTGACGGGGCAGGGGGCACTGCAGGGGGTGGCGGCGCACCAGTCGCTTGGAGCGGGCCGTGAGCCCAACCCTGCGCGTCGTACGGCGCGGGGGCGGGGCGTTGGTGGTGGCGGCGCCATAGGAATGCGATGCCCCCGAATAGCAGCAACGCGAAAACCCACTCGCCGCCGCCGGGGCCGAGGCCCACGCCTAAGACGCCGGGGAACGCGATGAGGCCGACGATGACGACCACAGCGATGATCGCGAGTTCGCGAGTGGGGCCGCTGCCGCCGCGCACGACGTGGGCGACGGATCCGCCGGTGTGCTCCTCGGGAACGAACAGCCAGGCAGCGCCGTACAAGAGGAAACCCGCACCGAAGATCGCCATCACCGCGAACAGGACGCGGAAGATGACCGGGTCGACGTCGAAGTAGCGCCCGAGCCCGCCGCACACGCCCGCGACGATGCGGTCGTCTGTGCTGCGTTCGAGCCGTCGCACCGGTGGCGCGGGAGGCGGTTCCGGTGCAGGGGGTGGTGGGGCTTGGCCGGTGTCGTCAGTTGTGGTCATGGCAGTCATGATGCGTACGCCGGAATGCCGGCCGCATCAGGGCGCGCCCCTGAAATGTCCCTGAGTCGTCGGCGATCCCGGGTCAGGGCCTGACCCCGATGCCCCTGGCGCGCGGACGTGTGACCATTGCCGCGGAGGTGACGGCCATTTCGGCTCCCAGAGCGCCGGGGCGAAAGCTCTACCGCGCCGACGACTGCGTCGTCGCGGGCGTCGCGGGTGGCATTGCCGACCATCTGCGCATCGACCGGGCGCTGGTCCGATTCGCGTTCCTCGGGCTCACGCTCGCCGGCGGCTTCGGCGTACTGGCCTATCTCGCGTTCTGGGCGGTCGTGCCGACGCACGCGAGCGCTTCGGCCATCTCGACCGGTGCGCCCCCACCCCGCGCGCCCCGTGCCAACCTGCTGCTGCCCCTCGCGGCGCTTCTTGTCGGTGCGCTGCTGTTGGTCAACCAGCTCGGGCTGTGGCAGGGCAGCCACGCCTTCTGGCCGTTGGTAATCGCCGTCGTCGGCTTGACGATGCTGTGGCGTGAGGCCGATGACGCGCAGCGGCAGCGGCTGATGAACCTGTCGTCGCGCACCGCCGAGTTCGCTACGGCGCGGCGCCCGCTCAGCCTGCTGCGCATCGCCGGCGGCGCTCTGCTGCTGGTTGCCGGAGCGGGCGCGTTCTTCGGTTCCAACAAGGACTGGAGTGCGGTCCGCGACGGCACTGTCGCCGCGATCGTCGTACTCGCGGGGGTCGCACTCATCTTCGGCCCGTGGTTGTGGCGACTCGTGCAGGAGCTGACGGAGGAGCGACGGGAACGCATCAGGTCGCAGGAACGCGTCGAGGTCGCGACTCATGTGCACGACTCGGTGCTGCACACGCTGGCGCTGATCCAGCGCGGCGCCGACGATCCGCGGGAGGTCGCGCGGCTTGCCCGGGGGCAGGAACGCGAGCTGCGCCGCTGGCTCTACCGGTCGGCCGACGACAGAGCGCATGGCCAGTTCGCGGCTGCGCTCGAGGCGATAGCCGCCGAGGTCGAGGACGCGCACGCGATCACCGTGGAGGTGATCGTCGTCGGCGACTGCCCGCTCACCGAGCAGTTGTCGGCAACGGTTGCCGCGGCTCGCGAGGCGCTCGTCAACGCGGCGCGTCACGCCGGCGTGACGCACGTGTCGCTGTACGCCGAGGTCGAGGCCGACGCCGTCAGCGTCTTCGTGCGCGACCGCGGCCGCGGCTTCGACCCCTCCGCGGTCCCGTCCGACCGGTACGGTCTGGCCGAATCCGTCGTCGGCCGCATGCGCCGCAGCGGCGGTACGGCGACGGTCACCTCCGCGCCGGGCGATGGCGCAGAGGTGCAGCTGCACATGACGAGGGTCGACGCGTGAACGTCCCGCGAGTATTCATCGTCGATGACCACCAGATGTTCCTGACCGGCGTACGCGCGGAGGTCGGCGACGCGGTCGACATCGTCGGTGACGCGCGTGACGTCGACGAGGCGGTGCTGGGCATTCGCGCGACGAAGCCCGACGTCGTACTCCTCGACGTGCACATGCCAGGAGGTGGCGGCCGCGCGGTCATCGACGCCATCAAGACGACCCACCCCGACATCCGCTTCCTCGCGCTGTCGGTCTCCGATGCGGCGGAGGACGTCATCGGGCTCATCCGCGCCGGCGCCCGTGGCTACCTGACGAAGACCATCTCGGGACCCGAGCTCGCGGCCGCCATCGTGCGCGTGCGCGACGGTGACGCAGTCTTCTCGCCGCGGCTCGCGGGCTTCGTGCTCGACGCGTTCTCCGGTACGCCGGACGTGCGCACCTCCGATCCCGAGCTCGACCAGATCACCGCGCGCGAGCGCGACGTGCTGCGGCTGATCGCCCGCGGCTACACCTACAAAGAGATCGCGTCCCAGCTGTTCATCTCGGTGAAGACGGTCGAATCGCACGTCTCGTCGGTGCTGCGGAAGCTGCAGCTTTCGAGTCGGCACGAGCTAACGCGCTGGGCAACAGACCGACGCCTCATCTAGCGCGCTCGGCCGGAGCCGCCGGGCACTGGTGTGCACTTTGGTACGCCGACCGCGCCTGCCCACGCGGGAGCGCAGCGCCCGCGCGTACGAAACTGCACACAAGTCGGGGCCGCCGCCCAAGTCGCGCGGGGAGAGTGGCAGGCGCTCAGGCGGCTGCGAGTTTTTTGCGCGCCGCTACGTCGAGCTGCGCGGCGAGCGCCGCCGCGGTCTTGGTGTCGATCGCGAACGACGTCGAGGTCGACACGTAGTCGCCAACCTGCGAGACGACCAGCGCGCCGAAGGTCGTCCCCCCACCACCACCGAAGTCCACGGAGAACGTCGCCTTGTTGGCAGCAGTCGGCGTCACGGTCACCAAACCCTTGTCGCCGTCGAAGTCGTGCTCGACGCGCTTGCACTGCCGCAGGCGCGCGGTGATCGCCGCGGCAACCGTGCGGGCCGTGCCCGGTTTGTACCGCGCGATCTCGTGCTGGACCGCTCCCTGTACGGCGTTCTCGTCGTCGTGTGACAGCGCCGCCGAGACCGAACCGAGTTGGTTCGTCTCGCCCTCCTTGGTCGTGCCGCACAGGTCACCGCTCTCGTGGTCGTCGCCGCCCTCGACTACCGCCGACGACCAGCCCGCGCCCATCTCCCTGCCGGTGACGAGCAGTCGCATCAACGATGCCAGGTCGGCTGCTGCCGGAGCCGCAGAGGGCTCATGTGATTCGTCGGGGTCAACCGACTCGGACGCCGAAGGTGTGGGTGTGCTCGTCGGGGTCGGCGTTGCAGACACGGTCGCCGACGCCGTCGGCGCCGGCGTGGTTGACACCGGTGCCGATGCCGTTGCCACTGGAGTCGGGGACGGCGACGCCGCAGGCGAATCGTCACCCGTGCATGCGCATGCGAGCACGAGTAGGACTACGACGGCCGCTCGCATGACAGCCACGCTACCTGGCCACCGAGCGGTACAGGGCCGCGACCCGGCTGACCAGCGCGGGCCAGGAGTACTGCGCGAGTGCGCTGGCGTGGGCGAGCTCGCCGCGCCTGCGTCGTTCCGGCGCGTCGGTGGCGACTTCGGTCAGCGCGCCAGCGAGCGCGTCGACGTCGTCCGGCGGCACGAGCCACCCGGTCTGGCCTGGCGACACCGTCTCTCCGGGACCGAACGCGTCGACTGCCACTGCCGGCAGCCCGCAGGCCATCCCTTCCACGAGCACCTGGCCGAACTGCTCGCGCACCGACGCCAGCACGATCGCGTCGGACGCCGTGTAGAACGCGGGCAGCTCGTCGTGGCCGTGCCAACCGGCGAGGAAGACGTCCTGCGCGCCGAGGCGGGCGACGGTGTCGGCCGGATGCTCGCCCTCCCACTCGCCCGCGAACCCGCCAAGCAGTACGAGCGGCAGTGGCCGGCCGATCGCGCGCCGCGCGCGTTGGTGCGCATCGATGAGCAACGGGACCCGCTTGACCTCGGTGAAGCGGCCGACGTACAGCAGCGTCGGCGTACCCGCATCGAATGCGTCTAGCTCGTGCTCGTTGTATCGCACGCTGCCGGGGTCTTGCCCCGGGCGCCACCCACGCGGCTCGTCGACCAGGTGCCGCCGCCAGTGCGCCCGCCGGTCGATCGACTGCGAAACAAACGCCTCGGGCTCGAAACCGTTCGGTACGACGACGCACCGGTCCGCGGGAACGCCCAGCAAGCGCTCCACCCGGCCGAGCTGGCTCGGCGAGATCAGCAGCAGGCGCTCGCACCGCGCGGCCCACTCGCGCATCCGCGCCGCCCACGCGTCGGCGTACCGCCAGGTCGGCGGCGGACCGGACGCGATCGCCTCGAGCATCAGCAGTTCGGTGCCGTGCAGGTGCCCAATGACCGGTACGCCGGGCGCGACCCGCGCGGCGGCCTCGTGCAGCGGCGTGAGGTGATGCAGGTGCAGTACGTCGGCGGTCGCGGCGCCCGCCGCGGCGAGTGCTCGCGACCAGGCCGCCACGTGGTGCTCGTAGACCGCGTTGTCGACGGACGCGAACACCCGGTCGGGCGCGTCAGGCCGGTCCTCGAACGACGGGTGCAGCGGCGGATCGGCCAGCAGGGGATCGGGCGCGTCCAGTGCCGCGGTCATGTCGAGCGGGCGCACGTCGAGTCCGGCGAAGAACCGCCGCCCGTCTCGGTGACCCTCGGCGTCGACCACCGAGCCGCACACGACCGTGACCTCCCAGCCGTCAGCGGGCAGTCCACTGGCCAATGCCCGCGCCACATGCGACGAGCCACCGCGAGGGAAGAACTGCAGACCCATGACCACGCGCGGCTTCCCCATTTCCGGCGAAACTAGCAGCGGCCGCCGCGCACCGTACGCTTGCGCACATGGCTGAGCCTCCTGTCACCGAGACCCGCGCGCCCAACGGGCCGCAGACCCTGCAGGAGATGTTCGGCGGCCGCCAGGGAATCATCGACAGCGCGGTGCCGCCGATCGTCTTCGTCGCCGTCAACGCGATCGCCGACAACGAGCGGCAGGCCGACGACGTGCGGCAGGCGGCGGTCGCGGCCGTCGTATCCGCGCTGGTGCTGCTGGTGGTCAGGCTGGTCCGTCGGGAGCGCACGCGGCATGTCTTCAACGGCGTTGTCGGGGTCGCCATCTCGGCGTGGCTCGCAGCGAAGTCCGGTCGCGCCTCCGACTACTTCAAGCCAGGCATCTGGCTGAATACCGCCTACCTCTCGGCGTTCGTGCTCTCCGTGGTGTTCCGCAAGCCGATCGTCGGGCTGGTGCTCAAGCAGTTCAGCGACAAGCCGGCATCGTGGCACGACCACCCGCGGGTGCGCCGGGCGTACAGCGAGCTCACGCTCATGTGGGCCCTGATGTACGGCTTGCGCGTGGTGGTGCTCGAACCACTACGGCGAGCCGACCTCAACGAGCTGGCGGCCGCGATGAAGATCGTGCTCGGCTGGCCGGTGCTGATCGCCGTCCTCGCGGTGACAATGCCGTACCTGCGCTGGCGCACGGCCGGCGTACCGGTCGAGGCTGATGACGCAGAGCGAGCCGAGGAAGCCGAGCAGGCCGAGCAGGCAGAAGCAGAGCAACCGGGGCATATTGGCTGAGTAGCGACTATGCAAGGAGGTGTCGGCACCCGAACGGCCCGCGAGCATCGCCGACCGGGTATACAAAGCGACTGTGGACTCCGCCGACACTCGTCGCGCCCCGCTGCAACTCCTCCTCGATTCGTTCGTCGCGATCGCGGCGGAACGGGACGCCGAAGCGATCCTCGAACAGGCGGTCGATTTTGCGCGTCTTGCATCACAGGCTCGGTACGGCGCCGCCGCGGTTTTCGACGCAGGCTCGGTCACGCATTTCGTGCACAAAGGGTTGTCGGTCACGCAGGTGCGGGGCATGCCGCATCTGCCCGAGGGCAGGGGACTGCTCGGCGCCGTACTCGGGGAGAAGCGCGCCATCCGGCTCGACCGGCTCGACGAGGACTCGCGCTCGGTGGGTTTCCCCGATCTTCACGTCCCGATGGCGGCGTTCCTCGGCGTGCCGATGTTCTACGAGCAGAACGTGCTGGGCGCCCTGTATCTGGCGAAGGCACCAGGCGAAGGCACTTTCAGCGAGAGTGATGAGCTGTTCATGGAGGCGCTGGCGCGGCAGGCGGCCGTGTCCGTTGCCGCGAGCCACGCTCTCGACCAACGGGATCGGGAGATCGCTGAGCGCAAGCGCACCGCTGTGTTCGTGCAACTGCTCCAGGT
>JBKJZO010000078.1:0-5491 GCA_046715235.1 Mycobacteriales bacterium
ATCGTGCTCGGCTACGGGCCGCAGGGGGTCAAGGCGGACTTCAAGGACTGCGTCGAGTCGGCCCGCATCGACAACGGTGTGGATCTGGCCAACGAGGAACAGGACGGGCAGGTCTGGACCTGCAGCGGGCCCGTCCGCCCATGGGTAGAGCTCTGGCCCCAGCTCCGCCACCTCTCACCCTGACCGCTCGGCCAACGCGTTTTGGCAGCCGCTCGTACGGCGGCAGACTGTTCATCAATCCACCGCGACGAAGGACGACGAGACCGCTATGGCGCAGTTCATCTACCAGATGAAGAAGGTCCGCAAGGCGCACGGCGACAAGGTGATCCTTGACGACGTGACGCTGGCCTTCTATCCCGGCGCGAAGATCGGCGTCGTCGGTCCCAACGGCGCGGGCAAGTCGACCGTCCTCAAGATCATGGCCGGGCTGGAGACCACGTCCAACGGCGAAGCGCTGCTCACCCCGGGGTTCACCGTCGGGATGCTCGCGCAGGAGCCCGAGCTCAACCCAGCCAAGGACGTTCTTGGCAACGTGCAGGAGGGCGCTTCCGAGACCCGCATCATGCTCGACCGCTTCAATGCGATCTCCGAAGAGCTCGGCACCGTCGAGGACCC
This sequence comes from Mycobacteriales bacterium, assembly GCA_046715235.1. Lineage (GTDB taxonomy): Bacteria > Actinomycetota > Actinomycetes > BP-191 > BP-191 > JBKJZO01. The sequence goes on from JBKJZO010000078.1 coordinate 616, forward strand.
CGACGAGATGCAGCGCCTGCTCGACGAGATGGGCGACCTGCAGGAAAAGCTCGACCACGCGGGCGCCTGGGACCTCGACAGCCAGCTCGAGCAGGCGATGGACGCGCTGCGGTTGCCGCCGGGCGACGCCGATGTGTCAGTGCTCTCAGGCGGTGAACGCCGACGCGTCGCGCTCTGCAAGTTGCTGCTGCAGCAGCCGGATCTGCTGCTCCTCGACGAGCCCACCAACCACCTCGATGCCGAGTCGGTGGAGTGGCTGGAGAAGCATCTCGCGCAGTACCCGGGCGCCGTGCTCGCCGTCACCCACGACCGCTACTTCCTCGACAACGTCGCCGAGTGGATCCTCGAGCTCGACCGCGGCCGGGCCTACCCCTACGAAGGCAACTACTCGACGTACCTCGAGCTGAAGGCGTCGCGTCTCAAAGTCGAGGGGCAGAAGGACGCCAAGCGCCAGCGCCGGCTCAAGGAAGAGCTCGAGTGGGTGCGCATGAATGCCAAGGGCCGCCAGACCAAGAGCCGCGCCCGCCTGCAGCGCTACGAGGAGATGGCGACCGAGGCGGAGAAGACGCGCAAGCTCGACTTCGAGGAGATCCAGATCCCGATGGGCCCGCGTCTCGGCAATGTCGTCGTCGAGTCGAAGGGCCTGTCGAAAGGCTTCGGCGACCGGCTGCTCATCGACGACCTCAGCTTCACGCTCCCGCGCGGCGGCATCGTCGGCATCATCGGCCCGAACGGCGCCGGCAAGACCACGCTGTTCAAGATGATCATCGCGGAGCAGCAGGCCGACAGCGGCGAGCTCCGGGTCGGCGAGACGGTGCAACTCTCGTACGTCGACCAGTCGCGCGCGGGCCTCGACCCGACCAAGAACGTGTGGCAAACCGTGTCCGACGGCCTCGACTACATCAAGGTCGGCAACGTCGAGATGCCCAGCCGCGCGTACGTCGGCGCGTTCGGTTTCAAGGGCCCCGACCAGCAGAAGCCGGCGGGTGTTCTCTCCGGCGGCGAGCGCAACCGGCTCAACCTGGCCCTGACTCTCAAGCAGGGCGGCAACCTGCTACTGCTCGACGAACCGACCAACGACCTCGACGTCGAAACCCTGTCGTCGCTGGAGAACGCGCTGCTGGAGTTCCCCGGCTGCGCTGTGGTGATCTCCCACGACCGGTGGTTCCTGGACCGGGTGGCGACGCACATCCTCGCCTACGAGGGCGACTCGCAATGGTTCTGGTTCGAGGGCAACTTCGAGTCCTACGAGAAGAACAAGATCGACCGGCTCGGCATCGAAGCCGCCCGGCCGCACCGCGCGACGTACCGCAAGCTCGTCCGCGACTGAGGTCGTTCGCGAAAACCGACAACTGTGCGTCTGGCACGCGGCTATGACCGCCCACCAGACGCACAGTTACCCGCTTGGACACCGACTTGCTCGGCGGCGGGAGCCGGAGCGGATCGGTGCCAGCAGAAGATCAAGGTGGCGATCGCGAGCGGTATGGGCCAGGCGACCATGAACGCGATCCCGGCCCATACCGCCGTGCCGCCGACGGCCAGCAGTCGCCCCGTGGTGGCGAACCGGGCCAGCCTGCTATTCGGGCGCCACGCCGATACTGCGAGCACGACGAGCACCGCGGCGGTGACCGCGGCGCCGATCAGGATGAAGTAGAAGTCATTGCCAACTGACCAGGAGGCCTCGATGTGGTGCGTGGGTCGGCGCCAGGACGGCCCCGCGCAGATGGCGTTGCGGTCACCGACCCGGTCCTGGTGCCAGTTGTCATGACAGTGATAGGACACGCGATAGCCGACGAGGTTGACCCACCACGCGCACAGTACGAGCGCGGCGATGGCCTGCGGCACGCGCCACCACCTGGCGATCGGCCGTTCTCGTCGCCTGCCGAATCCCATGTCCGAACCCTCCGTCAGCGCGTACCGACCGCGAGGGTTGCTGATGCGGCGAAGCGCGCCTGGCCGGTGTCGTCGACGTACTTCTGGACAAGTTCGTCGTACGCCGCGCGGATCTGCTGCTGTATATCGACCGGCTGCCGTGTAACTACAGCAGTCGTCAGCGCGGTGCTCGAGACGACCGCGTCCCACCATTCCGCGGGGCTGGTCACGAACTCGAAGCGCACGTGTGTGACGGCGACGGCGGGCAGACCGGCGGCCGCATAGAGATGCGAGAACGACGAATCGTCCGGTCGGTCGGGCAGCACAGGTATGTCGAGCGGTGCCGACGCCCCGGCTGCCTCGACGGCGTCGGTGAAGATCCCAAGTGCGGGGTTGTCGACCGGCGGGTCCCACATCGTCAGCCCGAGCCGGCTTCCCGGTCGCATGACGCGCACCAGGTGCGCCAGCGCCAACGAAGGCCGGGCGAAGTGGTGCACGACCGGCAGCCGCGAGCCGCGGCTCGGCGACTGAGCACCCCTGGGCCGCAGCCTACGTCGAGCAGGCGCGTGCCGCTGCGCGCTCCCACCGCGTCGAGCAGCGGGTCGACCGTGTGCATGCTCAGCCTGGCGAAGCCGTCGAGGTACGCGTGCGCGACGCGCTCCCAGCTGGCCCGCTCGAACGCGTCGAATGCCGCCGGATCGAAGTCCTCCACGGATAACCCCCAATACTCGGAAGGCCGTACGCCCTAAGGTAGGTGACGGTGCGCCGGGAAGCCTGGTCGGCAGTTCCACACCCGACCGCGCACCGGAGCCTCGATGACGGAAGCACCTCGTCGTACGCCGACCCTGTTCGGGCCAGGCGCGCGCGTCGACGCGCGGCTCGTGGCCGAGATCCTCCGCAAGGAGACCCTCGGCGGAGCGCTCCTCCTCGTCGCCGCAGTGATTGCGCTCATCTGGGCCAACTCGCCGTGGTCGGCGGGCTACGAAAGCGTCCGCGGCTTCGAGTTCGGGCCGGATTCGCTGAAGCTGCATCTGTCCGCAGTCACCTGGGCCGCAGACGGCCTGCTCGCGATCTTCTTCTTCGTGGCCGGTCTGGAACTGAAGCGCGAGTTCGTCGCGGGTGACCTGCGTGACCCGCGGGTTGCCGCGGTGCCGGTCGCGGCTGCCGTCGGCGGCGTACTCCTGCCTGCACTGCTCTACGCGCTCGTCACCAACAACACAGGCGGCGCGTCGAGAGGCTGGGCGATCCCGACGGCGACCGACATCGCGTTCGCGCTCGCGGTGCTCGCGGTCATCGGCACGAACCTGCCGTCGGCCCTACGCACGTTCCTGTTGACGCTCGCAGTTGTCGACGACCTGCTGGCGATCGTCATCATCGCGGTCTTCTACACGACCGACCTGTCGGTCGTCCCGCTGCTGGCCGCGATTGCGCCACTCGCCGTTTTCACTGCGCTGGTGCAGAAAGGGCGCAGCAACTGGTGGCTGCTGCTGCCACTCGGCGCCGCGACGTGGACGCTCGTACACGCCTCGGGCGTCCACCCGACGGTCGCCGGCGTGCTCCTCGCGTTTGCCGTGCCCGTGGTTCGCACTCCCGAGGCCGGCGGGCCAGGAGGCAGGGGACTGGCCGAACACTTCGAGCACCTGTTCCGGCCGTTGTCAGCGGGGATAGCCGTGCCGGTCTTCGCGCTGTTGTCGGCCGGCGTTCCCTTCCAGGGACTGACCGGACTTCGGTCGGCGCTGACCGACTCCGTTGCCGTAGGAATCATCGTCGGGCTCGTGATCGGCAAGCCGGTCGGCATCCTGGCCGCGACCTGGCTGGTAGCGCGATTCACCCGGGCCGCGCTGGACGAGAGCCTCCGCTGGATCGACATGGGCGGGTTGTCGATGCTGGCGGGCGTCGGCTTCACCGTGTCGCTGCTGATCGGCGAGCTCGCGTTCGGAATCGGCACAGAACGTGACTCCAGCGCCAAGGTGGCAGTGCTCGCGGGCTCGCTCGCCTCGGCCGTGATTGCGAGTCTCGTGCTCCGAGGGCGCAACGGCGTCTACCGGCGAATCGGCGAGGCCGAACAGGCCGATCCGGACCAAGCCGACATTTCCGGCCTGCGCTGAGGCATCCGCACGCATTCGTCACATGTCTGTAACGTGCGCGACCCACTCAGGAAAAGGGATCACCCTACGGTTTGCGGATGCCGCGACCCATGACACCGCGCGAAGCCGCGGTCTTTGCAGCACTGCGCCCAGACCGCGTCTTCTCGCGCCAGGAACTGAGCCGACTCGTCGGTCTGGGCGACCTGTCCCCGCGGCGCGTTGACAGCTTGCTGGCTGGCCTGCGCGAAGCCTTGGGAAGCGACGTGATCATCACCGTCCGCGGGCGCGGTTGGCGACTGCGCGGCGCGGACGAATAGGTGGACACGTTCCTCTTCCACCTGGTCGTCGTGCTGGTCGCGGCACTCGTGGCGGCCGAGGTCAGTGAGCGAGTCGGCCTCCCGACGGTCGTAGTCGAGATCGTCGTCGGCATCATCATCGGACCCTCGCTCCTCGGTCTGGTAGGCCACGACGAGATTCTGCGCGGCCTGGCCGAGCTCGGCGTCATCGTCCTGCTTCTCGAAGTCGGCCTACAGATGGACCTGCGCGAGCTCGCGGCGGTGGGTCGCTCCTCGATGCTCGTAGCCGTCGTCGGCGTGACGCTGCCGTTCGCTTTGGGGTACGGCGTCGCGTCCGCTCTGGGGCAAGAGTCGATCACTGCGATCTTCCTCGGTGCGGCGCTGACCGCGACGAGCGTCGGCATCACCGCCCGCGTCTTCGGCGACTTGCGCGCGCTGGCCAGCGTCGAGGCGCGCACGGTGCTCGGCGCGGCGGTGGCGGACGACGTACTCGGCCTGGTCGTTCTCACCGTCGTCGTGCGCGTCGCCACGGGCGGCACGATCACCGCCAACCTCGTGCTCGGCACGATCGGCCTGGCGCTCGCGTTCCTGGTCGTCGTCGGCGGCGGTGCCGTCTACTTG
>JBKJZO010000079.1:0-16576 GCA_046715235.1 Mycobacteriales bacterium
GGCCAGGGCATCCCCCGGCAGGAGGACGCGTGGTACGCCGCGAGGCGTACCACGCGGTCTCCGCGGACCATGATCGCGAGTGTGCGGAATTCTCCCTAGCGGGGGGAGAACTTCTCGCAGACGGGAGACTTTCGCACGATGGTTGGCGAAACGTCGTCAGCCGAGGGCTTCGGCTAGGTCGGCGACCAGGTCGTCGGCGTCCTCGATGCCAACCGAGAGCCGGATCAGGTCGGCGGGCACCTCGAGCATCGAGCCCGCGACCGAGACGTGCGTCATCGCCGCGGGATGCTCGATGAGTGACTCGACGCCGCCGAGCGACTCGGCGAGCGTGAAGAGCCGGGTGCGCGCCGCCATGTCGCGCGCCGCCTGCTCGCCGCCGGTGTGCGTGAAGCTGATCATGCCGCCGGAGTCGCGCATCTGCCTGGCCGCGACCTCATGGCCCTGGTGCGAAGGGAGCCCCGGGTAGAGCACGGTGCCGACGGCCGGATGCGACGTCAGCAGCTCGACGATGCGGCGGGCGTTGGCGCAATGCGCCCGCATGCGTACGCCGAGAGTGCGGACCCCGCGCAACACCAGCCACGCGTCGAACGGCCCGGCGACCCCGCCCATCGCGTTCTGGTTGAACGCCAGCCGCTCCCCCAGCGCCGGATCGGCGGCGACGAGCGCGCCGCCGACGACGTCGCTGTGCCCGCCCATGTACTTCGTCGTCGAGTGGACGACGACATCGGCACCGAGCGACAACGGCTGCTGGAGGTACGGCGACGCGAACGTGTTGTCGACGACGACCAGCGCATCCCGCTCCGCCGCCAGCTGGCAAATCGCTGCTATATCAGCGATTCCGAGCAACGGATTAGTCGGCGTCTCGATCCAGATGAGCTTCGTCTCCGGTCGAAGAACCGCGCGCACCGCGTCGAGCGACGACAGGTCGACCGGGTCGAAGGCGATGCCCCAGTCGGCGTGCACGCGCGCGAACAACCGGAACGTGCCGCCGTACGCATCGTTGGGAATGACGACGTGGTCACCCGGCCGCAGCACTGTACGGATCAGGCAGTCCTCGGCGGCCAAACCCGAGGCGAAAGCGAGCCCACGGCTGCCCGCCTCGAGCGCGGCCAGGCACGTCTCCAGCGCCGTCCGCGTCGGGTTGCCCGACCGCGAGTACTCGTAGCCCTTGTGCTTGCCGACCGCCTCCTGCTGGTACGTCGAGGTCTGGTAGATCGGCGTGATCACCGCGCCGGTCGCGGGGTCGGCGTCCTGGCCGGCGTGGATCGCCAGCGTCTCGAAGCCGTACGCCGGCGGCTCGATGCCCCTGCCGTCGGTCATTCCTCGCTCTCCTCACGGGCCGGCGAGGCGAGTGCGGAGGCCATCAGCGGGTCGCCAGGTAGCCGAGCAGGTCGGCGCGGGTGAGTACGCCGACCGGCTTACCGTCGTCGAGCACCAGCGCCGCTGACGCCCCTTCCAAGGCGGCGATGACGATCGACACCGGTTCGCCGGAGCCCACCGTCGGCAGCTTGTCGGACATGTGCTGCTCGACGGGCGATGTCAGCGCCGCGCGGTCGGTGAACACGGCGTCGAGCAGGTCGCGCTCGATGATCGAGCCGACGACTTCCGCCGCCATCACCGGTGGCTCCTCCTTCACCACCGGCATCTGCGACACGCCGTACTCACGCAGGATCGAGATGGCCGCGCCAACGGTGTCGTCAGGGTGCACGTGCACCAACTCGGGAAGCTCTTCGCCCTTACGCCGCAGGACATCCGCGACGGTCGGCTGCGTCGTGTCGGCAACGAATCCGTAGTCGGCCATCCATTCGTCGTTGAAGATCTTCGACAGGTAACCGCGGCCGCTGTCAGGCAGCAGTACGACGACGAGTGCCGAATCGTCGAGCTCGCGCGCGACCCGCAATGCAGCGGCAACGGCCAACCCGCCCGAGCCGCCGATGAGGATGCCCTCCTCGCGCGTCACTCTGCGCGCCATCAGGAACGACTCGCGGTCGCTGATCGCCTCGACGCGGTCGACGAGCTTGGGGTCGTAGGTCTCGGGCCAGAAGTCCTCGCCGACTCCCTCGACGAGGTACGGGCGGCCGGTGCCGCCGGAGTAGACGGACCCTTCCGGGTCGGCGCCGACGATCACGACGTCGGGGTTTTGTTCCTTGAGGAAGCGCGCGGTGCCGCCGATCGTGCCGCCGGTGCCGATGCCCGCGACGAAATGCGTCACCCGCCCGTCGGTCTGCCCCCACACCTCGGGACCGGTCGTTCGGTAGTGCGCCTCGGGGTTGTTGTGGTTGGCGTACTGGTTGGGGCTCCAGCCACCACGGGTTTCTTCGGCGAGCCGCTTGGCGACCGAATAGTAGGAGTCGGGATGCTCGGGCGCGACGGCGGTCGGGCACACGACGACCTCGGCGCCGTACGCCCTGAGCAACGACACCTTCTCGGCGCTCATCTTGTCGGGCATCACGAAGATGCAGCTATAGCCGCGCTGCGCCGCGACGATCGCGAGGCCGACGCCGGTGTTGCCGCTGGTGGGCTCCACGATCGTGCCGCCCGGCTGCAGCTCGCCGCTCGCCTCCGCCGCCTCGACCATTGCCAGCGCGATGCGGTCCTTCACCGACCCGCCTGGGTTGAGAGACTCGACCTTCGCGTAGACCGGCGCGCTAATCCCGGACGTGACACGGCGCAGCCGGACCAGCGGCGTGTTGCCGACGAGTTCGATCAACGACTCGTGCACCTGCACCGCGATCTCCTCTCGTGCGGTGGCCGACGCCGCGAGCGTACGTCGCCCGCGCTGCCGCGTGTCGAACGGACCCGAGTGGCGAAGTTCGAAGCTGCGGTTACGGTGGAAGTGTGTCCCCGAGGAGGCTCATCATGCGGATCGGCGCCGGAGTCGCCGCGACGACCGTCGCCGGCATCGCGGTTCTCGGCGTCGAGATGGCGCTGGCGAAGCGCAGGACCTATCTGATGGGCGATTCAGCGCCGATGGTCACCGGTGAGTTCGGGGTCGAGACCGACCCCCTGGTGCGCCTCGTCGTCATCGGCGATTCGAGTGCGGCCGGGGTGGGTGTGTCACGTACTCAGGACACGGTCGGCGCGCAGGTCGCATTGAAGTTGTCAGCGGCCGGCTATTCGGTGCGCCTCTCGGGCGTGGCAATTTCCGGTTCGCGGGCCGGCGATCTCGCGCCGCAGGTCGGGCGCGCTCTGGTGATGACTGACCGTCCCGATGTCGCGCTCATCATCATCGGCGGCAACGACGCGACAAACCTGACGCCCCTCGACGACGTCGGGCGCGACGTCGAGGAGGCAGTACGGCGGTTGCGCGAGGTGGGGATATCGGTGGTCGTCGCGAGCTGCCCTGACATGGGCGCTCCCGCGTTCGCCAGGCCCCTGCGAGATGTGGTCGCGTGGCGTGGGAGACGCGTCGCCGACAAGACCGAAGCAGCCGCGACCCGTGCCGGCGCCCTTCTCGTGCACCTCGCCCAGGAGACGAGCGCTGCGTTCCACAAGGACCCGCATCGGCTGCACTCGTCCGACGACTTCCACCCGTCGGCCGCCGGCTACCGCGTGTGGGCGCAGGCGATCCTTCCCGTGGTGCAACGCGCCGTGTCAGTGCGCCAGCTCGAACGAGGCTAGGGAGGCGCCGTGCCGGAAGCCGTCATCGTCGCCACCGCCAGATCGCCGATCGGCCGAGCCGGTAAGGGCTCCCTGCGCGACCTGCGCCCCGACGACCTCGCGGCTTTCATCATCCGCACCGCGCTCGACAAAGTGCCCGCGCTCGATCCGCACTCGATCGACGACATCATGCTCGGCTGCGCTATCGCCGACGGTGAGCACGGCTTCAACATGGCGCGCGTCGTCGCCGTTCTGCTCGGCCTCGACACCGTGCCCGCAACGACAGTGACGCGCTACTGCGCCAGCTCCGTACAGACGACCCGGATGGCATTGCACGCCATCAAGGCCGGCGAGGGTGACGTCTTCGTCTCGGCCGGCGTCGAGATGGTGAGCCACTACACGATGACTGGCCAGGCGCGCCTCGCCGCGAGCAACCCGCTCTTCGCGCCCGCGATGGAACGCAGCGCGGCACTCGCCTCCGGTGAGACGGCCGGGCCGTGGCACGACCCGCGCGACGAAGGCGAGCTACCCGACATCTACCTGGCGATGGGACAGACCGCGGAGAACGTCGCCGAACTACGCGGCATAACCCGCGAGATGCAGGACGAGTTCGCCGTCCGCTCACAGAACCTCGCCGAGAAGGCGATTGCCGACGGCTTCTACGAGCGCGAGATCACGCCGGTCACCACGCCCGACGGCACGGTCGTCGCAGCCGACGATGGCCCGCGCCCCGGTACGACGATCGAAGCGCTCACGCAGCTCAAGCCGGTCTTCCGGCCGGGCGGCACCGTGACCGCCGGCAACTGCTGCGCGCTCAACGACGGCGCCGCGGCCGTCGTGGTGATGAGCGACACGAGAGCGCGCGAGCTGGGCATAAAGCCGCTGGCGCGGATCGTCGCGACCGGCGTGACGGCGCTGCAGCCCGAGATCATGGGTCTCGGTCCCGTCGAGGCGACCCGGCAGGCGCTGCGCCGGGCACGCATGTCGATCGGGGACATCGACCTCGTCGAGATCAACGAAGCCTTTGCGGCGCAGGTGATTCCGTCCTACCTGGAGCTCGGGATCGACATCGATCGGCTCAACGTGCACGGCGGCGCGATCGCGCTCGGTCATCCCTTCGGGATGACCGGCGCGCGAATCACCGGCACACTGCTCAACGGCTTGCAGACCCGAGATGCGAGCTTCGGGCTGCAGGCCCTGTGCACCGGCGGCGGCCAAGGCATGGCGATGGTTTTCGAACGCCTCAACTGACGCACTGAGTCGTTGCGGCTCCGCTAACGTCGGTCCGGTGGCGAGGGTTACCGATCTCATCTACTACCCGGTAAAGGGCTGTGCCGCCGTACCGGTGTCCGCGACGCAGCTGACCTGGGCCGGTCTGCAGCACGACCGGACCTTCATGGTCGTCAACGAGCGCGGCCTGTTTCGCAGTCAGCGCCGCGAGCCGGTCATGGCGCGCATCCGGCCTGAAGTCGACGCCGGAGGGACCGTGCTGACACTGCACTCGCCTGACGCAGAGTCCATCCGCATCGACGTCGTGCTCGGCGACGAGCGGCGCGACGTCGAGTTGTGGCACCAGCGATTTCAGGGAATCGACCAGGGCAACGCGGTCGCGCAGTGGTTGTCGGAGCTGGTCGGGTCGCCGAGCCGGCTGGTGCGGGTGCCGCCCGAGCACAGCCGGGTCTCGGACGGCGAGACGCCAGGCACGTCGGCGTACGCCGACAGTTGCCCGATCCTGCTGACCTCGCAGTCGTCGTTGGATGCACTGAACGCGCGGATCCTCGAGCGGGGCGCGGAGCCGGTGCCGATGAACCGCTTCCGGCCCAACGTCGTCGTCGGCGGCTGGGACGAACCGCATACCGAGGACCGCGCCGAGCGGCTCGATGTCGGCGCGGCCGAACTCGCGTTCGCCAAGATCGCCGTCCGGTGCGCGGTGCCGATGCACGACCAGGAAACCGGCGAGAAGGACGGCGTGGAGCCGATCCGCACCCTCGCCGACTACCGCCGTACACCCGAGGGCGTCGTCTTCGGGTCGAAGTTCGCGGTGGTCAGGCCGGGGGCGCTCGCCGTCGGCGACGACGTCGTCGTGCGCTCCGCAATCCCTAGCAGCGCAGGTCCTTCGCGGTGGCGCGCACTTCTGTGAGGGCGGCGGCGGCGATGTCGTGCACCGGAACAAGGCGGCCGCCGCACCAAGCCTGATGCTCCGGCGCCGCCACTCGCAGCGCGGCGATCAGGTCTGCCGCGACGACGGCCAGCCGATCCGGCAACGCGCCGTCGTACGCCGGACGCGGCGGAGAGCGCCACGCGGCGGGAGGGCTAGCGGGACCGATCGCGACCGCGTGTTCCAGCTCGGCCAGGCCCACCACGAGCGCATGCACAGCCCCAGCGCCCGAACTGTGAGAGCCCGCGGGCTTTCGCCACCCGGCCGCATTGATCCGTCGGGTGGCGTCGACGAGCCCGCGGGCAGACGACTCAAGCTCGTCGACAAGCTCTTCGACATGCTCTGTCAACGCAGCCCGTCCGTGATCTTGGAGGAAGAAACGTGCCGCGCTTGAAAGGAAGTTTTCCTTAAATCGCCGCAACTTTCGTCCAGCGTGATCATGGAAGCGGTTGTCCCAACCTCCAGACCCATTTGGCAGATTACTGTGAGCGGATGCGCCGACTGCTCCATGCCCTGACCGCACTCGCCTTCAGCACCGGCTTCGTCGTCGCGTCGCCGGCACCGGCCAGCTCGGCGCCCCGAGTAGCCGCCCCACCCGCAGCTGCCGCGGCTCCCTGCCGCACGTCGTACGCCCCGCCTCGCGCCGACCGCCCCGTCGTCGACCTGCGCTTCGACCTGTCGACCGACCGCCGGCGGTTCAACGGGCTGGAGCACATCGAGTTCAGGCCCAACCTGCCGACCAACAAGATCGTGCTGCGGCAGTGGGTCAACATGCCGGCGCTGACCGTCGACGGAGGGCACGGCCGCATCTCGCGAGTGGTCGTCAGCGGCGCAACAACCGGTGTCTTCACGCCGCCCGACAACGGCTCGACGATCCTGACGCTGACGCTGCGCCGCACCCTGAGGGCGGGCGAGCGTGTAGTGCTCGACATCCGCTTCCACGTGCGGCTGCCCGACGGTGGCGACCGGTCCGGGTCTAACGGCCGCACCTCGTGGTGGGCGTCGGCGCATCCGATGCTGGCGTGGGAACACGGCGTCGGCTGGGCGACCGAAGGGCCAGGCACGCTCTGGGGCGAACGCACGACGAGCGAGGACTTTCACCTACGCCGGCTCCAGGTTCGCACCGGGCTCAGTGACGGCGTACTCACCTCCGCGCGCCACCTGTCACGTCGGCGCATCAGCGCATCGCGCATGGAGCACCTGTTCAGCGCGACCTCGGTGCGCGACGCGATGGTCGCGGTCGGCACGTTCCGGCTCGACCGCCGTACCGCCTCTGGTGTGCGGCTCGCGGTCGGCGTCGCCCCCGGCGTGAGCGACGACCCGCACCGCGTCGCCAACGAGATGGCGCGATCGATCGCGGCGCACTCGGCGCGCTTCGGGCCGTTCCCCTACGCCGACCTGACCGTCGTCGTACTCCCCCGGGTCGGCGGCGGCATCGAGTTCCCCGGCGGCATCATGCTGGGCTCGGGCGAATTCCTCGACGCAACCGGATCGCACGAGGTCGCCCACGAATACTTCTACGGGCTGGTCGGCAACAACCAGGGCCGCGACCCGTGGCTCGACGAGTCGTTCGCGACCTACGCCGAGGCGCTCGACCGCGGGACCGGCGGCGCCTACCTGGGCATGACGGTGCCGGCCGACGCCCGCAACCGCGTGGGCGCTCCGATGGCGTACTGGGAACGGCACCAGACGTCGTACTTCCGCGGGGTCTACATCCAGGGTGCGGCTGCCTTGCTGCGGGCGCGGGCGGCGTCCGGCGCGGCCCGGTTCGACGCGGCGATGCGCTGCTACGTGCGCGCGACCGCGAGACGGGTAGCCCGGCCCGCTGATCTTGCCGATGCCCTCGCCGCCCTCCCCGAGGCGCGGGCGATCCTGGTACGCGCGGGCGCGTTGCCGGCGAGGTTCGCGCCCTAACGCGAGGTAGGTACTTGTCGGCGTTCCGGTCCTGAGGCACTCTGAGCCGAGTGAGGTAGCCCGGGCAGGACCCGATCCGCAGGAGGACCACACATGTCGCTGAACCACTCCCTGGACATCCACAACGGCGTCCTGCAGCGCATCCCGCAGGTCACCGGACGCGCTCTTCCACAGTGGTTCGAGACTCTTGACGAGGGCCCGGCGCTGCTCCGCTTCGAGGACAGGGTCAGCTGGCTGCGCGGCGAGCACGAAATGCCCGTGAGTTACGCGCAGGCCCTCGTGCACGAGCACGACCTGCGCCGCAGCCGCCGCTAACCCTCCGCCCCTAACTCCGCGGCCGCCGTACACCCTCCGCGGTACGCCGGCGCGCGACTTCCGCACGCCCCGCACCGCCGACCCAGGCCAACCTATTGGATCAAGTTGTCGAAATCGCCGTGCTGGAACGAGCGTGCGAAGACCCAAGGATTTCGACAACTTGATCATCGCGACCGCCGCTGCCCTCAGTCCCCCTCCCTGAAGATCAACTGTGCGCGACTCACCGCAGGGGAACGGTGTGTTACGCACACTTGATCTTGGTGCCCGCGGTCTAGACGGTGATGCGGTAGACCGGGCCATCGAGGGTGAGCACGTACATCTCCCCCGCCGCGTCGACGCCGAACGACGAGATGCTGCCGGTGCCGAACACCTTCGCCGGCTTCCCCAGACCCGACCCTGCGACCGCGGCGGCGAAGACTTCGCCGCTGCAGAAGTCGCCGTAGAGGTAGTGCCCGCGCAGCTCCGCCACCGTTCCGGCGTACACCGCGCCGCCGATCACCGTGCATCGACCGGCGTCGTGCCCATAGACAAGTGCCGGTTCGATCAACGGCGCGCCCGGGGTGAGCAGCCGCCGTTCCTTGAACAGTTCCTTGCCTTCGAAGACGCTCCAGCCGTAGTTAGCTCCCCGCGTGTGCGGGTACGGCGTCACGTTGATCTCTTCGGCGCTGCCCTGGCCGACGTCGGCGAGATAGAGCACGTCGTTGGCGTCGAACGCGAAGCGCCACGGGTTGCGCAGGCCGAACGCCCAGATCTCGGGCCTGGCGCCGGCGCGCCCGACGAACGGGTTGTCGGCCGGGATGCCGTACGCCTCTCCGCCGGAGGGACGCGGGTCGATGCGCAGGAGCTTGCCGAGCAGGTCGCCGAGATCCTGTGACCGGTTGTCGGGGTCACCGCCCGACCCCCCATCGCCAAGACCCACCAGCAGCATGCCCGCGGAGTCGAAGAGCAACAGACCGCCGTTGTGGTTGGGGAACGGCTGGGCGACACCGAGCAGCTCACGGCGCGTCGACGGGTCGATCCGGTCACCAGCGCCGCGCTGATACTCGACGACGCGGCTGTCGCCATCTAGGTCCGTGTAGCAGACGTAGACCAGCCCGTCGTCGGCGTACCGGGGCGAGAAAGCCAGTGACAGCAGGCCTCGCTCGCCGCCGGCGGTCACCGAATCGCTGAGGTCGAGGAACGGCTCAGGTCGTACGACGCCCGCGTCGACGACCTTTACCAGCCCGGCCTGCTCGACTACGTAGAGCCGCTCGTCACCGGCCGGCGCGGTGAGGTAGACCGGCGCTTCGAACGCCGCGACCTGCTCGAGGCGCGGTGTGCCCGGACGAGCCGGAGCCGTCGTACTCGCGGTGGTACTCGCGGCCGGCGGCGTGCTCGCACTCGCCGACGGCGCGGGCGCCCCGGAAACCGACGTCGCAGGCGCGGGCGCTCTCGCGTCGCCGCTGCAGGCGACGACCGTCAGCACGATTGCGACCAAAGCGACGCGGCGCATCTGTTCATCGTCACACGCACCGGCCGATCCCGGCGCCCTCCTAGACTCGGGCCGCCCACCGCCGTCGTGCACTCGAGGAGTGGCATGGAGATCGACGAGGCCCGTGATTTCCTGCGCACCCATCACCGCGCGGTGCTCGCGACTTACCGGCGCGACGGCCGCGCGCAGCAGTCACCGGTCCTCGCCGCGGTGGACGCTGACGGCTTCGTCGTCGTGAGCACTCCCCAGACGTCGATCAAGACACGCAACGTCCGTCGCAATCCGCGGGTGACCCTGTGCGTCCTCAGCGACACCTTCTTCGGGGACTGGCTGTACGTCGACGGGCAGGCCGCGATCGTCGGCCTCCCGGACGCGATGGAACCGCTTATCGACTACTACCGGCGGACGGCCGGCGAGCATCCCGACTGGGACGACTACCGGGCGGCGATGGTGCGCGACGAGCGGGTACTGCTGCGGATCACGATCGAGCGCGCGGGACCAGACCGCAGCGGATGACGCGATCCCGCGGCAGCAACGACCGTCAGCGGATGACGTTGATCGTGATCGGCTGGCTCGTCGACGGCGCGACGGTGGCCGTGCCGGCGAACACCCAGCGGTACGTCGCCGACGACAGTGGCCGGACGTTGAAGTGGACCGTGCCGCGGGATACGACCCTCCTCGTACGGACGGACTTCGAGGTAATCGCACCGAGGTTGACCCAGCTCTTGCCCGCTCGCCGCTGCAGCACGAGCCGCAATCCGTCGGTGCGCACGTACTTGCCGCCGCGCAACGTGCTCACATAGCCCGTCAGCGCGCCCACGCTGCCGCGCCTGATCCGGGTGGTTGCGCTGATGGTGATGTTGGAAGCGGCTCGCCGGGCAGCGGCCTGCCTCGGTAGCGGCTCGATCGGCGTGATCGGATTTGCCGGAGGCAGCACGACGATGGGCACCACGATCGGAGGCACCGCGACGAACACTGGGGGTTCCGGCGGAGGCGGTGGTGGGGGCACGCTGGTGGTGCTGCCGGTGAGCCGCGTCGTCACGCCGTCGCCGGACTCGTTGACAGGCGTGACCGACACGTCGTACGCCGAGCTGGGTCGCAAGCCAGTCATCGTCGCCGGGCTGGTGCCGAGCGGCCAGTGCGGCGCGGTGGTCCGCCAGGTGCGTCCAGTGCCCGTTTCGACCCAGCCGATCTTGTAGCCGGTGATCGACGTGTCGGGCACCGGACCGGAAGCCGAGAAACGCGGCCGGGGCGCCGTCCAGGCCACCCTCAAACTGTCCGGCGTCGCGTCGAACAGCGTCATGGACGAGACGGCGTCGGGCAGGGGCGGAGTCACCTTGATCGTCTTCGTGGCGACTCGACCAGCGAGATCCAGGCTGAAGACAACCTCGGGGACGTGCGCGGCGATGCCGCCGCCTCTCCAGGAATGCCATTCGTCGTCACAGAAGATCTTGAACGTCGGGTTGGCCATCGAGACGACTGGCGACACTCGCCCGAGGCGCCCGTTGAACGCCGGCGCGCACCGGTAGCGGTAGGCGACCTCGATGTTCTCCTTGAAGTTCGGGCTCCGCAGGATCGCGGTGTCGGTGAGGATCTCGATCTCGGTGGACTCCGGCGGCAGGATCTCGATCGCCTTCGTGTCCGACACCGCATCCTTCACCGGCTTCTGGACCGCATCTTCCGATTTCGTCTCGAGCGCGACCGTCACTATGGCCGGGCCGGACGTGAAGTACTCGAAGGGGCTCTTCACCGGGTCCTGGTCGTCGGCGATGCTGCGCGCGATCGTCGTCGCCTTCTGCGGTTCACCGGTGCAGTCGATGGCGCCGCCGTACGTCTTCGGGTCCGGTGGCTTCGGCGGCAGGTAGGGCTCAGCGAACCGGCCGTCCGTGAAATAGCCGGGCAGCCCGGCGTACGGCAGGTACCCGGTCGCGCCCAGCGGACAGGTGACCAGGACCGGGATCTGAATGGTCGTCCCGTCGAGGACACCGTCACCGAAGGCGTACGGCGTCGCGTCGCCGTCGATGACGATCTCGTACGGCGGCGGCTCCGGCGGCTCCGGCGCCGCCGAAGCGGGAGTCACCGTGACGCCGGAGAGCAGCATCGCGAGGGCAATCGTCGACCGGACGAACCGACGGTTCGCCTTCATAGACGCTTGTCCTGTCTGCCGGGGAAGTGCGAGACACGGCTGGGGGAAGAGCCGGGACGAGCTGAGGTACCGCGCGAGTCTTTCATCCCGATTCACGCAGTGGCAGACCTAGTTTCAGTTCTCGACGGTGCGCCACGGACCCATCACGTGGGGTCACGACAATCAGCGCGAAACGCCCAAAGCGGGGTTGCCAACGTGGTAGGTGATGACCCTGGTGTTAGTGAGAGTGTTGTGACTCGGACGAGAACAGCTCAGATTGGCCCCTGGTTGCACGCGAAATCTGGCTCACGCGGAGCCCCACTTTTGGGCCTAACGAGTCAGCGAATGACCGTCACCGTGATGGGTTTGCTGATGGCTGGTGCCACGGTGCTGGTGCCCGCGAAGACCCACCGATACGTCGTCGTCTTCGACGGCCGCAGGTTGAGATTCACCGACCCATGCAGCCGTCCGGCCCGCGCGCCCTTCGACGTCGCCGGCGCCACGTTGACCCACTTCCTGCCATCCAGACGCTGCAGCACGACGCGCAGGCCGCTGGCCCGCACGTACTTGCCGCCCCGAAGCGTGGTGAGCATCCCGGAGAAACCCGCGGCACCGCCCCGGCGTACCCGCTGCGTCGCAACAATCGTGATGCGCGACGGGATCCGCGAGATGAGCGACGGCAGTACGGCGACGTTCGTCAGCACGGGCGCCGGCGGCGGCGTAGTGACCTGAGGCAGGACCACGACCGGCGGAGTCACCGGTGTCGTGACCTGGGGCAGGACCACGACCGGCGGAGTCACCGGTGTCGTGGCGAAGATCGGCTGCGCCGGTGGTGCGAGCGGTGGCGCGACGATTGCGGGCGGCGGCCCCACCACGGGTGGCGTCGACGGTGGTGCTGGAGGCGGCCCTACGACGTCCGGTGTGGTGCTGTAGGACCGCGTGGTCGCCGGTCCATCTCCTGATGCGTTCACCGGGATGACCCACACCGTGTAGAGGGTGTTGGGCAGCAGGCCGGTCAAAGTCACCGGGCTGTAGCTCAGCGGCCAGTGCGGCGACTCGGTCTCCCAGCCTCGACCGGTGCTCGCCTCGATCCACCCGACCTTGTAGCCCGTGATCGACGTGTCGGGCACCGGTCCCAACGCGCCTTCACGTGGCGGAGGAGCGCTCCACGCGACTTGCATTGTGTACGCGGTCGCGTGAGACAACGTCATGAACCCAACCGCGTCCGGCAGAGCGGGGGTCACCTTGATGATCCGGGCTACATGACGACCAGGAAGCTCTGCTCGAACCACGATCTCGCCGACATGGGCCGAAACAGCGGAGTAGCTAGCCGACTGCCAGCTTCCGCTGCAGGTGAGGTCGAAGAGGGGCGCGGCGTGCGAAACGACTGGGTAGATATAGCCCCGTTGTCCGTCGTATTCCGCCGCGCACCGATAGCCCATCACAACCTCGATCCGCGGCTTCCACATCGGACTCTGAAGGATCGCCTCGCTGGTGTGAATGACGATCTCAGTCGCTGGAGAGGGGAGGACCTCGATCGCCGCGCTGGCTTCAGCGACGGTCTCCGCGGCGATCAGGATGACCTTCGCCGTCGCCGGCCCGGGCGTGAAGTACTGGTACGGATGGGTGCTGGGGTCCTGGTTGCGCCCGACTGAGCGCGCGATCGTGCTGGCTGTCTGGAAGGAACCTGTGCACGAGATCTGGCCCCCGTAGGTGGCCGGCCCCGTATGCGCCGGAAGGTACGGCTCTGCGAACCTCCCGTCGGTGAAGTAACCCGGCAGGCCGGCAAAGGGGACGTAGGCGCTGGTCCCGGCGGGACATCTGACGATCACGGGGATCTGGACAGTCGTGCCGTCCGCTATGCCCCCGTAGGCGTATGGAGTCGCGTCGCCTGCGACATAGATCTCGTAACCAGGTGCTGCTTTTGCTGGTGCAGCGGTCAGGCCCCACGAGAACATCCCGCTGACTAGCGCGAACGCAAACAATCGGCTGGTTCTCATTGGCTGTCCCTGTCTGCGATCTCTTCGAGACGCGGCCAGACGTGGACCAACTCAGCCCCCGTCGTTAGGTGGATTGTCACACCCCGTTCAAGTTCCCGTAACCAGAAACCCTTCAATTTCGACGGTGAGCGACACGGTCACTACACATGGTTGCGCTATTGCGGAATAGATACCCCCCGGGGGTCTCTCGCTGACGGATTCCGCGGCTGTCTCTGACCGGCGTACGGTTGCGCGCATGGATGTCAGGGAGCTGATCGCGGTCGAGCGTCACCGCGCTGCGGATCTCATTGAGAGCCTGACACCGGAGCAGTTGCGTACGCCGAGCCTGTGCAGCGAGTGGACAGTGCAGGACGTGGCCGGTCATCTCCTGATGCCGCTCATAACCCCGATGCGCGCGGTCATTGCGCAGACGCTCCGTAGCGGCCTCGACTTCAACAAGGCGAGCGTCACGCTGTCCAAGGTTGTCGGCGAGCGTCCGGCAGCCGAGATAGCCGCGGGGCTACGCGAGAACGCGCATCACCCGTTCACGCCGCCTGGCTCGGGTTACGAGGCGCCCCTCAACGACACCATCGTTCACCAGCAGGACATGCGGCGGCCGCTCGGGCTCAGTACCGACGTCGCGCCGGAGCCGCTGAAGATCTGCCTCTCGTTTCTGGCGAGCGGCAAGGCCAAAGGCATCGTGCCGAAACGCCGCGTCGCAGGACTGCGCTTCGAAGCGACCGACGTCGACTGGGGCTTCGGAGCTGGCCCACTCGTCCGGGGTCCCGGCGAGGCAGTACTGCTCGCGATAGCGGGCCGCCTCGTCGCCTTCGACGACGTCGAGGGCCCGGGCGTCGCGGTGCTGCGCGGACGGCTGCGCTAGGCGGATCGCACGATGCGGGCTAGCCGCACGCGGCTTTGACGATGCCGTACGGATCGACCGGACGACTGCCGGGCAGCAGCTTTTCGAAGTGCAGGTGTGGCGCGGTGGAAGCGGCGTTGCCCGACGTACCGACGCGCCCGATGAGCTGGCCGGCCGCGACCGTCTGACCGCTCTCGACGAGGTTCGCCGACTGGTGCGCGTAGAAGTACTCGACTCCTGAGTTGGCGCGAAGAGAGATCGACAACCCGCCGCGCCGATTGCTATAGGCCCTGACGATCACGCCCGGTTCGACGGCGTAGATGGGCGTGCCATAGGGGGCCATGATGTCGATGCCCTGGTGCCGGCGGCCACCGCCCCGTGCGTCGCCGAACGAGTTGGTCACCTGCCTGCCGGGCCCGACCGGGCAACGGAATCCCGTTGTCTTCGCGCGAGCGCGGGCCGGCTTCGCGGGCGTGGGTTTGGCGGGTGCATGCGCGCCGGCCGGAACGGCGCCTACGCCTAGCAGCCAACCTGCGCACACGCCTAGGGCGGCGACGCGCATGAGGGCACGGGTGACGGAAGAAGACATGCAAGTACCTCCGCCGCCTGCGAAGTTAGCTGTCGGGTTCGGGCTGGAGGTGCCCGGTCGGCATCAGCCGACTTCACCCCTGGCGACAAGTCGCCGGTGGGTTCCCCGCTCCTGCCCAAAGTGATGGAAACAAGCCTTCACGGGACAGGATTCGGCGTCGCGAGGCTGCTGCCAGTTAGACAGCACTACCCAACGTAGTCGGTCTCAGGAGCCGCCGGAGCGCTTTCGGCCTAACTCGTGGGAGACCGGGCGAAAAAGATTTCCTGACTCGCCTTGACAGACTTCCTCAAGTATTCAATAGTTCGCTTGATAACTTGCCCGCAGGAGGAGACCCATGACCACTAGCCCGGCACTGGATGTCCGTGACTTGGAGCAGCGAGTGAAGGAGGTCTACCGCGCGGTCGCCGAGCGGCCGCACGAGAGGTACCACTTCGAAATGGGACGCGGGCTGGCCGAGAGACTTGGCTATCCGACTGAGTTGCTCGACCGAATCCCGGCCGACGCGGTCGACTCGTTCGCCGGTGTTGGCTACTTCCTCGATTTGGCCAACCCGGTGGCGGGAGACCGGGTGCTCGATCTCGGGAGCGGCTCGGGCACGGACAGCTTCGCGACGGCCGTGCTGGTGGGCCCATCCGGGCATGTCACCGGACTCGACATGACCGATGCGCAGCTGGACAAGGCCAATGCCCTCCGCACCGCCGCCGGTCTCGCCAATGTGGACTTCGCGCCCGGCTACATCGAGGCACCGTCGCTGGCCGACGCCTCGGTCACCCTCGTCATCTCCAATGGCGTGGTCAACCTGTCAGCTGACAAGCAAGCCGTCTTCCGGGAGGCCGCCCGGGTGCTCGCGCCAGGCGGCCGGCTGGCGCTCGCCGACATCGTGTCCGAGCGGCCGCTCGCCGAGTCGATCGTGTGCAACGCAGAACTGTGGGCGGCTTGCGTCGGCGGAGCCTCCCAGATCGACGACTACCTGTCCCTGATCGAGAAGGCCGGGCTGCACGTCGAGACCGTGCGAGACAACACCGCCTACGCCTTCCTCTCCGGATCCGCCCAGTCCGCGACCAGCACATACGGCATCCGCAGCATCTCGCTGCTCGCCGTCAAGCCCGTCAACTGACCCAACACATCGGAGGAACTCATGTCCCAGAAAGCCGTAATCAGCCTCGCCACCGGCATGGAAGACCCGGAGAAGGTCATGGTCGCCTTCCTCGTCGCCGTAGGAGCTGCCGAACAGGGCCGGCCCACCCTGATGTTCCTCACCAAAGAGGCGGTCCGGCTCGCGATCGAGGGCATCGCGGTCGGCTCGGCATGCGAGGGCTGTCCCCCGCTGCCTGACTTGCTGGAGCGCTACCAGAACGCCGGCGGCCAGTACTACGTCTGCCCGATCTGCTTCAACGCCAAGAAGCTTGATGAGGGGCAACTGATCAAGGGCGCCGAGCTCAACGGCACCGTGCCGATGTGGCAGTGGATCGGCGACGGCGCGACCACGTTCAGCTACTGACCTACCGATGACGTGGTCAGGCGCGCATGGGGCGGGCCTGCCCACGTACGTCGGGCTCGTCG
>JBKJZO010000080.1:0-3703 GCA_046715235.1 Mycobacteriales bacterium
AGCCGCAGTACGACGAGTGGGTTTTCCCCGACGGCCACTCGGTGATGATCCTGGCCGAGGGCCGGCTGCTGAACCTCGGTTGCGCGACCGGACACCCGTCGTTCGTCATGTCGACGTCGTTCTCCAATCAGGTCCTGGCGCAGATCGAGCTGCACAACAACGCCGACAACCTGGCCAACGAGGTCTACGTGCTCCCCAAGGCCCTCGACGAGAAGGTCGCGCGGCTGCACCTCGACAAGCTCGGCGTCAACCTCACCGAGCTGTCCAAGGCGCAGGCCGACTACATCGGCGTACCGGTCGAAGGCCCCTACAAGGCCGAGCAGTACCGCTACTAGACGCTCTCCAGACCCGCGGAACTCGACGAAACGCCCGGAAATCCCGGGCGTTTTCGTCGAATCCGGAGGTGGGTGAAAGGCGCAAGACATGCCCGATGACTTCACGATCTTGTGCGAGGTGGAGCCGGCGACCACGCCTGACCTGCGCGGCGTACGGCGCCAGGTCGTTGCCTTTGACGGCATCACCGATCGCTTCCTGATCCCGGACAACCACCTGGGCCGCGCGACGGTCTCCTCCATTGCGGTCGCCCACGAGGTCGCGTCGCTCGGCGGACGTGCGGTCGCTTGCGTCAACAGCCGCGACCGTAACCTGCTCGGCTTCCGCCGCGACCTGCTCACCGCGTCGGCGTACGGCGTGACTGACTTCCTCTTCGTCCGCGGCGACGATCCCCCAGAGGGCGCCGCGCGTTCGGGTGATCTCACGGTTGGCCGGATGATTCGCGAAGCGCGCGCCTTCGACGGCGCGAGCTTCCGGATCGGCGCCACAGTGCGCGTGGGACAGCCGATTCCTGACTGGAAGAAGCAGGCAGATTTCTTGCTCGTACAGGCGTCGTTCGACCTCGGCGCCCTACATGCGTGGCGCGAAACCGTCGAGTACGACGGCGATTTGCTGGCCGGCGTACTGGTGCTGGCCAGCAGCAAGATGGCCGTGCGCTTGAGCGAGACTGTCACCGACATCGAAATGCCTGCTGCGTTAATCGAGCGCCTCGACGCCGACCGCGATGCCGGAGTCGAACATGCCGTCGAGATGGTGCGGGCGCTGGTATCCACCGGCGGGTTTGCCGGTGCGCACGTCGTACCGGTCAGCCGCTACCGCCAGTTGGCTGACCGACTGCGGAACTGACAGCGTCCGAGCGCGTCTGCGAGGATCGCCGAATGTCAGCCATCGGAACAGTCGTCGTTCGTCGCGGCGGCGGCGCGTATCGCGACAAGGTGCGCAAGTACAAGATCCTCATCGACGGCGTGCACAGCGGCGACGTCAAGGCCGGCGAGCAGTCGTCCTTCGTCGTCCCGCCGGGAACGCACAGCGTCGTGGCGCGCATCGACAAGTGGTGGGGCAGTCCGGAGATCCTCATCGACGTTGCGCCGGGGCAGGTGCACACCCTGAACGTCGCTCCTGGCGGGCCCGCCTGGACGGCGATCTTCCAACTCTTCACCCCGCACTCGTACCTCAAGCTCTGGCCTGAATCGACCCAGTACGGCAGCGGCTGAGTCACCCGTCAATGCACCGGGCGCACGAGCCTCAGCCGCGCGTCCTGGACCGAGGACAGCGTCGCCGAATTGAAGGCTTCCTCACAGCTCGCCGCATCCACGTCGCACCGCACGAGCACCTGGCTGCGGTACGCACTATCCGCGAGAACGATGACGTGCGTCGCGTCTTCCCACACAACTCGCGGGTCGGGCGCGGCGGAGACGCGCAGTCCCGCGGTCTCGAAGACCACGCGCAGTCGGTCATCGATCTCGCCGGTTGCGGCATCGCCGATCACGGGCCAGCGTTGTGCGGGATCGTCATTGACGTAGCGGGTGCCGGCGTATCTCTTGCCGTCGGGGGCGAGCAATCCGAACGCATCACTCACGTCCGACGGGATACCGGCAATGCAGCTCGAGAAGCGCTGGTTGGCTGCCGCAAGGTCCCACACGGCAGCGCACGACGTGTCGCCCTCACCGAGCAGCGCGACGTCGCGTACCGCGTCGAGTGCGATGTCACCGCCGGATTCCGCGTACAGGTAGTCGTACTTGTTGGTCGCGAGATTCCAGGTGCTCACCGTATGCTCCGGGCCGAGGCCGTCGGCCATCAGCACCGTGTCGCCGGTCATCGCCACCGGAACCGACGCGATGGGCGAGCGCTGGAGCCGCTTCACGACCTGGCCGGTCGCAATGTCGAGGAGCACGAAGTCGATGCCGATCCCGTCGCCGATGGAAGTCTGCAGACTGTAGGCAAGGCGCGCATCGTCGGCGGCGATCCCGAGGATCGCACCCGGCTCGCTGATTAGGACCTTGATCGATCCGTCCTTTTCCACGATCACGATCTCCGAGGATTGGTTCGGGCCCCCCCGCAACCCGATGGTGTGGTTCGCCGTAGCGAGAAGCTGCTGGTAGGCGCCTAGGACCAAGCGTGCGGCCTCGTCAAACGGCCGGATGAGGCGGTCGTTGATCAGATACTGGACTCTCGGCAGCGCACCGAGCGGCAACATGGTTGACGGCGCGGGTAAAACCGAGTCGGCGGTCAGGCTTGGCGAGGTCGTGGCAGGCATCTCCGCCGGCGCGCTCGTCGGGGCTGACGACGTAGCGGCACTGTCGGACGGTGTTGCTGCCACACCGTCCTGAGTGCCGTCGCGTGATCCACGGAGCTGCAACGGAACCACCACCACGAGCATCGCTACAACGGCGACGCCTGCGCCTGCCTGCAGACGTCTTATGCGCGCCGCTGCGCGCAGCGAGTGATGGGCAAGATCACGCACAGCGGGTGGTGCGTCCACTTGATTGCGAAGGCTCTCGCGCAGGCGCTCTTCGATGCTCATGGTCTGGTCTCCTTGGTGACGCCGGTATTGCCGAGTGCGGCTCGTAGCGCCTGCACGCTGCGCGCGGTCTGGCTCTTGACCGTGCCGACGGACACGCCCAGCAGCCGCGCCGTCTCGGCCTCGGTGAGGTCCTCGTAGTAGCGCAGGACGAGGACGGCTCGCTGCCGGGCGGGCAGGTTCAGGACGTGTCGCCACAGCTCGTCCCGGTCGGCGTACTCCGCCGTGCGGTCGTTCTCGCTGACGGGGTCGGGCAGGTGCCCGGTGGGGCGCTCGCCGTGCCAGCGACGGCGCCACCAGGATGTGGATGTCGTCACCATCGTCGCCCGGACGTAGGCCTCGACGGAGTCCGTATCACGGATGCGGTGCCGGGCCAGATAGGTCTTGGTGAGTGCGGTCTGCACGAGGTCTTCGGCGGTGCCCCAATCGCCGGTCAGCAGGTACGCCGTCCGAAGCAGCGCCTGTTGCCGGTTCGCGACGAACTCGCGGAAGCGCGGTTCGTCCAGCACCGCCACCGACTCGCCACCCCCGCTCCTACGCGCTCTGCCGTTTGACGCTCTGCCATTGGACGCTCTGCCACCGGTGTTCGGTTGTCAGGGTGGGACGTGATCTTTGGCCGGTCAATCCACCGCGGACCTCAGCTTTCCGTCCTGCGCCTGCGCATGACATCCGGCCACCGGGATAGTTTCTGGACGAACGCGCAGCCCTGGCTGACGGCACGGGAGGAGTACGACGGCGCGTCGCCTCTGCGCGGCGCCAAGATCATGGGCTCGCTGCACATGACGGTGCAGACCGCCGTACTGATCGAGACGCTGGTGCACCTGGGCGCCGACGTGCGCTGGGTGTCGT
>JBKJZO010000081.1:0-4283 GCA_046715235.1 Mycobacteriales bacterium
ACGTAGATCACCGTGCACCGCGGCCGAGCATCCTCTTGCCGCTCGACTTGCCGACCCGCGTGGGCGGCGCCACCTACCCGCCCGACGTCGTACGCCGTCGCCTCCACGACATCGGCTGCGACGTCGAAGGCGACAGCCCGCTCGTAGTGTCACCCCCCTCGTGGCGACCTGACCTGACGATGCCGGTCGACCTGGTCGAGGAGGTGTTGCGCCTCGAGGGTTACGACAAGATCCCGGCGATGCTGCCCGCCGCACCCGCCGGGCGTGGCCTCACCCGTGATCAGCGGCTGCGGCGCGGCCTGGTCAGCGCGCTGGCCGAGGCGGGCTACGCGCAGATCACGAGTTACCCGTTCATCTCCGGCGCGACGCTCGACGCGCTCGGCGTACCGGACGACGACCCGCGCCGCCGGCTGGTGCGGTTGGCGAATCCGATCAACGACGAGGAGCCCTACCTCAGCTCGACCCTGCTCCCGGGTTTGCTGACGGCGTTGCACCGAAACGTGAGCCGAGGCCTCGATGACGTGTCGCTGTTCGAGATCGCGCCGGTGTTCATCGGCCGGGAGCGTCCGGTGCCTGCGCCCAAGCCAGCCGTCGACGATCGGCCGAGTGAGCAGGAGCTCGCCGCGTTGGACGCCGCGATTCCCCTGCAACCTCGCCTGCTCGCAGTCGCGCTCACCGGCAAGCGCGAGCGGCAGGGCTGGTGGGGCACGGGACGAGCGGCGAGTTGGGCCGACGCCGTCGAGGTCGGCCGCCTTGCCGCAGCCACCGTTCGCGCCACCGGCCTGGTCGTCTGCCAAGGGGAGGCCACGCCGTATCACCCGGGCCGGTGCGCGCAGTTCCTGCTTGACGGTGTGGTCATCGGTCACGCAGGCGAGCTGCACCCGCGCGTCGTCGCGGCCCTTGGGTTGCCGCCGCGCACCTGCGCAGCTGAGATCGACGTTGATGCCCTGATCGCCGCGGCCGTCGACGACGTGACCGCGCCGCAGCTGTCGGCCTACCCGCCGGCGACTGTCGACGTCGCCTTGGTCGTCGCCGACACCGTCCCGGCAGCCGATGTGGAGGCCGCCTTGCGAGCGGGGGCGGGGGAGTTGCTCGAGGACATCCGCCTGTTCGATCTCTACACCGGCGCGCAGGTGGGCGCCGGGTTCAGGTCGCTGGCCTTCGCGATGCGATTCCGGGCACCTGACCGCACCCTTACCGACGACGAGGTCCTGCGCTCGCGGGACGCCGCTGTTGCGGCCGCCGCGGCTGCGACCGGCGCCCAGCTACGCAGCTAGCCGCCGGGAGCTGTTGGACACGCTCCGGTTCCACTGGTGACCGCTTGTGTCCGCAATTCAGCGGTTCCCGAGCCTGGCCGGCGAACACAATCGGTCACTAGTCACGTCCCCGATCTCCGCGGCCGACGTACGGCCAGATATGCCGGTTCGTGGTCCACGGCGCGGTCGTGTTGAAGTCGCCCGCCATGGCATCGATCCTGGCAGTGGCCTCGCAATGAGCTTGCATAGATATGCAGATCACCGCATGATTACTCGAAACCGACTTCTGGGAGAGCTGATCCATGGGGCACCGGGTTGCCGTTGCGGGCGCCAGCGGCTACGCGGGCGGCGAGCTGCTCCGGCTGCTCGCCGGACACCCTGACCTCGATGTCGTGGTCGCGGCCGCCGGCACCAGCGCCGGTGAGCAGATCACCGCAGTACATCCGCACCTGCAGTCGTACGCCGGTCGCACGTTCGCGTCGACCGATGCCGCTGCGCTCTCCGACGCCGACGTCGTCTTCCTCGCGTTGCCGCACGGGGAGTCGGTGCGGCTCATCCCGGACCTGCCGGGTGACTGCCTCGTGGTCGACCTCGGGGCCGACCACCGCCTCGATGACCCGGCGGCGTGGAAGCAGTGGTACGGCGGCGATCACGCCAATCCGTCGGCGCTGGGCACGTGGCCCTACGGCATGCCGGAGTTGCCCGGTGCGCGCGCGGCGCTCGCCAACGTCAAACGGATCGCCGTACCCGGCTGCTACCCGACCGCCGTATCGCTTGGCCTGGCGCCGTTGCTTGCTGCTGGCCTGATCAACCCCGCTGACATCGTGGTCGTCGCTGCATCGGGCACGTCGGGCGCCGGCCGGAGCGCGAAGACGGCGCTGCTGGCGAGTGAGCTGATGGGTGACATGTCGGCGTACAAGGTCGGCGCGCACCAGCACACGCCAGAGATCGAGCAGGCACTGAGCTCGGTCGCCGGCGACGAGGTGCGGCTCTCGTTCACGACGACGCTGGCTCCCATGCCGCGGGGGATTCTCGCCACGAGCACAGCCCGGATGGCCGAGGGTGTGAGCACGGTCCAGCTGACCGACGCATTGCACGCGGCGTACGACGACGAGCCGTTCGTGGCCGTACTCGCCGTCGGCCATTGGCCACACACCGGCGCGACATTTGGCTCCAACTCGTGCCACATCCAGGCCGTCGCCGACCCCCACTCGGGTCGTGCCATCGTCGTGAGTGCGATTGACAACTTGTGCAAGGGGGCCGCGGGACAGGCGGTTCAGTGCGCCAACATCGCGCTCGGTCTCGACGAAGCGGCCGGCCTGACCGCGACCGGAATCGCACCGTGAGCGTCACCGCGGCCAAGGGTTTTCGCGCTGCCGGAGTGGCTGCCGGGCTCAAAGCGAGTGGCCGGCCCGACCTCGCGCTCGTGGTGAACGAAGGCACCGGCGCGGTCGCCGCCGTGTTCACGACCAACAGGGTCAAGGCGGCGCCGGTTGTGCTCAGCCAGCAGGTCGTCGAGACCGGACTCATCCGGGCGGTGGTCCTCAATTCCGGTGGCGCGAACGCCTGCACCGGCAAGCCCGGGTACGACGACGCCGTCGCCACCGCTGCGGCTGTGGCGGAGCATCTCGACTGCGATGTCGCCGCCATTGCGGTAGCCAGCACCGGGCTGATCGGCGTACGGCTGCCGATGGACCTGCTGCTGCCGGGTGTCGCCTCGGCCTTCAGTGCTCTCTCCGCGGACGGCGGCGACGCGGCGGCAACGGCGATCTGCACGACCGACACGGTCAGTAAGCAGGCGCATGCGGTGCTCGCCAACGGTGTCACGGTCGGCGGGATGGCGAAGGGCGCGGGCATGATGGCGCCGGCGCTCGCGACGATGCTCGTCGTCGTCACCACGGATGCCGATATCGCGTCAGAGGACCTCGCGGCCGCCCTCAGAGGCGCCACGCGGCAGACCTTCGACCGTGTGGATGTCGACGGGTGCATGTCCACCAACGACACCGTGCTGCTGATGGCATCCGGTGCCAGCGGCGTGCAGATCCGACCCGGCGACGCGCAGTGGCCCGAGTTCGTGACTGGCCTGACCGACGTCTGCGCCGATCTGTCCAGGCAGCTCGCCGCGGACGCCGAGGGTGCGAGCAAGCTCATCACCGTCGAAGTCGTGGGCGCGGTGAGCGAGGACGACGCGGTCGAGGTCGCGCGTGCCGTCGCGCGGAGCGCCCTGCTCAAGTGCGCGATCCACGGTGAAGACGCCAACTGGGGCCGGGTACTCGCGGCAGTCGGCACGACGGACGCGACCTTTGATCCCGACGCGATCGACGTCAGCTTCAACGGCGTGCGCATCTGCACGGCGGGAGTCGAGGCAGGGGATCGCGAGGTGGCCGCGGCCGCCTTGAAGCCGCGCGACGTCACCATCTGCGTCGACCTGCATGCCGGCGGCGCCTCCGCACAGGTCCTGACGAGCGACCTCACCGCCGCCTACGTCCACGAGAACTCGGCGTACAGCACATGAGCACACCCGCACAGGAAAAAGCCGCGACGCTGATCGAGGCGTTGCCGTGGCTCGAGCGCTTCCACGGCAAGACCGTTGTCATCAAGTACGGCGGCAACGCCATGACCGACGACGCGCTCCGGGCGCAGTTCGCGCAGGACATCGTCTGGCTGCGGTACGTCGGACTGCGCGCTGTCGTCGTACACGGCGGTGGGCCGCAGATCAGCGAGCACCTCGCCAAGCTCGGCGTCGAGTCGAAGTTCGCCGGTGGCCTGCGGGTTACGACCCCCGAGACCATGCAGGTCGTGCGCATGGTTCTCGTCGGCCAGGTCAACCGCGACATCGTCGGGCTGATCAACGATCACGGGTCGTTCGCGGTCGGGCTCTCCGGCGAGGACGCCAACCTGCTCGTCGCCGAGCGCCGGTCGGCGATCGTCGACGGCGAGGAGGTCGACATCGGCCAGGTCGGCGACATCACCTCTGTCGACCCCAGCGCCATCGAGGCACTCCTCGCGCAGGGTCGGGTGCCGGTC
>JBKJZO010000082.1:0-10644 GCA_046715235.1 Mycobacteriales bacterium
CGACACGATCCGGGCCAACCTGCTCTTCGCCCGGCCTGACGCGACCGAGCAGCAGCTCATCGACGCCTGCCGGGCGGCCCAGATCTGGGAGCTGGTCTCGTCACTGCCCGACGGGCTCGACACCGTCGTTGGCGACAGGGGCTACCGGCTCAGCGGCGGCGAAAAGCAGCGGCTCGCGATCGCGCGCCTGTTGCTGAAGGCACCCGACATCGTGATCCTCGACGAAGCCACCGCGCATCTGGACAGCGAGTCCGAGCAGGCGGTTCAGCTGGCGCTCAACACCGCGCTGCAGGGACGGACGTCGCTGGTCATCGCCCACCGGCTGTCGACGGTCCGCGATGCCGACGTGATCCTCGTCGTTGACGAGGGGCGCATCGTCGAGCGGGGCACGCACGTCGAACTGCTCGCGGCCGGCGGCCTCTACGCCGAGCTCTACCAGACCCAGTTCGCGCCGCAAGGGCCGGCCGAGCCGGTGCATCTCGTCGAGAGCTGACAGTGCCTGCTGGTCACAGCGTGCGCAGCGCTCCGCCGTCTACGGCGATGGCCGCGCCGGTGACGTACGACGCGGCGGGCGAGAGCACGAAGGCGGCCACCCGCCCGAACTCCGCAGGGTCGCCGTACCGCCGCAGTGGTATGCCGGCCTCATGGACTCGCCGGGCGGCTGCGGCGTCGCCTGATCGTTCATCGAGGGAAAGCGTCCGGTCGGTCGCGATCCGGCCGGGCATGAGTGCGTTGACCCGCACGCCCGCAGGACCGACTTCGTCGGCGAGCGTCTTCGCAGCCATCGCAAGTCCGGGGCGCAGGCCATTCGAGACCGCCAGTGAAGGGATAGGGGAGCGCGCCGAACTCGACAGGACCATCGCAATCGACCCCCCCGCGCCTACGGACTGCGCCACCGTGCGCGCAATGCGCAGACCGCCGAGGAAGATCGACTCGAAAGCCGCCCGCCAGTCATCGTCGCTGATCTCGAGCACGCTGCCGTAGGGCGGACCGCCGACACTGACCAGCGCCCCGTCCAGCCGCCCGAAACGTTCGCGCGCCGCATCGCAGAGCGCGGCGGGCGAGGCTGCGTCCGCCAAGTCGCAGGCGAGCGCTGTGACGTGGTCGCGCCCTAGCCGGTCGGCTGCGTCGGCAAGGGTTTGCGGGTTGCGCGCCGCAAGAACGACGTTGCCGCCGTCGGCCACGATGGCCTCAGCCGTCGCGTATCCCAGGCCACGACTCCCCCCGGTCACGATGTAACACCGTCCGGCGAGTCCGAGGTCCATCGCCTACCGCCGCCTGCCGGGCTTCACGCAGGGAAGGCAATCACCGTGGCCATGCTGTCGTCCAGCTCGCCGGCCTCGCGCAGTCGCAGCTGGGCTTCCATCTCCGCGGCCGGCATGGGACGCGCGAAGAAGTAGCCCTGGCCTAGCTCGCAGCCCAGCGCTTCGAGTTCCCGGGCCTGCCACGGGTGTTCGATGCCCTCAGCCAGTGTCTGCATGCCGAGGGTGCGGCCGAGGCCGACGATCGCTTGCGCGAATGCCGACACGCCGGCGTCCTCGCCGATGCCGTCGACGAACGGCTTAGCGATCTTGAGGATGTCGATGGGCAGCCGGCGCAAGTAGTTCAGTGACGAGTAGCCGGTGCCGAAGTCGTCCATCGCGATGCGGACGCCGAGCGCGCGCAGGTCGTTGAGCACTCCGATGGTGAACTCGGAGTCCTGCAGCATCACGCCCTCGGTGATCTCGAGTATCAGGTTGGAGGGCTGCAGGCCAGAACTCGCGAGCGAGTCGGCCACCATCGACACGAGTCCCGGCTGCTGGAACTGGACGGGGGAGAGGTTGACGCTCATCGAGATGGGATCGCTGGGGAACGTCGTTTGCCAGTACGCGGCGACCCGGCAGGCTTCCTGGATCACGTAGCGGCCGATCGAGATGATCAGCCCGGTTTCCTCGGCCAGCGAGATGAACGAGTCGGGATACATCATTCCGCGGCTAGGGCAGTTCCAGCGCACGAGCGCCTCGGTCGCGACGAGGCGACCGGTTTTGAGGTCGTGGAACGGCTGGTAGTGCACGGAGAAGTCCCCCCGGGCCGCGGCCCGCTGGAGGTCGTTCTTCATCTCGTGGCGCTGTACCACGGCAATGCGCATGCTGGGTTCGAAGACCTTGAACCGGCCCTTGCCGGCGGCCTTGGCCATGTACATGGCGAGGTCGGCGTTGCGGAGCAGTTCCTCCGCCGTCGTGACGTCCAGGCTGGTCGCGATCCCGACGCTCGCCCGTACCTGCACCGCTTGTCCGAGGACCACGACCGGCAGGCGAAGAGCGTGGGTGATGCGGGCCGCGACGCGCGCGGCGTCCTCGGGCCCCGCGATGTTCTCGAGCAGCAGGGCGAACTCGTCGCCGCCGAGTCGCGCGCCGGTGTCGACGGGTCGCAGGCAGCCGGTGATGCGCTGCCCGACGGCGACCAGCAGCTCGTCGCCGGCGCTGTGGCCCAGGGTGTCGTTGACCATCTTGAAGTCGTCGAGGTCGACGAACAGTACGGCGCAGATCGGATCGCCTTGAGCGTGTCGGGTGAGCGCGCTCGCGACCCGGTCGCTGAACAGAGACCTGTTCGCCAAACCGGTCAGCGGATCGTGGTAGGCCTGGTGCTCGAGCTGGCGCTCGAGGTCGCGCAGGTGGGCAAGGGACTGGCCGAGGCGGCCGTTCTCGAGCGCGACGCTGGCGTGATCGGCGAGTTCGGCGAACAGCGCCAGGTCGGCAGCGGTGAACGCCGTCGCCTTGTCGCCGCCACGACTCACGACGACGACGCCGAACGTGCGGTTGGCACCTCGCAGCGCCGCGGCCATCGCGTCGCGCACGCCGTTCGCCCGTAGGAACGCTTGCAATTCAGGCTGTTGTGACGTCACCAGCATCGGCGCGGCGCCGGTGGCGAACTCGTCGATCAGCGGACGTACGGCGTCGGCAGGGACCGGCTCCATCAACGTCACGTGCGCGCCGGCACCGACTGCCGAGCGCAGCAGCGCCGCGTCGTCGTCCGCCGGCAGCAAGATGATCTCCGCCGTCTGCGCGTCGAACATGGTGCGCGCCTCGGTCAGCAACGCGAGGATCGCCTCGTCAACCTCGGCAATCTCGTTCAGGATTCGGGTCGAGTCGTATAGGAACGCCAGCTCACCCGCGGCGGTCCGCTCCTCGGCGTGCGTACGCGCGGCCAGTGCCGCCACCACACCGGTCAGCAGGAGGATCCACACCGTGGCGGGCCGGTAAACAAGGACGGACGTCACGGTCCCGCCGATACCGCCGAGGATCAGCCAGAAGGCAACCCGCAGCGGCGGCGTACGCCGCGTGTGCCCCACCTTCGTCCGCTCGCGCACTCGTGCCCCCAGTCGGCCCCCGGCCAAGCCTGATCCAATACGTGCAGTAATCGGACTGTGACAGTGCGTGCCAAAGCGCGCATCGCCCGCACGGCGCAACTTTCGATTGGGCCGGATACCAGCCTGGGCAGTGCCGCTGCGCCAGGCGGATGTCCCATTTGGGCGGGAATGCATGTACCTATGCTTAGTTGCGCAGTAATCGGCTTCCACCGTTCGGACCAACTGGCGCTGCGCCGACTGGTCGGCCAGTGCTTCGGCGCGACGAGGTGGAGCGGTCTATCCGACGACTATCGGGTCGGGTACAGGCGTCAGCAACTCCGCCAACGGAGTTCCCTTGGGCTTGCCCTTCTCGTCGTTGCCTCCCGGCCAGCGCGGGAACGTCACGATCTCGTTGTCGTCGATTGCTCCGAGGAAGGCGCCAGCAAGGAGGACTCGCCAGGCGGCCTTGTTCTGCTCGCGGACGCCCGATTCGGCGTTTGCGATCAGGTCTTGCCGGCTGCAACGTCCGCCACGTCACGGCTCGTTTGCTTGTCGACCTGCACGTCCAGGTACACATCGGAGACCCAGGCACCGGGGTCGTCGAAGGGCAATATCTTGACGCCGGACGGGAGCTGTCAGCTCAGAGCTTCCTTCGCGCTTCAGTTTGGTCGTGGGCATCACCTCGCGGGCGGACCGGAACAGCGGATCTGACGTTGAGCCGACGTCGCTCGGTTCACCGGTCGCCCCGCCGCGGCGTTGCTGGCGTTGGCGATCCTGTTGCGCGCTGAGTGGCTGCCGGGGGACGAGTCAGTCCGCGAGCGAGACGCCGAATCCGTATCGTGCGAGGCGGACGATCACCTGACCGGGCGCCCGAAGATCGGCTACGCGGGCGGCGGACAGGCGCTCGAGTTCTCCGATGCGTACGGCGAGCGCATCCGGTCCCGTCCGCCGCGCCGCACTCAGGAGCAGCGCGTTACGCCACACCTTCGCCCGCGCCTCGGCGAGGAAACGCTTGGTGCCCAAGCGGTTGAACGGTGTCATCAGGTGGTCGAGCAGTGTGCGATCACCTGGCTCCTCCACCGCTTTGAGCCGCCCGTCCTCTGCCGCGACGCGGCTGGCGAGGATCGCGTCGATCCGCGTGTGGTCGGTGTTGCGACGCGCGACCAGCGCCGCGTCGGCGAACTCGTCGTCGGTGATGACTTCCAGCAAGGACAGTGGCAGGTCGAGGTTGACGTGCGCGTTCATGCCGAGCAGGACATGACGCAACGGCGGCAGCCTGGGTCCCTGAGTTGCGGCGAACGCGACCTGCCAGGGAGAGCTCGGCTGCTCGCCGTCGTTCCACTGCGCCAGCGCTTGCAGATACAGGTCGGCGAAGGCGACGTCCCAGTGCTCGACCCAATCGACGTCAGCGAAGTGCCCTCGCAGGACCTCGTCGCGGACGGCGTACGTCGTGCGCAGGTAGGTGGCCAGGAAGAAGCGCTTGGGGTCGCGCTGCTCCTCGAGCGGGGCGAGCATGCTTTCCATCAGGGCGGTCAGTTCGTCGAAGCTGCGCGGTCGATCGGTCACGCTCTCTCCTTGATCGCGGGGCTCAGGCACGCTAGCGCGCCGCGGTTCGTTCCGGCAGTGGGGCGCAGGTCATAGGCTTTGACCCCGCGGCGCGGATTTTCCGGGCCGCTCACGTGCAGAGAGGCGGCTGGCCGGATGCCGCGCCGTACCCGCAATCCGCTGCCGATCGTTCTCGCGGCGATTGCCGCCCTCGTGCTCGTCCTCGGCGTGCGCAGTCTGGTCACCGGCGACAAGAAGCCGGCAACCCCGAACGGCACGTCGTCTTCACAGGCAGCGTCCGAGCCACCCAATCCGCAGGGCTGCACCGTGGTCTCGTTCGCCGCGTCGTCGGAGAAAGCGGCGCTGCTCACTCAGATGGCGGCCGATTACGCCGCGACCAACCCCGAAGTCGAGAGCAACTGCGTCCGGATCAATGTCTTCAGCAAGGCCTCCGGCGGAGGCATGGACGCGCTCGCCCGTGGCTGGCAGGCCGCCGACGGCCCGCGCCCCGATGTGTGGTCGCCGGCGTCGAGTTCGTGGGCGGTCTTGCTGAAGCAGCGCGCCAAGCAGGCCGATCTCGTCCCGGCAGAGCTGCCCAAGATCGCGCAGACGCCGCTGGTGATCGCGATGCCGCGGCCGATGGCCGAAAAGCTCGGCTGGCCGGGCAAGGCGCTTGGCTGGGCCGACATCATCGCGCTGAGCAAGGACCCGAAGGGCTGGGGCAGCTACGACCAGCCGCTCTGGGGAGCCTTCCGGCTGGGCAAGACCAACCCCAACTTCTCGACCTCAGGACTCAACGCGACGATCGGCACCTACTTCGCCGCGACCGGACTCTCGAGCGACCTCACCGCGGCCAACGTCACCGACCCGAAGACGCTGGCCTACGTCAAGGACGTCGAGTCGAGCGTCGTGCACTACGGCGACACGACCCTGACGTTCCTGTCGAACATGCAGAAAGCCGACGACAAGGGCCAGGGCCTTACCTACATCTCGGCCGTCACGGTTGAGGAGAAGTCGGTCTGGGACTACAACAAGGGCAATCCGACGGGTGACCCGAAGACGCTCGGCAAGCACAAGCCGCCGAAGACGCCGCTCGTCGCGATCTACCCCAAAGAAGGCACGCTCATCTCCGACAACCCGTACGTCGTGCTCAACGCCGACTGGGTGACCGAGGCGAAGAAGAAGGCTGCCGCTGACTTCCTGAAGTTCCTGCAGCAGCCCACGCAGCAGGCGGTCTTCCAGAAGTTCGCGTTCCGCGACTTCGCCGGCAAGCCCGGCGGCGAGATCACCGAAGCGCAGGGGATGCTGGCAGCCGAACCCAAGCTGACGATCACGCCGCCGGCGCCGGCAGTGCTCGATCTCGTGCAGAAGTCGTGGGACGCCAACCGGAAGAAGGCCCGCGTCATCATGGTCATCGACGTCTCCGGCTCCATGGGCGACGACGCGGGTGGTAAGTCGAAGCTGGAACTGGCGCAGGTCGCGGCCAGCAAGGCGTTGTCGCAGTTCTCGCCCGACGACGAACTCTCGCTCTGGGTCTTCTCGACCCGGCTCAACGGCGAGATCCCGTACGTCGAGCTGGTGCCGAGAAAGTCACTGCGCGCCGGCATCGGCGAGTTCCGCAAGACCATCGAATCGCTGACCCCGAACGGTGGCACCGGCCTGTATGCGACGACGCGGGCGGCAGTGGCGGCGGCGCGCCAGCAGTACGCGCCTGACCGCATCAATGCCGTGATCGTGCTGACCGACGGCAAGAACGAGCACGCCGACAACGATCTCGACGGCCTGGTCAGCTCGCTCGAGTCCGAGGATGAGGCGCAGGCGATCCGCGTCTTCCCGATCGCGTACGGCGACGGCGCGTCGATCGACGTACTGCGCCGGATTGCCGACGCGTCGCGCGGGGCGGCGTACGACGCCAAGGACCCGGCAAGCATCGACAAGGTCTTCACCGAGGTCGTGTCGAACTTCTGATGGTGCCGCGCGGATGAAGTTGTGGGACGAGCTGCGTGACCCGTGGGGGCTTCTCGTCGCCGCGACCGGTGGCGGCCTCGCGTGGGCGATGGCGGGCAACGAGCCGATCGCGATTCCGGCGGCAATCGGCGTGGCGGCGATCGCGCTCGCCGTGAAGTCGGTGACTGGTGCGCTGGTCGGCTCGAAGGAGTCGGCCGACGATGACATGTTGCCGGTCCGGCGCGGCTCCCCGGAGGAGTCATGGTTGCGCCGTGCCGAGCAGGCCACGCGCAGCCTGCGCGACATCGTGTCCAGCGCACGTGCCGGACCGGTCGCTGAGCGGCTCGACTCCGTCGTTCGCGAGTCCGCGGGCACCATCGACGACCTGCGCCGGCTGGCTGGGCAGGCATCGGCGGTCACCGCCGCGATGTGGCGCGTCGACGTACCGCTGCTTCAGCGCGAGCTCAAGCAACTGCACAGTTCGCGCAACAACGCCGCGACGCCGCAGATCCAGCTGGAGATCGACCGGTCGATCCTCGCGATGCAGGGACAGCTCGACGTACACCAGCGGATGTACGACGCCGCCAGCGCGTTGCTCGCGCGCATGCAGTCGGGCACCGTCGGACTCGAGAGCCTGGTCGCACGCATCGCCGAACTCGTCGCGATGGCCGACGCGTCGCCGGATGCGGTGACCGGGGTCGCCCAGCTCGACGAGCTCGCGTCGGATCTGGAGGCGCTGCGCCTCGGCTTGGCCGAGACCGAAGAACTCAGCCGACGCGCACTCGGCGCGCAGGCGCATGCACCAGAGTTGCCGGTTATCGGCAAAGATGAGGGTTCGACCCGCGATCTAGGCCGGGCGGATCCCCTGCAGGGAGGAAACTGATGTTCAAGGTGCTGCGCCGCGCGTGGAAGTACCTGACGGCCGCGTTCTCGGGCAAACTCGACGAACTCGCCGACCCGAAAGTGCAGATCGAGCAGGCGATCATGGAGGCCAAGCGCCAGCACGAGTTGCTGAGCCAGCAGGCCGCCTCAGTGCTCGGCAACCGCCGCCAGCTCGAGATGAAGCTCGCGCGGCAGATGGACGAGGTCGAGAAGCTGCAGGCGTCAGCGCGTCAGGCGCTCGTGCTCGCCGAGCAGTCGCGCACCGGCGGCGACGAGACGAAGGCCGCTGACTACGAGAACACCGCGCAGGCCTTCGCGACGCAGCTCGTGTCGGCCGAGGCGTCGATGAGCGACCTCAAGACGTTGCATGACCAGGCGCTGCAGTCGGCCGAGGCCGCCAAGCGCGCCGTGGAGCAGAACGCCTACCTGCTGCAGCAGCGATTGGCCGAGCGCTCGAAGCTGCTGACCCAGCTCGAGCACGCCAAGATGCAGGAGCACATGAACGACGCGCTCAAGCAGGTAAGCGAGCTGTCGGTGCCGACCGACGTACCGACTCTCAACGAGGTGCGCGACAAGATCGAAGGCCGCTACGCGAAGGCGCTCGGGCAGCAGGAGCTCGCGTCCAGCTCGGTCGAGGTGCGGATGCTCGAAGTGCAGAAGGCAGCGATCGACACGGCCGGCGCGGCGAGGCTGGAGTCCATCCGCGCGACGATGGGCGTCGGCGCCGCGAAGCCTGCCGTCGAAGAGAAGGCCGCTGAGGCAACCGAGAGCTAGAACTCTCAGCGCTCGCCGTCCGTCCATCGCCAGAAGGAGTCCGCAGTGCTGCTCGAAGGCAAGCGCGTCGTCATTACCGGCGTGTTGACGGAGGGCTCCATTGCCTACTCCGTGGCCCGCGTCGCCCAGGAGCAGGGCGCGCAGATCGTGCTCACGTCGTTCGGCCGGGCCATGAGCATCACGACGCGCATCGCCAGGAGATTGCCTGACCCGCCCGACGTACTCGAGCTCGACGTCACCAATGCCGAACATCTCGCGGCTCTCGCGACGGAGCTCGGCTCCCGGTGGGGCAACGTCGACGGCATCCTGCACGCGATCGGCTTCGCTCCGACAGCCGCGCTCGGCGGCAACTTCCTCAACACAGAGTGGGACGACGTCGCGACCGCGTTGCACGTGTCGGCGTACTCGCTGAAGTCGTTGACGTGGGCTCTGGTGCCGCTGATGAAGGAGGGCGGCTCCGTCGTCGGGCTCGACTTCGACGCGACGCAGGCATTCCCGGCGTACGACTGGATGGGTGTGGCGAAGGCCGCGCTCGAGTCGACGTCGCGTTACCTGGCGCGCGATCTCGGTCCCAAGGGCATCCGCGTCAACCTGGTGTGCGCCGGCCCGATCAGGACCATGGCGGCCAAAGGGATTCCGGGCTTCGAGCGGTTCGAGGAGATCTGGCAGGAGCGCGCGCCACTCGGCTGGGACGTCGGGGACCCCGAGCCCACCGCGAAGGCATGTGTCGCGCTGCTGTCCGACTGGTTCCCCGCGACGACGGGCGAGATGGTCCACGTCGACGGCGGCTTCCACGCGGTCGGCGCCTGATATCGCCTCCGCAGGCGACGCCCGGTGAGCTGGCTGCGCCGCCGTACGTCGGCGAAGTCGCCGATGGCGCTGCTCAACAAGGCTTTCGAGGAGCGGCTCGACGCCGTTCAGAGACTGCGCACGGCGCACGCGTCGGTGCTCGCGGCTGAGGCGCGGTTGGAGCGCGATCGTCGCGCGGCGCGCGCCGCGATCGATCGGCTCGAGGAGAAGGCGCGGCTCGCCCTCAACGACGGTGACGAGGACGCGGCGAAATCGGCTGCGGCGGAGTGCATCCCGCTCGACGCCCACATCGGGCAGCTGACCATCGAGCTTGGCCGAGTCCGCGAGACCGAAACGGTTCTTGACGGCGCACTGAGGCTGGCGGGGCAGCAGCTCGACACATTGCGGCACAAGCAGGAGGCTGCCCGGCACGCACCGGCGGGTAAGGCGGCGCTGGCGGCAGTCCAGGCCGACCTCGAAGGGATCGCGTCGGCGTACGCCCCGGTCACCGACGCTCTGCGGAGGGCCGGCGCTGCGGAGGCGAATGACACGCCACGCTCCGGATTGTGAACCGCTTCACAAGCGATTCGGGCGGGTCTACGCTCGTGCTGCTTTACAGGTGCGACAGGGAAAGGAAACGCGTTAGCTCCGGTGGCTGATCACTCAATGCTCGGCAAGATCGGCCGCGTGACGGCGGCAATCGCCCCGGGGCATGTCGGCGAAGTCATGGTGCCCGTCCGCGGCGGCACCGAGGCCTTCAACGCGTATGCCAGCGACAGCTCACAGACGATCCCGTCGGGATCACGAGTCGTCGTGGTCGAGTACTTCCCTCCGCGCACCATCACCGTCTCTCCGGCATAGGCCCGGGGACGTTTCCGGCACGACTTGCCGGACTAGGGGGCACTACCAGCAATGGAATACATCGTTGGCGCAGCTGTCGGCGGCTTGGTCGTCTTGTTCCTCGTCTTCAAGATGATGTGGCGGGTCGCCGAGCCGAACGAGGCGCTGATCATCTCCGGTCTGCGCGACCACTCGGACGCGGGCGACACAGCGGAGAGCCTCGGCTTCAAGATCGTGACGGGGAAGGGAACGCTCGTCATTCCCGGCATCCAGACGGTACGGCGGCTCTCGCTCGACCTGCGTGAGGCCGAGCTGGCCATCGAGTGCGTGACCCAGCAGGGCATCCCGCTGGGCGTCCGCGGCGTCGTCATCTTCAAGATCGGCGACGACTACGCATCGATCGCCAACGCCGCCCGCCGTTTCCTCGACCAGCAGGAGCACATGGACGCGCGCGTCCACAACGTGTTCGCCGGTCACCTGCGCGCGATCGTCGGCCAGCTCACCGTCGAGGAGATGATCCGCGACCGCGAGAAGCTCAC
>JBKJZO010000083.1:0-7470 GCA_046715235.1 Mycobacteriales bacterium
GCGCTGGCCAGCGCCGCGACCCGCTCGTCATCTGCGAGGGTCGTGGCAACGGCCCTTCCATCGGCGACGACGGTCAGCTCGATGTCGCTCGAGGCTGATGTGAGTTCGCCCAGCGTCAGGTCGTCGAGCCAGAACCCACTGACGACTGTGCCGAGCTCGCGCGCGTCGGCGCCCTGCAGCAGGAGCAGCGCGCGCCCGACAATGGCGTACGGCGACCGCGCTGAGTCTGGCGCCAACGCCGCGATCTCCGGCGCCGTCGTACCGGGGCGGAACTGCGGCGCGCGCCCGAACGACACGATCTCGTCGCCGTCGGGACTGACGATGGCGGTGAAGTCGGCATCGACACCGGCGCCGCGGATGCCTTCGAGATGTCTGGCGACGAGCACCCGCGCGACGTTGGTGCGCCCGTCACGCACTGCTTCCAGCAGACCTGGGGTCGCCGACACTGCGAGCGCCGACGCCTGCACCCGTTTCTCGTACTGCAACTCCAGCGCGGAGACCGATTTGACCCCCTGTCCAAGCCGCTCACGCGTGCTGTCGTCGAGGTTGCGCGCGAGCACGAACTCGATCAACAGCGCGGTCACGAACAACGGGACGATCACGATGACCACGAAGGCCAGCGAGAGACGCACCCGCAACGGCACTGCTCTCGCCTCCAGCCTGTTCAGCGCCGATTCAGCCGGCCGCAATGGCGGCAGCAGTGACACGCGGCGCTCCTGCGCTCATGAAATGGTGACATGAGAGGACCCTCGATGTCGGAGATGCCATGCCCACGACGTCGCAGCCGCATTCCGACGAGGCGGTTTCGCATGCGAAGGCAGCGCTGCGCCGCCGGATGCGCGACGCTCGCGCCGGCGTACCGCGTGCCGATCTGGCGCAGGCATCGAGCACGATCACGGCCCGGCTGCTGGACCTGCCTGCGGTGCGGGAGGCAACCGTGGTCGCCGCTTTCGTCAGCCTGGGCGACGAGATCGACACCAGGCCGCTGATCGAGGCGCTGACCGCGCGAGGCTGCAGCGTGCTGCTCCCGGTGCTGTCGGCCGACAGCTCACTGCTCTGGCGTGAGTACGCCGGACACGACGCGCTGGTCGCCGGGAGGCTCGGGCTGCTCGAGCCGCCGGCTGGCTCATCCGTGCCGGCAACGCTGGGTGCGGCGCAAGTCGTCGTCGTACCGGGTGTCTGCTACGACGCCGCGGGACGGCGGCTTGGGCGGGGAGGGGGCTCCTACGACCGCGCGCTGCACACGCTGGCGCCGGACGTGACGCGCATCGGGATAGCTCTCGACTCGGAGATCGTCGAACAGGTGCCGGTCGATGCGCACGACGAGAATGTGCACATCGTCGTCACACCTGACCGCGTTGTCGTCGCCGGCGGCTAGGGTCGAAAACAGCCGAATTCAAAGGGGGATCACCGTGCGCCGGCAGCTGACAGCCGTAGTGGTCGCCCTGCTGGTGCTCGGTCCGGCGTGCACGTCGTCCAAGAAGGACAAGGCGGCGCCGACGACAGGGGCCGCGACGGGGGCCGCGAGCACGACGCCGAGCCCGACACCGACGCCGTATCCGAAGACGCCTGAGGAGCTCGCCGCCCGCTATCTGGAGTTGTGGCAGGCCGGCGAGCTCAGTCAGCTGGCGCTGCTCACCGACGCCGACGCGGCAGCGGTGCAGACAACCCACGACGAGACGGCCAAGGGTCTCAACGCGGCGTCGACGACGCTGACCGCCGGGGCCGTCGAGGTCACTGGCGTCGCGGCGACCGCCCCGTTCACGGCGAAGTACGTGCTGCCGGGGCTCGGTGAGTTCTCGCACGACGGCTCGCTGCCCCTCGTGGAAGCGAGCGACAACAGGTGGGTCGTCACCTGGACGCCGGCCGTCGTACACCCGCTGTTGAAGGAGGGTCAGCGGTTGGCGCGCACTCGGTCGCTGCCTCGGCGCGGCGACATCCTCGACGCCGCCGGGAGACCGCTGTTTGCGCGCACGGAGACGATCACGGTCGGCATCGAGCCCAGGCGCATCAAGGATCCTGACGCGACGTACGCCGCGCTGACCGCGGTCATCACCGCCGATGTGGCCGCCCTCAAGGCCAAGGTCGCCAAGGCGCGGCCCGACGAGTTCGTGCCGATCGTGTCGATGTCGCGCGCGGCGTTCACGCCGTTGCGGCCGCGGCTCAACCCGATCCCCGGCGTCGTTTTCCAGACGACCGGCGACCTGTCGCCGCCGACGCCGACGTTCGCGCGGGCCCTGCTCGGCCGCGTCGGGGAGGCGAGCGCCGAGGTGCTCGAGGCTGCCGGGGACGCCTACCAGGCGGGTGACCGGCTCGGGCTGTTCGGCCTGCAGTCGGCGTTCCAGGAGCGCCTCAGCGGTACGCCGAGCGGCGCCGTCCAGATCAAGCTCGGCAACACCACGATCGAGCAGCTGCAGGAGTTCAAGGGCAAGCCGGCGCAGGCGATCAGGACCACGATCGACCGTCGCATCCAAAGCGCCGCCGAGGCCGCGCTGGGTCAGCCGAAGGGGCCGGCCGCGATGGTCGTGATCCGGCCGTCGACCGGCGCGATCCTGGCGGCGGCCAATCGGCCCGACGACAACCGGCTCAACCGCGCGTTCACCGGCCAGTACCCGCCCGGCTCGACGATGAAGGCCGTCACGACGGCCGCGCTGCTGCGCGCGGGGGTCAAGGTGACCGACTCGGTGCCGTGCCCGCCGACGGTAAGGGTGTCGGGGAAGACGTTCCGCAACTTCGAGGGCGAGGCGGCCGGACCGCAGGCGTTCAGCAAGGACTTCGCGCACTCGTGCAACACGGCGTTCATCAGCCTCAACGGACGGCTCAAGGACAACGACCTCGGCGCGGTCGCGGCCGGTTTCGGTCTCGGGGGCGACTGGAAGCTGCCGATGCCGGCCTATACCGGCTCGGTGCCGGCGCCCAAGGACCAGACCGAGCTGGCGGCGTCGATGATCGGGCAAGGGCGGGTGCTGGCGAGTCCGCTGGGGATGGCCAGCGTCGCGGCGGCAGTCGCCAACGGCACCTGGCGCTCGCCAGTGCTGGTCACCAACCCGCTCTCTGACGACGAGCAGCAGGTGCGCCCACTCGACCCGCGCCTGGCGGCGACTCTGCGGGGGCTGATGCGGCAGGTCGTCGCTGAGGGCACCGGCAAGAACGCCGCGGCGCCCGGTCCGCCGGTGTCGGGCAAGACGGGCACGGCCGAGTTCGGCACCGCGACACCGCTGCAGACCCACGCGTGGTTCATCGGCTACCGCGGCGACCTGGCCGTCGCCGTACTGCTCGAAGGCGGTGGAGTCGGCGGGCGCGATGCCGCGCCGATCGCCGGCAAGTTCTTCACGCTGGTCAAATAGGAGATCGCGTCACGGAAGTCGCTGACCCGGTTGTTCGTGATGACCGTGCCCGGGCCGGTCTCTTGACGGTGCCAATTGGCGCAGCGTATTCAGCGTTCATGATCACGAGCCGACGTGAAAGGGGACGCTCGACGACCTGGCCGGTTTCGCTGGACGCGTGCGTCGGCGTACCGCATCATTAGCAGTCGAAGCACGCGAGTGCTAACCCATTGTGGCTACGGAGTTGACCAGTGCCGACGTACGAGTACGCCTGCACCGCGTG
The DNA here is from genome assembly GCA_046715235.1 of Mycobacteriales bacterium. Taxonomy (GTDB): domain Bacteria; phylum Actinomycetota; class Actinomycetes; order BP-191; family BP-191; genus JBKJZO01. Next base: position 3,610 of record JBKJZO010000083.1, read on the forward strand.
CGATGAGCGCTTGGAGGTCGTCCAGAAGTTCACCGATGCGTCCCTGACCGAGTGCCCAGTGTGCGGCGGGAAGCTCCGCAAGGTCTTCAGCCCGGTCGGGGTCGTGTTCAAGGGCTCCGGTTTCTACAAGACCGACTCGCGCGGCAGTGCCAAGCAAGCGGCGTCGAAGAGCGGCGAAGCTGCCAAGAGCGAGTCCAAGTCCGAGTCGACGACCGCGGCGAAATCCGATTCTGCGGCATCCGCCGGCACGTCCTCCTCACAGCCGGCTGCCGCGAGTACGGCGTCGAGCAGCTCTACGCCGTCGGCCGCAGCAGCGTCCTGACCTCGCTCACCAGGCATCCCCGGGGCGCGCCTCGCAGGTAATCGGTGCGGCCAGGTCGATCGACTCGCTGGGTCCGAACCGCAACACCATGATCCCGTCGTCCTCCTCGGGCGTGCGGTCGATCGCATCGCCGTCGCGGACGTACGTCGGGCCGCGCCAACTCTCCCAGCCCTGACGCGTGTAGAAGCCGGACTGCTCTGTCGACAGGGCACCCATCTCGAAGTTGGCGCGCACAACGTCATTGGCCGCGGCCATCACCAGCGCGCCGAGCCCGTGCCGCTGCCGCTCCGGCGTGGTGGCGACGCCCTCGACGTACCCGGTGTGCAGCTCGCGCTTGCCCACGCGTAGGACGCGCGGCACGACCGCGGCGTGGGAGACCAGCTCGTCGCCGTAGTACGCGACGACCCGCCAACCGCCGTGCGTGTGTTGCCAATCCTTGTCGGTGAAATCGCCGTCGAACGCGGCGACGACGAGTTCGTGAATCGCCAGCAGCACGTGGGTCCGAGCGCCCGCGTCGGTGAAGACGCGCACCTGAGGCATGGCCGAAGCCTGTCACATGGCTGCATGCACAGAGTGGGCGCGCGGCGCGGATCTCCCCTTCTGCGCCGCTAGTGTCGGGCGCATCGACGAGTCGGGCAGCGGAGGTAGCGACGGTGTTGGCGCAGATCGGTGTCATCGGCGGGTCGGGGTTCTACGAGTTCCTCGACGACGCGAGCGAGCATGCCGTCACGACGCCGTATGGCGACCCGTCCGATCCGCTCGTCATCGGCTCGGTCGGCGGGCGATCGGTCGCGTTCCTGCCACGGCACGGGCGCGACCACAGGTTCCCGCCGCACCGCATCAACTACCGCGCCAACCTGTGGGCACTGCGCTCGGTCGGCGTCACGCAGGTGGTCGCGCCGTGCGCGGTCGGGTCGTTGCGTCGCGAGATCGCGCCGGGGTCGTTGGTCGTCGTCGACCAGCTCGTCGACCGCACCTGGGGACGCGACCAGACGTTTTACGACGGACCTTCGGTCGCGCACGTGTCGTTCGCCGACCCCTATTGCGTCGACGGGCGCGCGGCGGCGCGGGCGGGTGCGGCTGCGCACGGCTTCGACGTGCACGACGGCGGCGCCCTTGTCATCGTGCAGGGACCACGGTTCTCGACCCGGGCGGAATCGCGCTGGTATGCCGACGCCGGCTTTTCGGTGATCGGCATGACGTCGTACCCGGAGGCCGTGCTGGCCCGCGAACTCGGCCTCTGCTACACCGGCCTCGCGCTGGTCACCGACTACGACGTCGGGGTCGAGGGTCACGACGAGGCGGTCACGATGGACGAAGTGCTGCGCGTGTTCGCGGAACACACTGCGCGGCTGCGTGACGCGCTTTTCGACGTGATCGGCGGATTGCCTGTGGAGCGGACATGTGAGTGTGGCTCGCTGGCCGCGGGGCTGCCTCCGCTGCCTGGGCTTGCGCCGCTGCCTGGGCTTGCGGGGCTGCCTGGGATGCCGGTGACCGGGGCGCCGGTGAGCGGGTCGCCGGTGGGCGGGTCGCCGGTGAGCGGGCCCGGCGAGGCGCGCGAGTGAGGTTCGGGATTGGCCGCCGCAGCGGCGCGGGTGACGGCCGGTTGGCGGGCGGCTTGCGCCCCGGCGTGGGCGTCGGCTCGGGCGTTGGTGCGGGCGTGGGTGCGCTGCGCGATGTGACGAGCGCGATCAACCGGTTCCGGCGGCCCCTCGCCGCGCTCTGCGCGGCCGGCGCCGTTCTCGCGGCTTTGAACGTTCTCGCCCCGGGGCCGGCGGCGACGACGGCAGTCCTTGCGGCGGCGCGTGACCTGCCGGCGGGACACGTGCTCGGGATCGACGACTTGCACCGGCTCGATCTGCCGCCTGCCGTCGTACCGGCCGGGGTTTTGCGTCCGGGGGCGTCGGTGCTGGGGCGGGCGGTCGCCCTGCCGGTACGCCGAGGTGAGGCGCTCACCGACGTCCGGCTCGTCGGTGCCTCGCTACTCGCGGCGGTGGGCGAGCGCGGACTCGTTGGCGCGCCGGTCCGGATCGCCGACGCTGCCGCGGTTGCGCTGCTCTCTCCCGGCGACCGGGTCGACGTACTGGGCTCGACTGACACGGCGACGCAGGCACGAGTCGTCGCGTCGGACGTGGTGGTCGTGACCGTTCCTGGGGGCGGGCCGGACGACCGTGCTGATCCGCTCGAAGGCGGCGCGCTCGTCGTACTCGCGACGACACCGGCGACCGCGCAAGCACTCGCGCATGCCGCGACGACGGCGCGGCTTTCAGTGGTGCTGCGCGGCTAGCTCGGGCGCTACCTGCTGACTAGGACCCGAAGGCCCGGAGGGCGTCCATCATGTCCTTGCAGGACGGGCATACCGGCGAGCCTGGCTTGGCGGAGCGGGTGACCGGGAAGACCGCGCCGCACAGGGCCTGCACGAGGTTTCCGGTGACCGCGCTCTCGACGATCTTGGTCTTGTCGACGTAGTGGAAGACCACGTCTTCGGTGTCACCGTGCGACAGCGCCGGGGCGACATCTGGGGAAACAGTCATGCGGTCAAGGTTACCTACCGGCCCTTGGCGGGCCTATCCGCCGAGCGTGTCTATCGCGGCTGTTTTGGCCACGGGCGAATTTCCCGAAGGGTGGCGACCTGGGTTCTTTGAGCTCGCTCGAACTCGCGCTGAATCCTCAGCCGCCTGCGTGCCATTGAGGACAGCTGAAGCGCACCCGCGACAAGCGCCGCAAGGGACTGCCAATGCCGTGGCGATAAGTCACGGTGACCCGTAACCCGCTGTTGTCGAGCTTGCAGTCCGTTGCGCATCGGGGCGAGGATCGCCGCCTCGAGTCGAGCCTTGACGTCTGTCATGCCACCGACATCGGCGAGGCGCACCGAAGACACCTCGACGTCGTACCGCCCGTTTCGGGCCGCCTTGATCACGTCAGTGCATTCTTTGGCGTTTAGCGCAGAAAACTTTGGCCCTAAACGCCAAAGTTTGCACAACGGCGATCTTGGTGGGTCTTCAGCGCGAGGCAGGGGCCCGAATACGCCGCTCAGGAGCCGGCGACGGTCATCTCGGCCACGAGCATCGTCGCGCCGGCCAGCGCGCCGCCGAACGGGAAGAAGCGCCGGTCGTCGCCCAGCGCGGTGATCGCGGTGAGGATGTCGACGATCGTCGACGAGACGGTGACCTCACGCACCGGCTCGGCGAGCTCGCCGCCGCGGATCCACATGCCGGTGGCGCCCACGGAGAACTCGCCCGACACCGGGTTGGCGCCGGAGTGGATGCCCGACACGTCCTGCACGTACAGCCCGTCGGCGAGGCCCGAGACGATCGAGGCGGCCGGCACCGTCGCGCCGTCGAAGAAGAGGTTGGACGGCGAGATGCCCGGCGAGCTCTTGTAACCCGCCCGCGACGCGTTGCCCGTCGTACCGCTCGGGTCTCCCCCACGCGCGGCGGTCTGCGTGTTGTGCAAGAAGCCGCGCAGCACGCCGTCCTCGATGATCGCCGTACGCCGCGTGGGCACGCCCTCGTCATCGAACGGCGACGCTGCCGGCC